>JANXUU010000101.1 GCA_025356055.1 Sphingomonas sp. | reverse complement strand
CGTCTTCTCCGAGACCAGCGTGGTGGTCATCACCCGCAATCTCGGCCTGACGGTGGCCCAGTCCACCGACTTGCGCCTGAAGATGCGCGACGCCGGCGCCCAGTTCAAAGTCGCGAAGAACAAGCTGGCCGTCATCGCCCTTGAGGGCACGCGCTATGGACCGATCAGCGATTTGCTGACCGGCCCGACCGCGCTTGCCACCTCGATCGACCCCGTCGCCGCCGCCAAGGTGGCGGTGGAGTTCGCCAAGACCAACACCAAGTTGGAAATCGTTGGCGGCGCGATGGGTGACACGTTGCTCGATGTTGCAGGGGTCATGGCACTTGCCGCGCTCCCCTCGCTCGACGAGATGCGCGCGAAGCTCATCGGGCTTGTCCAGGCACCGGCGACCAAGATTGCCCGCACGATCAACGAGCCGGGGGCCCAGCTGGCCCGCGTGTTCGGGGCTTATGCGGCCAAGGAAGCGGCATAGTTTCTTCGTTTTATTTCAACGCATTGGGGCGCTGCCCCGCACAGGAGTTTAATATGGCTGACATCAACTCGCTGGTCGACCAGCTTTCGGCACTGACCATTCTCGAAGCCGCCGACCTCGCCAAGGCCCTTGAAGAGAAGTGGGGCGTTTCGGCCGCCGCTGCGGTCGCCGGTCCGGCTGCCGCTGCCGCTGCTGGCCCCGAAGTCGAAGAGCAGACCGAATTCGACGTGATCCTCACCGGCGACGGTGGCAAGAAGATCAACGTCATCAAGGAAGTCCGCGCGATCACCCAGCTCGGCCTCGGCGAAGCCAAGGCGCTCGTCGAAGGCGCGCCCAAGCCGATCAAGGAAGGCGTCAACAAGGCCGAAGCCGAGAAGATCAAGGCGCAGATCGAAGCCGCTGGCGGCACGGTCGAGCTCAAATAAGCTTCTCGCTCCGGCGAACCAGTTTCGCGGCTGTCTTGAAGCAGTCGTGATCGGGAAGGGCGGCTCCGCAAGGGGTCGCCCTTTTCCGCGTCATTGCGATCGCGCGCAATCTCGATGAACCTAAGCCGTTACAGCGCGTTGTTCTGGAGCCTACGCCGGATGCTCCCATTCCGCGTCTTCTCAGGATGATGGATGAACGCCTTGCCGCGAGCTTCGAAGACACCGGGCCGGCCGCGCGAGGCGATCCTTGCACCCTATCGCATCGAGCAACTTCTAGACGATCCGCGGCTGACCGCGTTGACCGACTTCGCCGCCGCGCTGTGCGGAGCGCCCGCGGCTTTTGTCAGTCTCGTCACCGACGACGATCAATATTTCATTGCTCGGACCGGCACCGAGGATCGGCAGTCGTCGCTGCAACGCGGTTTTTGCGTGCACGCGATGGGCAGCACCGACCTGCTGGTGATCAATGACGCCACCCTCGATTCTTATTTCCGGGATAATTGCCTGGTTACCGGCGAGGAGAAGGTTCGCTTCTACGCCGGTGCCCCATTGATCAGCCTGGAAGGTAATTCGCTCGGTGCGTTGTGTGTCATCGATCAGCAGCCGCGTGATGGATTGACCGATCTTCAGACGAAGGGATTGTCGACGCTCGCACAAGCCGTGATGACCTTGTTTGAGGCACATCGCCTGCTGATTACCGAACAAGCCGAGACCCGCCTGGCCAAGAGTCAGCGGGACGATAGTAGCCAGCGGTTCGATGTCCTCGCCGACAGCATGCCGCAAATGGTGTGGTCGACGCGGCCCGACGGGTTGCCCGACTATTTCAATGCGCGCTGGTACGAATTCACCGGCGCCCTCGAAGGATCGACCGAAGGCGATCAGTGGACATCTGTTTTCCATCCCGACGACCAGGAACGGTCGTGGGCAACATGGAACAACGCCGTTACGACCGGCAATGCCTATGAAATCGAATATCGGCTGCGCCACCGTAACGGCGACTATCGCTGGGTGCTCGGCCGTGCGCTACCGATGCGAGACCCGAACGGCAGGATCGTCCGCTGGTTCGGCACCTGCACGGACATTCACGATCAAAAGGTCGCCTCGGACCAGCGCGAGCTTGTCGCCCAGGAACTGAGCCATCGGATCAAGAACATCTTCGCAGTCATCAGCGGCCTGATCAGCGTATCGAGCCGCCAGCACCCCGAGATCAAGTTCGTTGCCGATGACCTGCGCGACCGGGTGAATGCGCTTGGCAAGGCACATGATTTCGTGCGCCCGAATGACGGGGCGCTTCGCTCGCGGCACGATCAGTCGAGCCTGCACAAGATGCTAGAGGAATTGCTCGCTCCCTACAAATCAGCCTCAGGTGAGCGTATCGTCATCAGCGGCGACGATCCGGGCATTGACGACAGATCGGCGACACCATTGGCTCTGCTGTTCCACGAATTGGGCACTAACGCCGCCAAATATGGCGCGTTATCCAGCGAGCATGGCCGTGTCGCGCTGACCAGTAGAATAGAGGGCAACGAAACCATCCTCGAATGGCAGGAAACCGGCGGACCGAAGGTCAGCACACCCCCGCTCAAGGGTTTCGGCTCGCGATTGATCGCAATGAGCGTGGAACAGCAACTTGGCGGCACGATTGAGCGCAAGTGGCTTGTTGACGGGCTCAGAGCAATCGTGAAAATCCCAACCAACGCGGTCCGTCGCCCCGACGCCCGTCAAACGGCGGCGAAAAGCGTAATTTCGGCATGAACCGGATCGTTGGCGTTTCTGCCGTTCGCGGCAAGGTCGGCCGCGGCACGGATCGCCGAATCGCTGAACGGCTTGACGATATATCCGATAGCGGTGGCGGCGACCCGATCAATTTGTGCGGGATTCGCCGTGAGGTAAATAATCTTCGTACCATGGCGATCGGCGAGGTCACAAGCGATCGCGGGACCCGTCAGTCCGTCGCGAAGATTGATGTCGACGAACGCGATATCCGCTTCGCCCCGTTGCTGTAGCGCCGTCTCGCGGTCGGCAGCGATCCCGAAAATCTCGTACCCCGCATCAACCAGAATGCGTTCGATATCTACCGCCACGAGAATTTCGTCTTCGACAATCATTATGGTCTTTGTCACAACTTACCTTTGAGCCGCGCAGGCAAAATCTCCGGCAGCGCTGCGAGCAATGCACGCAAAACTCTGACGTGGAGCAGCGAGCACACAATAAGCTCGATCGCCGATACAACGGGTGGAATAGCCTTAAGTTGCGGCGCGTTGCTTATCACCCCCGCCCGAATGCAGCGCATACCACACCGCTCAGCGACCTTGCAAAACACCCCTTTTCTTTTCGGTTCCATGCCCTATATCGATAAAATCCAGAACACCTCGGCTCCGTCCGCACGCTTATGTGCGCCCGGGGCCTTTTCCTGCCTACTCCGGGACAGGGTCCGAACCGCGCACGGACCGCACGCATGGAGAAGGAAATCGGGAACCAAGCGCTCCGACCTTCTCGCCCCGGCCCGCCCGGGGTCCAGCCTCTGCCACCGGCCACCGGTGATCGAGCAACAGCGCAGGAACTCTCATGGCTACCAAAGCGATCGACCTAACCTCGACGGCGCCGCGCCCGACCAATCCGCGCCGCATCCGCAAGATTTTCGGCAACATCCACGAAATCAGCGAGATGCCGAACCTGATCGAGGTCCAGCGCGAATCGTACGAGCAGTTCCTTCGCTCGGATGCCTCGATCGGTTATGTCTCGGGTCTCGAGAAGACGCTGCGCTCGGTCTTTCCGATCCAGGATTTCGCCGGTACCGCGCATCTCGACTTCGATCGCTATGAGCTCGAGCCGCCCAAGTTCGACACCGATGAGTGCCGTCAGCGCGGGCTGACCTATGCCGCGCCGATGAAGGTCACGCTGCGCCTGACCAGCTTCGAAATCGATCCCGACACCGAGGCCAAGTCGGTGATCGATATCAAGGAGCAGGACGTCTACATGGGCGACATGCCGCTCATGACGATGAACGGCACCTTCATCATCAACGGCACCGAGCGCGTCATCGTCAGCCAGATGCACCGCTCGCCGGG
>JANXUU010000071.1 GCA_025356055.1 Sphingomonas sp. | reverse complement strand
ATGCCACCTTCGCCTTGAATGCCGGGCTGTGGTTCCGGCGCGTTCGCTTCGTCACCATCTCTCCTGTTCGACAGCCATCCTGGCCACCTTCAGGCAGAAACTCCACTTAACGCACTGTCCAGATTTGCCGAGCCACCTCTGGCTAACCTGCCCCCCGCCGACAGCGGCCGCGGGGTCGCGCGGTTACCAGCAAAGTGGATGCAGCAGCTCGGGCTGGCCGAAGGCGACGTTATCGAGATTGTTGGCAAGCGATCGACCGCAGCGCGCGCGATCCGGCCTTATGGCGATGACGAGGGGCTCGAGATCATCCGCCTCGACGGACTACAGCGCGCCAATGCCGAAGTTGGCTCAGGCGACTATGTCGAAGTGCGCAAGGTCGAGTCGAAGGCGGCGACCCGGGTGGTGTTCGCGCCCGCCGCCGAACAGGTCCGGCTGACCGGATCGGCCGAGGCGTTAAAGCGCAGCTTCGAGGGGCGGCCGCTGACCGAGGGCGATACGGTTGCCACTGCAGGGCATCAGCGGGTCAATGCCGACATGCCCGAGCATGTGCGTCAGCTGCTCAACGCGCCGGCGTTCGCCTTGCAGGAAGTGCGATTGCGCGTCATGACGACCGTGCCGCGAGGGATCGTGCATATCGACGCGTCGACGGTGGTCGAACTGCTGGCCGAATTTACCAAGAAGGACGGTGAGCGGCGGGCCGACGTCACCTATGACGATCTGGGCGGGATGAAGGATACGATCGACGCGCTGCGCGAAATGGTCGAGCTGCCGCTGCGCCACCCCGAACTGTTCCAGCGGCTGGGAGTTGATCCGCCCACGGGGGTGCTGCTCCACGGCCCGCCCGGGACCGGCAAGACGCGGCTGGCGCGCGCGGTTGCCAACGAAAGCGAGGCGCGGTTCTTCATCATCAACGGGCCCGAGATCATGGGCTCGGCCTATGGCGAGAGCGAAAAGAAGCTGCGCGACGTGTTCGAGGAGGCGGCCAAGTCCGCGCCGTCGATCATCTTCATCGACGAGATCGATTCGATCGCGCCCAAGCGCGGGCAGGTGTCGGGCGAGGCCGAAAAGCGGCTGGTAGCGCAGTTGCTGACGCTGATGGACGGGATCGAGCCGCGCCAGAATCTGGTCGTGATCGCTGCGACCAACCGTCCCGAAGCGATCGACGAAGCGCTTCGCCGGCCGGGCCGGTTCGACCGCGAGATCGTGGTCGGGGTGCCCGACGAGCCGGGGCGGCGCGAAATATTGGGTATTCACACGCGCGGCATGCCGCTCGCCGAAGGGATCGACCTCGATGACCTGGCGCGGCGGACCTACGGCTTCGTCGGTGCCGACCTTGGCGCGCTCGTGCGCGAGGCGGCGCTCGAGGCGGTTCGCCGGATCCTTCCGCGGATTAATTTCGAGGAAGCGAGCATTCCGCCCGAGATACTCGATTCGCTGTCGGTCGATACCAATGATTTCGAAAATGCGCTCAAGCGCGTGTCGCCCTCGGCGATGCGGGAGGTGATGGTGCAGGTGCCGACGTTGCGGTGGGAGGATATCGGCGGGCTCGACGCGTCGCGCGAGAAGTTGCGCGAAGGGGTCGAACTGCCGTTGAAACACCCCGAAGCGTTCAAGCGGTTGGGAATCCGGCCCGCCAAGGGGTTCCTGCTCTATGGCCCGCCGGGAACGGGCAAGACGCTGCTCGCCAAGGCGACGGCGCGCGAGAGCCAGGCCAATTTCATCTCGGTCAAGTCGTCCGACCTGCTGTCGAAATGGTATGGCGAGAGCGAGCAGCAGATCGCGCGGCTGTTCGCCCGGGCGCGGCAGGTCGCGCCGACGGTGATCTTCATCGACGAGCTCGATTCGCTGGTGCCGGCACGCGGCGCGGGGATGGGCGAGCCGCAGGTTACCGAGCGGGTGGTCAACACCATATTGGCCGAGATGGACGGGTTGGAGGAGCTCAACAATGTCGTCGTCATCGGCGCGACCAACCGGCCCAATCTGATCGATCCGGCGCTGCTCCGGCCAGGGCGGTTCGACGAGCTGATTTACGTGGGCGTGCCCGATGTCGCCGGGCGGCGGCGGATTTTGGCGATCCACACGGCGGGGATGCCAATCGCCAAGGACGTCGACCTCGAGACGATCGCGGAGGAAACCGATCGCTTCACCGGTGCCGATCTGGAGGATCTGACGCGTCGCGCCGGTCTGGTCGCGCTGCGCCGGGGAATCGATTCGGCCGAGGTGACGATGGCCGATTTCGAGGCCGCGCTGACCGAGACTCGCGCGTCGGTGACAGACGACATGCTCGCCGAATATGAGCAAATCCAGGAAACGTTGAAATCGGATGCGGTCAGGCCGCTCGGCGGAATCGGCTTCGTGCTTCCCGGGACGCTGCGTCCGCGACCGGGGGGCAAGGGCGATTAAGTCGGCAGGCGCGCTCTTCCCCAGATCGCAAGCCCAACGAGCAGGGCGGCGGCAACGAGGAACGGCAGGTCGGGATCGAGCCCGTAAAGCGCCATGCCGAGCGAGGGTGCGGCGACATAGCTGATCCCGTTGGCGCCGGTAATTGCGCCAGCGACTCCGCCCTGTTCGGCAAGCGGGACCGCAAGGCTAGCGCCGCCGGTGAAGCCGGGGCGGGTAAAGCCGAACCCGAGGCTTGTCAGCGCGAAGCCGATCACAAGGCCATAGAGATTATGCGCCAGGACGAGCGCGCCGCAGCCAGCCGCGGCGACGAGCGAACCGCCGATAATCATGGTGCGCGGAGACAATCCGAGGCGCGGGATCAGGCCCCACTGAGCAGCGAGCGTCGCCGAAGCGCCCGCCATCATGACGATCGAGATCGGCATTTCGGAGCCGCTCGGCGCGAGGACCAACCGGTCGATAACGAAAAAGCCGAGCGCGGTCAGCGTGGCTGCCTGTGCATGTCCCGAAACAATTCCGGCGGTGATCCAGCGCGCCACTCGCGGATCGCGCCATCTGACCCGGGTCGATTGGGGGGCGGTCGAGGCGACGATGCTGGCGCCGGTCGGGCTGGTCGCGAGCGAGGGGTAGGACATCGCAGCGCCGCGTCCTTCGCGAACGACGTCCTTGCTGTCGTCAGGGAGCCAGCGCCAGATCGCCAGGAACACGAACAGCGCGATGAGGGCAAAAGCGAACAGCGGGCCGGACAGGCCGATGAAAGGGAGCACGAACAGCGGGGCGAGCGCTGGGCCAAGAATTGTGCCGAGGCCAAACGAGGAGGACAGCGACGACAGCGCCGCGACTCGCCCTGAGCGGCGGGTGCGCGAGGCGAGATAGGCCTGGGTCGCGCTGGGCGTCGCGCAACCCAACGTGCCGTAGATCCCGCGCGCGAGTGCGAACAGAATGAAGGTCGTGACGCCCGGGATGGCGCGCGAGAGGCCAGCGCGAAGCACGATTCCGCATAGCGTCATCGAGACGATGAAGCCGCCGACCCCCATCAGCATCAACCGCTTGCGGCCGTGGGTATCGCTTTTTTGTGCCCAGTAGGAAGCGAGCAATACCCACAGGATCGCCGACGAGGTGTAGGCGACCGCTACCCAAAAGTCGGCAATGCCGATCTCGCGCCCGATCGCGGGCATGATCGACTGCAGCGCGGTATTGCCCGCGGCGGCGACGAGCATTGCGCCGAACAGCAGGAGGAATTGGAGATTGGTCAGCGCGGTCGTGCCAACCGGGGTCCGCTTGGCGGGTCGGGAAGCCCCATTGCGCATGAACTGCCCCTAACGCGCGACGGAGCGAAGCGCAAAGCCGGGCGTTGGAACTTGCTAATGTGCGCGGCATTTGCGAACGAAGCCGCCTTCCGCCTGCTGGAGCTTTCATGAATTCGTCGCCTGCCCGAGCGCTCAAAGGTCCGCGCCGCCTGACGCGCAAGCGCCTGGCGAGCCCCAAGTTACAGTTCCTCAAGGAATTTCTGAAGCACCCGGTAATGGTCGGGTCAATCATCCCGTCGAGTGACCGGCTGATCGAGAAGATGCTTGGCCCGGTCGATTGGACCGCGACCAAGCTCTTCGTCGAATATGGCCCGGGGGTGGGCACGTTCACGCGGCCCATCCTGGACCGGCTGGCGCCTGACGCGACGCTGATCACGATCGACACCAATGCTGATTTCACTGCCTATCTGAAGGCCGATATCGACGACGAGCGGTTGATCGCGGTCACTGGGTCGGCTGCAGATGTGGAAAAGATCATCGCCGCGCACGGGTTCGATAAGGCTGATTTCGTGGTTTCCGGCCTGCCCTTTTCGACGCTCCCGCCGGGCGTGGGCGACGCGATCGGCGCGGCGACGTCGCGGGTTATCCGCGCTGGCGGTGCCTTCCTGGTCTATCAGTTCAGTCCTAGAGTGCGCGACTTCATCGCGCCGCATTTCGAGCGGCTCGATCGTGGGTTCGAGTTGTGGAACGTGCCGCCGGCGACGCTGTTCTGGGCTTGGCGCGAGGAAGCGAGCGCCTAGCGTTCGCGCCGCGCGAGGTTTCTCGTGACGGTGAAGTCGAGGCTGTTGACCAAGAAGAATCCGATCCGCCAGCGCAGCCGCTCGAGCCAAGTACCGCGCGATTTGTGCAGCTTGGGCGTGATTTCCTCGCTGTCGCCGATTTCATGCTCGAAATAGCCGCGCATCATCATCGCAAAGTGGGGATCGTCCACCCGCAGCATCATCTCCATGTTGAGATAGAGTGAGCGGATATCGAAGTTTGACGAGCCGATGTGGACGATATCGTCCATGATCAGCAGCTTGGAATGAAGCTTGGTCGGCAGATATTCGAACATCTCCACGCGCCGTCGCAGCAACCGGGAGTAGGTGTAGCGCGCGGCGTCGATCGTCGCATGGTTGTCGGACTTGCTGGCGGTGATGACGCGCACGCGGCCGCCGGTATCGGCGACGTGTGAAATGCGCGACAACATGCTCGCCATGGGCGCGAAATAGGCCGCGATCATTTCCAGGCTGTTGGCGTGGGCGAGGTCCTGGACGGTCGACAGCGCCCACGGTGACCGGCGCTGCATCGGGCCGCCGAACTGCCACTGCAGCTTGCCCTCGCTTTCGGAAAAATGGCGGACGACGGCGCGCAGTGCCTTAAGCCGTGCACCCTTGTGCAGCGCCCAGCCCATCAGCGCGTCGAAATAACGGCCAAGCCGCTGGGCTGCGGGACCCTCGACGATTAACCCGATGTCGCGCCACGCTCCGTCCTGAGGCGTGCCGAAATAGTCGTTCTCGACGTTGAAACCGCCGATTAGTGCGCATTTGCCGTCGGCGAGTGCCAGTTTTTGGTGATTGCGCAGCAAATAGCGGCGACCGTAGCTCGGGTTGAAGCGGCAGAAGCGAGCGCCTTTGTCGTGGAGGTGCCTGAAATAGGTATCAGGAGTTTTGCTGCTTCCGAAGCCGTCGATCAACAGCGAGACTTGGACCCCGCGCTCGACTGCGCGAAACAGGGCCTGCTTGACCTTCTCACCGGCCTCGTCGTTGGTAAAGATGTAATAGAGGATGCGCAGGGTTTCCTCCGCCCCGTCGATCAGTGCGAGCAGGGCCTCGAGCCGCGCCGGGCCTTCGGTCACCAGGGTCAGCCGGTTGCCATCGACCGTCAGGCTGCAGTCTGGGAGCGAAGGAAGCGGCATCGGACTCGCTGTGCCGGTCGCGCCGCGTCAAGGCAAGCACAGTCCCGGTTGATTGACTTTGGGGGCCGCCGTCACTAGGTCGAGTGCCTTCCCGGCCTCTGCCGCACCCTCTCCAAGGCGACTCCTTATGGCGCGCGTTACCGTCGAAGATTGCGTCGACAAGATCCCCAACCGCTTCGACCTGGTGTTGATGGCGGCCCAGCGCGCCCGCCAGATTTCGGGCGGCGCCGATATCAGCATCGACCGCGACCGTGACAAGAACCCGGTTGTCGCGCTGCGCGAGATCGCCGAAGCGACGGTCCGTCCCAAGCATCTCGAGGAAGCGATCATCTCGAGCCTGCAGCGCGTCCGGATCGACGAAGAGGACGAGACGGACGAGTTGTCCAGCCTGGCCGATTCGGCCGAAGCGCTGCGCCTCACCGCCGCCGCGCCGCCGCGGCCCAGTCCATCGGGCGGCGATTACGAATAACGGTCGGGATTTTCGATCGAACGAGGGCGGCCAGTCGCGGCCGCCCTTTTCATTGGCGTCGTGCCTAGGCGAACGAAGCCAGCACGTTATGCACGGCGCGCGGCTGGACTTCGGCGCGCTCGGCCCAGGCGAGGTCGCGCATGCCGAGTTCGCGGCCGTCAGCGCTGAGCAGCGATATCCGCTGCAAGGCGCGGCCATCGCGACGGTCGACAAGGTCTGACTGATGGCGGCCAAGGCCCCACTTCTCTCCCCATTGGCGAAGCGCAATGACGACGAGCAGCAGCCCCTCGCCCTTTTCGGTCAGTGAATAGACGAGCTTGCGGCCGTCCTCGGGGTCGGGATTGCGGGTCATGATCCCGCCAAGCACCAGCTTCGACAGCCGGTTTGACAGGATGTTGCGCGCGATACCCAGCCCGCACTGAAACTCTTCAAAATGGACGAGGCCATTGAATGCGCTGCGCAGGATAAGGAAGGCCCATTTCTCGCCGATCAGTTCGACCGCGGGTAGGATGGCGCAATTGGAAGCCTGAACTTTGAAGGCCGTCATGTCCGGCGCTGTTCTCACGCTCGATCTCCCATGATCTGGGTTAAATCACAAGTTTAGGTCGATGAACAGGACAATGCGGCGCTTCGCCTGCCATGCGGCGTCTTTCGCGCTTGCAACGAGGGAAGGCGACCCCCAACACTGACACTATGCTTCGCCAGTATGAACTCGTCGAAAAAGTGCGGGCCTATGATCCTGACGCCGACGAGGACATGCTGAACCGCGCCTATGTCTTCTCGATGAAGGCGCACGGGACTCAGGTGCGTGCGTCGGGCGATCCGTACTTCAGCCACCCGATCGAAGTTGCGGGCATCCTGACCGATTTGAAGCTCGACGCCGAGACGATTGCGACTGCCATCCTCCACGACACGATCGAGGACACGATTGCGACCCATGAGCAAATCGAGAAACTGTTCGGGCCGTCGGTCGCTCGGCTGGTCGACGGAGTGACAAAACTCAGCAGGATCGAGGCGCAATCCGAGAATGAGCGCGCTGCCGAGAATTTGCGCAAGTTTCTGCTTGCGCTGTCCGACGATATTCGTGTGTTGCTGGTCAAGCTCGCCGACCGGCTGCACAATATGCGCACGCTCCATCATGTGAAGTCGGAGGACAAGCGCCGCCGAATCGCAAAGGAAACGATGGATATCTATGCCCCGCTCGCAGAGCGGATCGGCATGTATGAGATCATGAACGAGATGCAGACGCTCGCGTTCAAGCAACTCGAGCCCGATGCCTATACCTCGATTACCAAGCGATTGTCACAGTTGCACGCGGCGGGGGGCGATCTCGTCAATCGTATCGGGCTGGGACTTCAGCTTCACCTTGCCGATCATAGTCTCGAGGCCGAGGTAATGGGGCGCGAGAAGCACCCCTATTCGATCTGGAAGAAGATGGCCGAACGGCACATCAGCTTCGAGCAATTGTCCGACGTCATGGCGTTTCGAGTAATCGTCGCCGATGTTGACGAATGCTATCGCGCGCTAGGCCATATCCAGCAGCGATGGCCAATGGTCCCGGGGCGGTTCAAGGACTTCATCTCGACCCCCAAGCGCAACGGCTATCGCAGCCTGCACACATCAGTGATCCACGATTCCAAGATGCGCATCGAAATCCAGATCCGGACGCGCGAGATGCATCTGCAGGCCGAGCGTGGGCTGGCGGCGCACTGGGCTTACAAGGAGGGCAAGCCCGTCGCGGAAGTCAAGGTGCCGTGGATTTCGGACTTGGTCGAGATCCTCGACCATGCCGAGAGCCCCGAGGAGCTGCTCGAGCATACGCGGATGGCGATGTACCAGGATCGCATCTTCGCCTTTACGCCGAAGGGCGAGCTGATCCAGCTGCCCAAGGGCGCAACGCCGGTCGATTTCGCCTATGCGGTGCACACCGACCTTGGCGACCAGACCGTCGGCGCCAAGGTCAACAGTCGGGTTGTGCCACTGCGCACGCTGCTCGAGAATGGCGATCAAGTCGAGATTTTGGCCTCGGCGGCGCAGAGCCCGCAACCGTCGTGGCTGCGCTTCGTCGCGACGGGCAAGGCACGCGCCGGGGTGCGGCGGTTCGTGCGCCACAAGGAGCGCGACGAAATGGTTCTCCTAGGGCGCAAGATTTACGAGGAGCTGATCGAACGGCTCCCCGCGCCGATCGCCAAGGAGGCCGTGGCGCGCGCGGTGAAGAAGCTGAAGGTCGAGAACCCCGATGAGCTGATGGTGGCAATCGCCAAACGCCACTTTTCGGACGAGGCGCTGATGGAGGCGCTAATGCCCGGCTCAACCGGTGGCGATGTCGCCCCGCGCCCGCCGGCGCAGCGCACCGCCATCTCGATCAAGGGGCTGACGGCGGGGGTGTCGTACACGCTGGCACCGTGCTGCCACCCGATCCCGGGCGACCGCATCGTTGGCCTGCGGCGCGAGGACGAGAGTATCGAGGTCCACGCCATCGGTTGCGACACGCTGGCGAGCGGGACCGATGCCGACTGGCTCGACCTGGCGTGGGGCGACGGGTCGGACGGCGGGACGGCGCGGCTATGCATTATCCTGCGCGACGTGCCTGGCGCGCTCGGGATGATGGCGAGCGTGCTGGGGGCAAAGGGGGCGAATATCATCAACCTGTCGCTGGTCCACCGCGACGGCAGTTTCCACACCTTCCACATCGACGTCGAAGTGCACGACTTGGCGCACCTCCACGCCATACTGGCAGCGCTGCGCGATATCGATGCAGTGTCGAAGGCGGACCGCCTTTGAGCGACGTCTCGGCGGGACTTACTTCGCGCGCGATCACACGGGTCAGCGCAGAACCATTCGTCGCCCTGCTCGCGATCGCACTGGCCGTGACGACGGCCGAGCGCATCTGGCTGTCGCGCGGACTGCCGCTGTGGACCGACGAGAGCTTCACCTGGATGCTCGCGCGCCAGCCGGACTCGGCGGCATTTGTCCGGCAATTATGGTTGGACCCCAACGCGCCGCTCTATTCGCTCGTGATGCGGCTGTGGCCGTTCGCGAGCCCGTTCATGCTCCGCCTGCCGAGCCTGATCGCGGTGACGGCGGCGAGCCTGCTGCCATTATTGTGGCGAATGCCGAAGTCGACCGTCACGCTGGCGGCGGTGTGGGGAATCATGATCGCGGCGTGGACCGGATCGCTTTATGCGGCGACCGATGCCCGCTGCTATGCTTTCGCACTATTGCTCGCGACCGCCTTAACGATCGCCTTTGCCTGGCTGATCGAGGCGCCATCGCGGCGACGGGCGGCGGTTTGGGTGGCGATCGGCACCGCGCTGTTCCTGACCGAATATCATTCGGCGGCTCTGTGCCTGATGCAGGCGATCGCGCTTGTCGTCGTCCATCGCGTCCGCGTATTCGCGCTGTGGCCGGCGGTGTTGGCGGCGATTCCGGGCTTTGCCTGGATCGGCTGGCATTTGCCCCGGCTGCTCGTATTCGCGCAGCCGGGGAACAGCTGGCAGTGGCGTCTGAGCCCGGCCGAGCTCCCGACAATGGCGGCCTATTGCGTCGGCCAGCCGGCTTTCGCGATGCTGGTGGTTGCGCTGCTGGGCGGGGTGCTGATTCCCCGGATAAAGACGCCGAACGCGACGAGCGTGGCGGGACTGACGGGAGTCGGGGCGCTCGTCCTGCTCCTCATCGGGGGGTTGCTGACCCCGATGATCTTCCAACGCTATCTGACCAGTTGCGTCCCGGGCACGCTGCTTTCGCTGGTGATCTTGGCGGGCAATCGGGTCGGCTGGAGCCTGCTCGCTGGTTTCGCGCTGGTCGGCGGTCCGCTCGGAGCTCGGCGTGAAATGGCGGGGCGGGCCAGTTTCAGCATTCAGGAGGCGGTCGTCCGGCTGCGCGCGATGGGGGCAAGCGACGTGGTCTATTCACTCGGCTTCGTCGGTCAGCGCGTGATGGATCCGGCGACCGGTTCACAGCTGATCGAACGCGAATTTGATCGGCAGGGTTCGGCCGCGCAGGTCAAGTTGATCGACGCGCGGCATGCCGAGGATTTCGTGCGCGCCGCCGGAAGTGAGCGCGCCATTCTGTGGTTCTGGCAACGTCCCGCGGCTGCGGAGGCAGCGAGGTTGGAGACCGCAAGGCTGGCGGCGGGGCGGCCTTGTCTGTCGCTGCCGGCCTGGCGCGGAGGGACGCTGATTTGCCCGCCGCTCGTGCCAGCTAGCGCTGTGCCAGGCCCGAGGCGAGGACGGCCAAGGTGACGAGGTCGGACGAACTAGCAGTCATCGGGGCAATCTGAACGGGGAGCGCCATGCCCATGAGGTAGGGCCCAAGCATGTTCCCGCCGCCCAGTGCGCGCAGCAGTTTCGACGAGATGTTGGCGGACTGAAGCCCTGGCATGATCAGAATGTTGGCCGGGCCAGTGAGGCGCGTGAAGGGGTAATATTTGAGCTGCGCTTCGTGGTTGAGCGCGAGGTCGGGGCCCATTTCGCCCTCATATTCGAAATCGGTGACGAGGCTGTCGAGCAGCTTCACCGCATCGCGCAGCTCGGCGATGTGGCGCCCGGGGGGGTTGCCGAATGTGGTGTAACTGATGAAAGCGACACGCGGCTCCTGGCCGAGGCGGCGGGCGAAGGCGGCGGCGCGGATCGCCATCGCCGCGAGCTGATCGTCGGTCGGGCGCTCGTTGACCGCGGTGTCGGCGATCATCACCGTGCCACTCTTGCCGGGAATGATGGTGATGCCGAACGGGGTCGTGCCGTGTTCATCGTCGATGACGCTGCGGACCTGCGCGAGGCTTTGACTGAAGGGACGGGTGGTGCCGGTGATCATCGCGTCGCCCTCGCCGAGCGCGAGCATGGCAGCGGTGAAGGTGTTGCGGTCCTGGTTGACCATCCGCTCGACCTCGCGGCGGAGCATGCCGTGGCGCTGGTGCTTGGCGTAGATATAGTCGACCGCGCGGCCGACGAGCGGCGAATTGCGGCTGTTGAGCACTTCATAGTCGGCGGGATCGACCCCAAGCTCGGCGAGCTGCCCGCGCACCGTCTCGCGCCCGACGAGAATCGGGGTGCCGAAGCCGCCTTCCCTGAACGCGATCGCGGCGCGCAGAACGTTGGGCTCCTCCCCTTCCGCGAACAGCACGCGCTTGGGGTTGGAGCGCGCAGCCTCGAACGCAAGGCTCATCACCGAGGCGGTGGGGTCGAGCCGGGCGCGGAGCTGGGCGCGATAGGCAATCATGTCGGCGATCGGCTTGCGCGCCACGCCGCTGTCCATCGCGGCTTGTGCGACGGCGATGGGGACGATCTCGATCAATCGCGGGTCGAACGGCGCGGGAATGATGTAGTCGGGGCCGAAATGCTGGTCGATCCCGCCATAGGCAAGCGCGACTTCCTCGGGCACTGGCTCACGCGCGAGTTCGGCGAGCGCGTGCGCGGCGGCGATCTTCATGGTGTCGTTGATCCCGGTCGCGCGGACGTCGAGCGCACCGCGGAAGATGAACGGGAAGCCGAGCACATTGTTGACCTGGTTGGGATAGTCCGAGCGACCCGTGGCGACGATTGCGTCGGGGCGCGCCGCCTTGGCCTCAGGCGGGGTAATCTCGGGATCGGGATTGGCCATCGCGAAGATGATCGGCGACGGCGCCATCTGCATCACCATCTCGGGTTTGAGAGCGCCCGCCGCCGAGAGGCCGAGAAAGACGTCGGCGCCGACCAGCGCCTCGTGGAGGTTCTGGGCCGTGGTGTCGACGGCGTGCGCCGATTTGAACTGGTCGAGGTCGGTGCGGTCTTTCCGGATCGTGCCCTTGCGATCGCACATGATGACGTGGTCGCCGCGCACCCCCATCGCCTTGATGAGCTCGGTGCAGGCGATGGCGGCGGCGCCGGCGCCGTTGACGACGACGCGGATGTCCTTGAGCTCGCGGCCGGTGAGCAGGCAGGCGTTGATAAGGCCTGCTGCGGTGATGATCGCGGTGCCGTGCTGGTCGTCATGGAACACCGGGATGTTCATCCGCTCTTTCAATCGCTGCTCGATAATGAAGCAGTCGGGGGCGGCGATATCCTCGAGGTTGATCCCGCCGAAGCTCGGCTCCATCAGCGCAACCGCGTCGACGAAGCGATCGACGTCCTCGGTGTCGAGCTCGATGTCGATCGAATCGACGTCGGCGAAGCGCTTGAACAGCACCGCCTTGCCTTCCATCACCGGCTTCGCCGCGAGCGCACCGAGATTCCCCATCCCCAGGATCGCCGTGCCGTTGGTGATTACCGCGACCAGATTGCCCTTTGCGGTGAGATCATAGGCCTTGCCTGGGTCATCGGCGATCGCGCGCACCGGGACGGCGACGCCGGGCGAGTAAGCGAGGCTGAGGTCGCGCTGAGTCGCCATCGGTTTGGACGCGATGATCTCGATTTTTCCGGGGCGGCCGCGCGAGTGGAATTCGAGCGCTTCGGCGTCGGAGAAGGGGACGTTCGTTTCGGCCATCGAGGGTCTTTGGAGCGTGACGTACGGGAAGTCACCCCTCCCCTTGGGCTCGGTGGGCTGCTACCCCTCGGCGATGGCCCGTGCCGACGACCCTCCCACGCTCACCCCGATGATGGCGCAATACCATCGCCTCAAGGCCGAGGCGGGGGACGCGCTGCTGTTTTACCGCATGGGCGACTTCTTTGAACTATTCTTTGATGACGCCAAGGCGGCAGCGTCGTGCCTCGACATTGCGCTGACCAGGCGCGGCGAGAGTGCGGGCGAGCCGATCCCGATGTGCGGCGTGCCGGTGCATTCGGCCAATGCCTATCTCGCCCGGCTGATCCGGGGCGGTCACCGGGTGGCCATCGCCGAACAGGTCGAGAGCCCGGCGGAGGCGAGGCGCGCTCGCGGGGCGAAGGCGCTGGTCGACCGGGCGATCGTTCGGCTGGTGACTCCGGGGACGCTGACCGAGGACGTGCTGCTCGATAGCGCCGCGACGAACTGGCTGGCGGCAGTGAAGCGGGTTGGCGACGAATGGGGGATAGCGGCGGCGGACATATCGACCGGCCGGTTCGAGCTCGTGGCGTGCGGGCCGGGCGAGCTTGGCGCCGAGCTGGCGCGGATCGGACCAGCGGAGACGATATCCGACGAAAAGATTTCCGGGTTGAAGTTCGCGCCGGGCAAGGGTGGTTTCGACAGCCTGGCGGGCGAGCGGGCGCTGCTCGCGCGGTTCGGGGTGACGACGCTCGACGGGTTCGGAGCACCGGGGCGGGCCGAGCTGGCGGCAGCGGGCGGATTGCTCGCTTATCTCGACGCGACCCAGAAGGACGCGGTTGCGTTCCTCGCCGCGCCGCGGCGGGTGGCGCGGTCGGCTCATATGGCGATCGATCCGGCGACGCGGGAGTCGCTCGAAATATTACGCAGTTCGAACGGTACGAGCCTGCTTGCGACGATTGATCGCTGCGTCACGGCGTGCGGGAAGCGGATGCTTACCGCCGACTTGTCCGCGCCTCTGACCGAGCGACGCGCGATCGAAGTGCGACTGGCATTGGTCGGATGGTTTCACGATGCGAGCCTGCGCCGCGAGCGGGTCCGGGGGTCGCTGCGTGCGATGCCCGATTTGGGGCGCGCGCTCGGGCGGTTGGTGGCGGGACGGGGAAGCCCGCGCGATCTGGCATCATTGCGCTACGGGCTGGCGGCGGCGGCTCGGCTTCGTGAGGAGCTAAAGGGCGAGTCCGAGCGGCCGGCGTTGCTTGAGGCGACTTTGCCCGATCTTGGCGGGCATGGCGCGCTGGTCGACCGGCTGGCCGTCGCGTTGGTCGAAGCGCCGCCGCTCGATGCGGGGAAGGGCGGGTATATTGCGGAAGGGTATGACGCGGTGCTCGATGCGCTTCGGCTGGCGGCGTCGGATGGGCGGCGAGCGATTGCGCAGCTGGAATCGCGCTATCGCGATTCGACCGGGGTTTCCTCGCTCAAGATCCGCCACAATGCGGTGCTCGGCTATCATGTCGAGGTCGGTGCGCGGCACGCCGACGCGCTGATGGCGCCGGACAGCGGGTTCACGCACCGCCAGACTCTGGCGGGAGTGGTGCGGTTCAATTCGCCCGACTTGCACGCCGAGGCGAGTCGGGTGGTCGAGGCGGGGGGGCATGCGCTTGCCGCCGAGGCGCGGCATTTCGAGGAACTGACTGCACTGGCAGTGACCGCTGCGCCGGGGATTGCCGCGACTGCCGATGCAATTGCGCGGATCGACGTTGCGGCTAGCCATGCCGAGCGCGCCGCCGAGGACGGTTGGTGCGCGCCGAGCATGGTCGACCAGCCGTGCCTGGAGATCGACGCGGGGCGGCATCCGGTAGTCGAGGCGGCGCTCGCACAAGCGGGCGATCGGTTCATCGCCAACGACGTTGCGCTGGGGCCGCATGACCGGTTGTGGCTGATCACGGGGCCCAACATGGGGGGTAAATCGACCTTTCTGCGACAAATCGCCCTTGCCGCGCTGCTTGCGCAGGCCGGGTCGTTCGTTCCGGCCGCGCGGGCGAAGATCGGGATCGTCGACAGGCTGTTCAGCCGGGTCGGCGCCGCGGACAATCTGGCGCGCGGGAGATCGACGTTCATGGTCGAGATGGTCGAGACGGCGGCGATCCTTGCCCAGGCGACGCCCTCGTCGCTCGTTATCCTCGACGAGATCGGGCGCGGGACTTCGACCTATGACGGGCTGGCGATCGCGTGGGCAGTGGTCGAGGCGATGCACGACACGGTCCGCGCCCGGACCCTGTTTGCAACTCATTATCACGAGCTGACGCGGCTCGCCGACCGGCTCGACGCGCTGTCGCTGCACCATGTCCGAGCGCGCGAGTGGAAAGGCGATCTGGTGCTGCTCCACGAGGTCGCGGGGGGACCGGCGGACCGTAGTTATGGCATTGCGGTGGCACGGTTGGCGGGGGTGCCGGCAGCGGTGCTGTCACGGGCGAAAAGCGTGCTGGCGAAGCTCGAGGCAGGGCGGGACGCGACCGGGGGGATTGCAGCGGGGCTCGACGATCTCCCGCTGTTTGCGGCAGCTGCGGCGGCAAATGAGCCTGCGCCCGATCCACTCGTTGCGGCGCTGGAGGCGGTCGATCCCGACGCACTGACGCCACGCGAGGCGCTCGAAGCGCTGTATGCGCTCAAGCGGCTCGCGGGGGCGCAGGCATGAGCGAGGTCGAACAGCGGCGCGCGATCATCGATCGGCGGGCGATTGGGGACGCGCTCGCCGCCTTGCCGAGCGGGTCGGGATTGCAACCGGCAGCGACGGAGGTGTTGCGCGAGGCTTTGGGCAAGGGCCGCGACCAAATCGCCCGGCGCGTCGTCGCCGAACCCAACCGCGGGCGCGTGCATGCGTTTGGCTACGCCTTCCTTGCCGATCAGATCGTCCGCCTCGCCTATGATTTCGTGACCCAGCGCATCTACCCCAATCCCAACCCGACCACCGCCGAGCGGATCGCGCTGGTCGGGCTTGGCGGAACGGGGCGCGGCGAGATGGCCCCGTTTTCCGACATCGACCTGATGATGGTCGTTCCCCCAGGCCGCGCGCCATGGTGCGAGCAGGTCGCCGAAGCATTACTTTATCTGCTGTGGGATTTGAAGCTGAAGGTCGGCCAGTCGGTGCGGACGCCGGGCGAGGCGACCTCGCTCGCCAAGGCGGACATGACCATCCGCACGTCGCTGCTCGAGGCGCGCTACCTGTGGGGTGACAAGGCACTGTCGGAGGAGACAAGGCTTCGCTTTCGGCGAGACGTTGTTACGGGGACAGCGCGCGCGTTCGTGACCGCCAAGCTCGCCGAGCGCGACGAGCGCCATGCGCGAATGGGTGACAGCCGCTATGTCGTCGAACCCAACGTCAAGGACGGCAAGGGCGGGCTTCGCGACCTCCACACGCTCTACTGGATCGGCAAATATATCCACGGGGTCGACCAGCCCGCCGATCTGGTCGGTGCAGGCCTGCTAACCGCAGAGGAATATCGGCGGTTCGAGCGCGCCGAGCGCTTCTTCTGGTCGGTGCGCTGCCACTTGCATCTCGCCGCGGGGCGAGCCGAGGAGCGGCTCGGGTTCGACCGGCAGCGCGAGATTGCGACGGCGATGCGCTACGCCGATCGGCCGGGCAAGAGCGCGGTCGAGCGATTCATGCAGTTCTACTTCCTCAACGCCAAGACGGTCGGCGATTTGACCGGGCTATTCCTGGCCCAAGTCGACGAGCAGATGGCGCGGTCGGGACGGCGGTTCGCGCTACCGACCATTCGCCGCCGCCCGGCGCGGCTCGGTGGATTCGTGCTCGATCGCGGACGCGTGTCGATCCCGACCGACGATTACCTTGCCGCTGACCCGGTGCGACTGATCGAGCTGTTCGCAGTGGCCGCACGCGAGAAGCTCGAGATCCACCCGGCGGCAATGCGCGCGGCGTCGCGCGATGCACGGCTAGCCGATACGGTGCGTGACGACCCGCGCGCCAACGCGCTGTTCCTCGACGTGCTGAGCGATCGCAATCGGCCCGACACCGTGCTGCGCTGGATGAACGAAGCGGGGGTGTTCGGGCGCTTCGTTCCCGATTTCGGCCGCGTTGTCGCGCAGATGCAGTTCGACATGTATCATCACTATACCGTCGACGAACATTCGATCCGCGCGATCGGACTGCTGGCGGCGATCGAGCGCGGCGACCTCGACAAGGAGCACCCGCTATCCACCCGCCTGTTCGACCAGATCGCGTCGCGGCGGACGCTTTATGTTGCGGTGCTGCTTCACGATATCGCCAAAGGGCGGGGGGGGGATCACAGCGAGCTTGGCGCGAAGATTGCCGAGGTGCTGGGGCCGCGCTTTGGGCTGGACGCGGGGGAGACCGAGACCGTCGCATGGCTGGTGCGCAATCATTTGCTGATGTCGAACATGGCCTTTCGCCGCGACCTGGCCGATCCCAAGACGATCGAGGATTTCAGCCATGCCGTGCAAAGTCCGGAGCGGCTGCGGCTGCTGCTGATCCTGACGGTGGTCGACATTCGAGCGGTCGGCCCGGGGACGTGGAACGACTGGAAGCGCAGCTTGCTAACCAACCTGTTCGATCTGGCCGAGGAAGTGCTTCGGCTCGGCCATATGGAGCACGGGCGCGTCGAGCGGGTGGCAGCGCGGCAGGACGATCTTGCCGCCGCGCTCGGCTGGCAGGGGGGTGCGGCGCGGGCACATATGAAACGGCTGCCCGACAGCTATTGGATCGCCGAACCGCCCGAATGGCTGCTCGCCAATGCGCGCCAGATTGCCGAGGCCGAGGCGCGTATCGGCGAAGCGCAGCCAAGCGTGGTTGCCGAGCACGACGCGGCATCGGGCGCGACGCGGATCAGCGTGTTCGCGATCGACCGGCCGGGATTATTCTACCGGATTTCCGCCGCGCTGGCCGAGGGCGGCGCGAGCATCGTCGACGCGCGGATCCATACGACGCGTGACGGAATGGCGCTCGACAATCTCCTGGTCCACGACCGGCAGGGACGCGGCTATGCCGACAAGCGGTTGCGCGCGCGGCTCGCCGGGGCGGTAGCGGCGGCGATTTCAGGCGAGCCCCCTGCCCTGCGCGTCGAGCCCGTTGCCATTCGCGAGACATTCCGTATCGCGCCGCGCGTGCTGATCGCGGACAAGGCGTCGAGCCGGACGACGGTGGTCGAGGTCAATGCGCGCGACCGGCCGGCGTTGCTCGCGAGACTAACCGGCGCGATCTTTGCCCAGGGGCTGCAGCTGCATTCGGCGCACATCGCAACTTATGGCGAGCGCGCGGTCGACGTCTTTTACGTGACCAATTCGAACGGGCGGAAGCTTGGCGCCGAGGAGGTGACAGCGTTGCGGACAGCGTTGCTCGAGATTCTCGATGAACCGTCAGCCGCCAAGGCCGCCTGACCTCAAGAAAAAGGCCCCGCAGTTTCCCGCGAGGCCTCCGTCATTACGTTCCTTGCGAGGCTTAGCCGCGTTCGCCCTTCGACGGGGCGGGCGCCGGCGGTGGCGGCGGGGGCGCCATCACCGGGCAGGCGGCATCGAGCGCGATTACGCTGCCGTCGGCACAGGTTTGCGTCGCAGGCGCCGGCGGCACCGGCGGGGCCACATAGTCCGGTACCGAACGCGGTGCCGGCGTGAACTTGGCACGAAGCGTCAGCCCATAGGTGCGCGGCTCGGCGAGGAATGCGCCGTAGAGCTGAGTCGCCCGATTGGAGGGGTTTGTCGCCGCACAGAAATTGGCCTGAGCGCCACGGATGGTGCATGACCCCTGCAGCGGCGCATCGAACCCAACTTGGTAATAGTTCTTGTTGAACAGGTTCTGGCCCCACAATTCGACCGACCACATGTCGCGCGGCCCGCGAATCCCGATACGCCCGTTGACAGTATTGAACCCGCGCTGAACCTTCTCAAGGTCGAGATCCGAGCCGGTGTTGAACTGGCTCATGTGGCGTGCGTCGACGTAGAATAGCGCGCGCAGCCCACTATTGCCGATCGCAGGGGTCCAGCCCGCCGACATCGTGCCGGTGAACTCGTTCGCGTTGGACAGCTGGCGGTTGGGGAGTTGGAACAGGGTGTTCGACAGCGGCCGTCCGAACTCACCGACGAGATTGCGGGCATATTTGGTAACCACATAGGTCGCGCCGAGATTGAGAGTCACGTCGCGCGCTGGGTGCGTGAACACTTCAGTCTCGAGCCCGGTCGAGGTCACGCCCGGCTTGAGCTTGCCGGTGCAAGCGCCGGAATACGGATTGTTATCCGTGTCGGCCCCACCAAGGTCGCTGGAACAGGAATTGACGTTCTCGACCTGGAAATTGATGCCGTTGAAAGTGTTCAACTGGAAGTTCTTAAACTCTTCGCGGAAGGCGGCGATGTTGATGTCGATGCCATGGCCATTGTATTTCAGCCCGAACTCGATCGAGTTGTTGGTCTCTGGCTCGAACTCGAGATCGCGTAGCGACGCCGCAGTGGTGATCCCGCCGACGGCGCAAGGATGGGCCGATGAATCACCGCAACCAGCCGGGACTTGTGAACGGGTAAGCGCTGAGCGATCGAGGTTGAATCCGCCCGCCTTGTAGCCTCGCGAATAGCTTGCATAGACCAGTGTTTCGGGGGTCATCTTCCAGCTTAGCACGCCAGTGCCCGATACCCGGCTTTCGCTCTTGGTCTCGGTAGCGTTGAGCAGACCGTTGGGTACGCTGGGGATGACGCAGGGCAGGGTCTGGAACCCAGCAAGCGGCGATCCGGTGATCGCCCGGCACAGCGTGTTGTTGTCAGTCAGGTTGACGTTCAGCCGCTTGCGCTCGTGCGTGTAGCGCAGCCCGATTGTCGCTTTCAGCGTGTCGGTGATGGCAAAGATATTATGCGTGAAGATTGCGTAATTCTGGCTCGACTGGTTGAACCGATCGAGTGCGCCAACGCCGTTGAAGTTGAAATTGGGCTGACCAAGGAGGGTCGCGATCGAGCCGAAACCAGGATTGGCGGGGTTGAAGTCGATCGCACCCAGCTTGCCGACCGCTGGGATCAGCGCCGCTTGCTGGCCTAGCAGCGTAACGAGCTGCGCCTGCAGCGCGGCTAGTTGCGCACTCTGGGCGGGGGTGCGGCTGCCGACAGGAATGGCCGACAGGGCAGCGATCCCCGCGTTGACGGCTGTAATCCCGGAATTCACTGCGGCCAAGCTGGCGCGCGCGCCAGCAAGCGTGCCGTTAAGCACGGTCGAGTTGATGCAGTTGCCAGTGGGCGTTGGTTGCTGAACGTTCCTGATGGAGGCTACCAGCAGGCAGTTGGCGTAGCGGCCATAGTCCGCGCCGTACCTGAGGTTGTCCGAAACGGTCAGCTTCTCGTTCGCGTAATAACCGCCCACGAGGTAATCGAGCCGGTCGCCAAAGGTCGTTCCCTGGAACCGCAGTTCCTGCGTGAAGGTCTTGAAGCGGTTGAAGGCGCCGCCGTCGCTTGCTCGGTACAGGAGGTCGAGATTGTTGAAATCGGCATCCTGCCCGCGCAAGAAATTATTGTAGCGATAGGCGGTGATCGAGGTCAGCTGGGCGCCGCCGCCGAGCTTGTAGTTAAGTTCGCCCGACAGACCGTAGTCACGCACCTTCGACGCATAATCGCGGCCCGGCGTGATCGACACCAGACGGGCAAAAGTATTGTCTTCAATAATGCCACCGAGGCCGCGCTCCAGAGCGGCGATGGTCGATGGCTGGGTGGAGATGACGCCGCCTGTGTTCACCGTATCGTGGGCCGGCAAGTAAGCCGCGGCGCAGCATTCTTCCTTTCGGTTCGAATAGTCACCGATGATGCGGAACGAAAGGTCGGTCGATGGCTGGAACAGAAGCTGGCTGCGGATGAGGTAGCGATCGCGGTTGTTGACGTCGCGACCCGAAATGACGTCGCGCAGGAAACCGTCGCGCTTGACGTATACGCCGTCGACCCGAGCGGCGATCGTGTCGGTCAACGCGCCGTTTAGCGAGAGGACGCCGCGGCGAAGGTTGTAGTTGCCGACGGTCAATTCGCCCGAGGCTTCTGTCGCGAATTTGGGCTTGGCGGTAATAATCGAGATGAGGCCGGCCGAGGCATTGCGGCCAAACAGCGTACCCTGCGGCCCGCGCAGCACTTCTATGCGGTCGACCGGCCCGAGTTCGGTCAATCCGACGCCGGTACGCGAGCGATACACGCCGTCGATGAAGAGCGAGACTGAGCTTTCTAAGCCCGGGTTGTCGCCAACGGTGCCGACGCCGCGAATACGCGCCACGCCCGCGCCCGCTTCCGACGAAGTCGAAGACACGAGCAGCGAGGGGGAAACCTGGGTCAGCCCGCGAATGTCGCTCGCGCCCGAATTGCGAAGCGTCTCGGCGGTGACAGCAGAAACGGCGAGCGGGACGTTCGACAAGGCTTCGTTGCGGCGCGTCGCGGTGACGATAATGTCGCCGGTGTCGATCGGGGTCTGCGCGGTGTCGGTCGCGGCGACTGCGCCGGACTTTGCAGTCGCGCTGTTCTGGGTGGTCGGATCCTTCTGGCCGGCGTCCTGCGCAAAGGCAGGCGCGGCGGTGAGAGCGACAAGACCAGCAGACGCGAACCAAAGCGACTTGTTCATTAAATTTCCTCCCGAAGCGCGTTTCTTGTTATTTGACCGAGCGTAATTCGGTCTTTGCCCGTTGGGAACATGAAACCCGGCTTTCCGCAGTTTTACCAACTGTTTGCGGCAGGAATGCAACAATCGGATATTGCTGCGACACGGCAAAGCGCGGCTGCCGTAAGGGCAACCGGGGCTTCGCGATATTCGAACGATGCCAACTGCCCTATTTAGGCGACAACACCATCAGCATCTGACGACCTTCCATCCGCGGATGAGCTTCGACCTTGGCGATTTCGGCGGTCTCGGCCTGGACGCGCTGAAGTACCGCCATGCCGAGCTGGCCATTGGCCATCTCGCGGCCGCGGAAGCGCATCGTCACTTTGACCTTGTCGCCATCTCCGATGAACTCGACGACCTTTTTCATCTTCGTATCATAATCATGATCGTCGATATTAGGACGCATCTTGATCTCCTTGATCTCCTGCGTCTTCTGCCGCTTGCGCTGCTCGTTGGCTTTTTTCTGCGCTTCATATTTGAAGCGGCCGATGTCAAGGAACTTGGCAACGGGCGGGTCGGCGTTGGGGCTGATTTCGACTAGGTCGAGGCCGACGCCTTGCGCCTGCTCAACTGCCTCGCGCGTATACATCACGCCGAGATTCTCGCCATTTTCGTCAATCACCCGGACTTTCTGCGCCTGGATGAATTCGTTGTAGCGGGGGCCGGTAAACTGCGGCGGCGCCTGCGATCGGCGCGGGTAGGGCGGTGGTATAGCGGGATCTCCGAAGTTATAGCTGAGCGCCAGCTAAGCCTTTGCGGCTCCGATGTGAAGGGGAAGAGACTCGTTTTTGCCGCACGTGTGGCGGCAACGCGTCAGATTGGAAGCCCGCGCAGCAGGAGGGGTAGCTCACCGCTGGTTCCGCGTGCTTCCGACATCAGCCGGCTCTTGAGCGGGCCGATGCGGTCGACGAGGCCCATGCCGAATCGGCGCACCGCAGCGGCAGTCTTGCCGGGGACGGAATAGAGGCGGTTCAGCCCGTCGGTCGACATCGCGACCATCAGCGTGTCGAGGCTGCGCCAGCGCTGGTAGCGGTCGAGTAGTTGCCGGTCGCCTAGATCAAGCCCGAGGCGGGCGCCTTCGACCAGCACTTGCGCAAGGGCGGCGGCGTCGCGCAAGCCGAGATTGAGCCCCTGGCCGGCGATCGGGTGAACCGCGTGGGCCGCATCCCCGACGAGCGCGAGACGATTGTCGGTGATTCGCGCGGCATGGTGGAAGCCGAGCGGGTAGGAGGATCTGGGGGCGAGCATCGACAGCGCGCCGAGGAAACCGCCCATCGCGGCTTGTGCCTCTCCGGCGAACTGTTCGTCGGTCAGCGCGAGCAGGCCGGGGCCATCTTCCGCGCGAATCGACCAGACAATCGCCGAACGGGGCCCCGTCGCGTCATCGATCATCGGCAGGAGCGCGAAGGGGCCTGAGGGGTAGAATATCTCATAGGCAATGCCGTCGTGCGGAATCTCGTGGTGCAGGATCGAGACGATCGCACGGTGATTGTACGACCATTTGGCGATGCGTATTCCGGCGGCGTCGCGAGTCGGCGAGTTGCGGCCCTCGGCGGAGACGAGCAGAGGCGCATGGATCGTCTCGCCGTCGTCGAGCATTACCGCGACGCCATGTTCGCTACGATCGATCGAGGTGGCGCTGGCCTTGTAGCGAAGCGAGATCGCCTCGCCTGCTTCGGCCCGCGCCCGCAGCGCGGCGCGCAAATTGCGATTCTCGTGCATCCAACCGAGTGGCTCGCCTTCTTCGCCGGCGTCGAAGGTCAGGCTGCCGGGCTCGAGGCCATCCGAGGTGCGGATCTGGCGGATCGGGCCGCCAGGGGCCGGGAAGTGTGGAGTGATCCCGATCGCGTCGAACATCCGTGCCGACGAAGACGAAACCGCGCTGGTGCGACCATCGAAGGCAGCGTCGAGGCGGAGGTCGGGATCGGCCGGATCGACGACGGTCGAGGACAGGCCGCTGGCGTCGAGCGCGGCCGCGAGCGCCAGCCCAACCAGACCTCCACCAAGGATGATGACATCACTTCGCTGCATCTCTGCCCTCTAGGCCGGTGGAGCAAATCAGGAAAGCCTTGCGTGCGGAGTCCCGGTCAATGCATTGTAGGCGCTGAGATGTGACGCCACGGCGGCGGGGGATAAATATGGCAAGCGTTGCACAGCGTGCACAGAAGCGCGACCTTGGGCCCGACTGGCGTGATACGCTGGCGGCATCGATGCGCCGGTTCGCGCGGCGGACGATGGGCGGAGTACTGGTCGCGCTTGCCGTTGCCCTGGCGCTGGCGATGGCGACGCACAGCACGACCGATCCCAGCTTCACCACCGCCGCTGGGGGGCCACCGGTCAATTGGCTCGGCGGGTTCGGGGCCTATGCCAGCGATCTGCTGATGCTGCTGTTCGGGCTCGGCGCGGTGTTGTTGCTGCCGGTGATTGGACTGTTCGGGCTGCGGATGGTGCGCGATGCGCCGGGCGGGCGGTTTGTCCGGTCGCTGGTCGTGGCGGTCGCTGGCGTCCTGTTGTTGGGCGTCGCGCTCGGCCTGCTGCGCGGGTCGACGGTTTCGGGGTTGCCCGCCGGATGGGGCGGCGCGCTCGGACTCGGCGGGGCGCATGCGATCGATGCGGGGCTGGGATTGATCGGCAACTCATCGATTGCGGGACCGGCGCGGCTGAGTTTGCTCGCGCTGCTGGCGATCGCTGGGATCGCATTGTTCTGGCTTGCCTGCGCGATCGGCGATGACGAGCGGGCGTGGGTCAGCGGGCTATTCCGCCGCGACCCGGATGCGGTGATCCGCGCCAAGCCACCGCGCAAGACTCGCGTTCGCGAGGAGGACATGGCCCCCGCCCCGCCGCGCTCGCGCCCCGCCGTGGCGGTGACCGAATCGAGCAGCGCGATTGCGCCCGCCAATCGCAAGGATGCCGTACGCAGGGGTCGCACGCCGGGGCAGGCGAGCCTTGCGCTTGGCGACAGCTATGCGATGCCGCCAATCGAGCTGCTGACCTCCCCGCCCGAAAGTGGCAAGACCCAGATCGACCGCGCCGGGCTGGAACGCAATGCGCGATTGCTCGAAAGCGTACTCGAGGATTTCCACGTCCGCGGCGATATCGTCGAGGTGCGGCCGGGGCCGGTTGTCACCATGTACGAACTCGAGCCCGCGGCGGGCATCAAGGCAAGCCGCGTCATTCAGCTGGCCGACGATGTCGCGCGCAACATGTCGGCGCTGTCGGCTCGGGTGGCGACCATCCCCGGGCGCAGCGTGATCGGGATCGAATTGCCCAACGTGAAACGCGAGGCGGTGGCATTGCGCGAGCTGATCGGCAGCCAGGCATTCGAAGACCAGAACATGTCGCTGCCGCTGATCCTGGGCAAGAATATCGCCGGCGACCCGGTTATCGCCGACTTGGCGCCGATGCCGCACCTGCTCGTCGCGGGGACCACCGGGTCGGGCAAGTCGGTCGGCTTGAACTGCATGATCCTGTCGCTGCTCTATCGCATGGGGCCAGACGAGTGCCGGATGATCATGATCGATCCCAAGATGCTCGAGCTGTCGATGTACGAGGATATTCCGCACCTGCTGGCGCCCGTGGTCACCGAGCCGGGGAAGGCAATCCGCGCGCTCAAATGGACCGTCGAGCAGATGGAGGAACGCTATCGGATGATGGCCAGTCTGGGCGTGCGCGCGCTCGCCAGCTTCAACGCCAAGGTGCGCGATGCCAAGGCCAAGGGGACGCAGCTCGGGCGGCGGGTGCAGACCGGCTATAATGCCGAGACCGGCCAGCCGATCTATGAGACCGAAGAGCTTGAATATGACGTGCTGCCGCAGATCGTGGTGATCGTCGACGAGCTCGCCGACCTGATGATGACCGCCGGCAAGGAGGTCGAATTCCTCATTCAGCGCCTGGCGCAGAAGGCGCGCGCGGCGGGGATTCACTTGATCATGGCGACACAGCGGCCGTCGGTCGACGTCATCACCGGGGTCATCAAGGCGAACCTGCCGACTCGAATCAGCTTCCAAGTGACGAGCAAGATCGATTCGCGCACCATCCTTGGCGAGCAGGGCGCGGAACAGCTGCTCGGCAAGGGCGACATGCTGTACATGCCTGGTGGCAAGCAGATCATGCGCGTCCATGGGCCCTTCGTCAGCGACGACGAGGTCCGCGCGGTCGCCGACCATTGGCGCAAGCAGGGCTTTCCCGATTACATCCAGGCGGTCACCGAGGAGCCCGAGGACGGCGGCTATCTGTTCGACGGCCAGCCGACCGAGGAGGACGATGCCGAGACCGCGCTTTATCGCAAGGCGATCCAGACCGTCGCCGAAAGCCAGAAGGCCTCGACCAGCTATATCCAGCGGCAGTTACGCATCGGCTACAACAGCGCGGCGCGGCTGATCGAGCGGATGGAAAAGGACGGCAAAGTCGGGCAACCGGACCACGTCGGTCGGCGCGAAGTGCTGATGGACACCGACGGGCACCCGCTGTGATCGGCTGAACCGAGTGGAACGAGCGGGTTCAGCGGGCATTCAATGGGTCGCGGCCATGACGCGGGCCAAGCCATTGTCGGAGAATTTGCATGTTCTTTTCGAGCAACGTCCTGCGCGCCCTCGCGCCGATTGCCCTTGTCGCGCTGGCCGTGCCGGCGGTGGCGGCGGTCGATCCGGCGGTTAGCCAAGTCGAGCGCAGCCTTGCCGCGACGAGTTCCATGACTGCGACCTTCGTCCAGACCAATGGCAAGGGACAGCAGCTCAATGGCAAGCTGGTGCTCAAGCGACCGGGCAAAGCACGGTTCGATTATGGATCGAGCGCCAACATCGCGATGGTCGCGGACGGGTCCAACCTTTATTTCCTCGACTATGACGTCGGGCAGAAGAATCGCTGGCCGATTGCCAAATCGCCGCTCGCCCCCCTGCTGTCGTCAAACCCCGATCTCGGGCGCATTGCCAGTGCACTTCCGGTCAAGGACCCGGGCGTCGTGCTGATCCGCCTGCGCGATGCACGGCGGCCGGAGTTCGGGACGATGATCATGGCGTTCGTCAAAACCCCTGCGGCGCCGGGCGGGCTTCAACTGGAAGGTTGGACGTCGATCGATGCGCAGAACAAGAAGACGACCATCAAGCTCGACCAGCAGCGCTACAATGTCGCCATTCCCGATACTGCGTTCCAATTCGCAGAACCGCAGAAAAAGCGTCGCGGGTGAGCCGCGAGGCTGAAAAAGCGTAGCGTACAGCTACTTGTTCATCGTCGCGACAGGGACCCCCGCCTAGAGGCTGACAAGATCGCTGAGCTGCCAGGGGTTTCCCCCTGTTATCCCCGGTGCCAGCGATCGCCTTGCGTGACGAATACGCTTGGTCGGCCCTCGCTCCACGCCCCCGGAGCGGGGGCCTTTACCGTTTTGGTGGCACCGCTCCTCGCAAACCGATAACGAGCACCTTGTGAACAACCTCAAGATCGCTTCGTGGAACATCAACTCTGTCCGAGCCCGCGCGCATATCGTCGAGCGGCTGCTTACCGAGGAGGCGCCGGATATCTTGTGTCTGCAAGAGACCAAGGCGATGGATTCGGTGTTTCCGGCCGAGTTGTTCCACCGGCTGGGCTATCGTCACCAGATGCTCAACGGGCAGAAGATGCATCATGGCGTGGCGATTGTAAGCAAGCTGCCGCTGCACGACGATTTGCGCCACGACTGGCAGGACAATGGCGAGGCGCGGCATATTGGCGCGAGGCTCGATTGCGGGCTGCGGATCGAAAATGTTTATATTCCAGCCGGGGGCGACGTCCCCGACCGAGTGCTCAATCCCAAGTTCGGGCAGAAGCTCGACTTCCTTGAGCGGATGACGCGCTGGTCGGAAAAGTTGGCTGAGCCGACTTTGATCGTCGGCGATTTCAACGTCGCACCGCTGGAGTGCGACGTGTGGAGCCACAAGGCGCTGATGGATGTCGTCAGCCATACCCCGATCGAGATTGAGGCATTGGGGCGGCTCCAGGCGGCGCATGGCTGGGTCGATCTTGGGCGTCAGTTCATTCCCGCACCGGAGCGCAACTTCACTTGGTGGAGCTATCGCGCACAGGATTGGGCGGCGAGCGATCGGGGTCGGCGCCTCGACCATATGTGGGTTTCGCCGCAGCTTGGCGGGCAGGCAACCGGGCACCGCGTTCTGGAGCCGGTACGCGGGTGGCAGAAACCTTCGGACCATGTTCCGCTGGTTGTCGAGCTTTCAATTTGAAAGCAGGGTCGCTTGAGCCGGCGATTGCCGCGCTTCGCGGCGGACGTGCTGTGGGCGTGGGAAGCGCCGCATTTCTGTCAGTCGAGACAGGAGGGGCGCAAATGCTTTGCCTTCTCGATCCGGATGGGCGCGCGCGGCTGTTGATCAGTGGCGAGCGCGCGGCGGCGCTGGGACTTGGCAATGAGGGCAATGCTGCCGATCCGGCGCGGCCGGTGCTGATTGAACGCGCCGAGTGGCTCGATGCCGAGACGGCGCTGACGATCGTCGATCCTGCGCTCGACATGGCGCGGGGGCCGATCGGGCCGTTGCGACCGGTCGGACTTCCTGACGAAGAGGAAGCCGCTGCGGGAGTGGTGCTCGCCCGGCGCGCGGGGTTGCTTCCGGCGCTGTGGTGGCTGGAAGGCCTGGCTGAAGTCAGGCCAACGACAGATGTGCGCGAAATTTTGGATGCGCCGAGGGAAGCAGTGATCGTGGCGCGAGCGAACTTGCCGGTGGTTGACATCGGCGCGGCGCAAGTTGTTGCGTTCCGTGATGCGGCGACGGGGGAAGAGCATGTCGCGCTGGTGATCGGGGCGTTCGCGGGCAAGCCGCCGCTTGTCCGTCTCCACAGCGAGTGCCTGACGGGCGACGTGTTCGGGAGCCTGAAATGCGATTGCGGGCCGCAGTTGCGCGAGGCGTTGCGGCTGATTCAGCACGCTGGAGGTGGCATCCTGCTCTATCTTCGCCAGGAAGGACGCGGGATCGGGCTTGCAAACAAGATACGGGCCTATCAGTTGCAGGATCGAGGGTTTGATACGGTTGATGCCAATCGCCGGTTGGGGTTCGCCGACGACAACCGCGATTATGGGCTGGCGGCGGCAATGCTGCGCGCGCTGGGGGTTCGCGAGGTGCGACTTCTGACGAACAATCCGGCCAAGCTCGCGGGGCTCGCGGCGGCGGGAGTGCGGGTGGCCGAACGGGTCGCCCACCACATGCCGACCAACCCCCACAACGCCGATTATCTCGCGACGAAACAGGAGCGTAGCGGGCATCTTCGTTAGGAAAAACTGTTCCAGCCAGAACTAATCGAAACGCGCTAATTCTCGAACAATGCAGTCCCGACTCGGACCGCGGTCGCACCCAGCATGACCGCCGTCGAATAGTCGCCCGACATCCCCATGCTGAGCCCAGTGACGCCATGACGGCGCGCGAGCTTGGCGAGGAGGGCGAAGAAGGGACCGGGTTCAGGGCCGAGTGGTGGGATGGCCATGAGACCGGCAAGAGCCAGCGGTGAGGCGCGGACTTGTTCGAGGAAGGCGGGGAGGTCGCTTAGTGCCACGCCCCCCTTCTGCTCCTCGTCGCCGATGTTGACCTGGACGTAAACCTCTGGGGTCCGCCCTACCTTCAATGCGGCGGTAACGAGCGCGTCGAGCAGCGAGGCGCGGTCGAGCGAGTGGATGGTGTCGAACAAGGCCACCGCCTCGACGGCCTTGTTCGACTGGAGCCGACCGATGCAGTGGAGTCGAAGACCGGGGTAGGCGGCGCGGAGGGCGGGCCACTTGTCCTGTGCCTCCTGAACGCGGCTTTCGCCGAAGTCGCACTGGCCGGCGGCGATCAATGCTTCGATCTCTGCGACGCTGCGGGTCTTGCTCACCGCGATCAGCGTGACATCGGCGGGATCACGCTTCGCAACCCGTGCTGCGGAAGCGATCGATTGGACAATGAGCGATCGCCGCTCGGCCGCGGTAGTCATGGATTTACGGCTTTCGAAACGGCGGCGCCAAGTTCACAAACAGCGTCAGAACTTGAACGCGGTTCCGACATAGACGGCCTGACTGTCGCGCCGCTGATCAGCGAGCGCGGCGAAGCGGTCACGCTCGATCTTGTAGCGAACTCCGCCGGTGACCGCGAGGTTGCGAGTCAACGAATAGGCGCCGCCAAGATCCATCGCGACAGTGTCCTTGCGGTTCAGCGCGGGAAGCTGAGCGCCGTCGCCGCGATCGGCATCGACCGCCATTCGGCCCGTGAAGCGCTTGAGGTTATACGACACCGCCAGCGCGGCGCTCTCGCGCCCGCCGAGCGGCGACCCGGCACCGGTGACCTTGGCGACATCGCCCGACATGGCAAATCGGCGCCAGCCGAACGCAAGCCCGAGATTGTAGGATGCCGGGGTCAGCGCAGTAAGCGAACCGGTTGCGGTCGTGCTGCCCGGCTTGGCCACGGCAGCGGCGACAGCACGGGCGCGGATTGCGACGCGCAGTTGCGCCGGGCGGCCCTTGGCAGCAGCGGGGGTGAAACGGAAGTCGCTTGCCGCAGGGGCGCGGCTGGCGAAGGATGCGGCGAGGCGCGGATCGGCGCCTGCGGGGGTGAAACTGCCCAGCGAGTCGAAACTGAGTGCCACCGACGGGGCACGGCGCGGCGAGTCGCCGCGGGCGAACAATGTGGCTGGAACGAGCGCAAGCACAAGCACGGCTGCAAATGCAGCGCGGCGTAGTGTTTTCGACTCGACCCTGTTGATCACTTGTCCCTCCGTCTTACGCATATAGCTTCGCGCGAAGACATGTTCCACCGCCGAGTCCGTTTAGGATCCCGTTGTGGCACGCAAGTCACAATTGGCGGGTGGAACGGGCTTTCATCACGCGCGTCCGGCAACGCGGCGCGCCGCCTTATGCGCTTGCGGCGACGCGGCGCTCTCCTTACACGAAGCCACATCGTTTGCGCGCCCCCGCGCCACCTCGAGGATTTCCCATGCGTCGTTCCACGCCTCTCGCCGTCCTTCTCATCGCCGGGCTCGCACTTGGCGGCTGCGCCCGTGACCGGCGGCTGCCGACGACGCTCGCACCGTCGCGAATGACGACGATCGGGGTCAACGCCTATCTGTGGCGCGCGGCGATCGACACGCTGTCGTTCGCGCCGCTGAGCCAGGCCGATTCGAACGGCGGGGTGATCGTGACCGACTGGTATTCGACCCCGCGCGCGCCAAACGAGCGGGTCAAGATCACCGCCTCGATCCTCGATCAGGATCTGCGTGCCGATGCGCTGCGCGTCGCTGCTGCTCGCCAGGTGAATCAGGGCGGAGCGTGGGTCGACGTGCCAGTTGCGGCGGCGACGGTGCAGAAACTGGAAGACATCATCCTGACTCGCGCCCGCGACCTGCGCCGCTCCGCCGTCCACGGCTAAACGGATCGCCCCATGAGTGACCGCTTCGACCCCGCGGCGGCCGATGCACGCTGGCAGGCGCGCTGGGCCGAGGCAGGTAGCTTCATCGCCGACGCAGCGAGCGGCAAGCCCAAGACCTTCGTGCTCGAGATGTTTCCCTACCCGTCGGGGCGGATCCACATGGGGCATGTCCGCAACTACACGATGGGCGACGTGCTGGCGCGGTTCAGGCGGATGCAGGGGTTCGAGGTGTTGCACCCGATGGGGTGGGACGCGTTCGGGATGCCGGCCGAGAATGCCGCAATGGAGAAAGGGGTTCACCCGGGGGGCTGGACCCGGGCCAACATCGCGACGATGCGCGCGCAGTTGAAGCGATTGGGGTTCGCGCTCGACTGGAGCCGCGAGCTGGCGACGTGCGAGCCCGATTATTACGGTCATGAGCAGGCACTGTTCCTCGATCTGCTCGACGCCGGCCTGGTCTATCGCAAGGAGAGCGAGGTCAATTGGGACCCGGTCGATGCGACTGTGCTGGCCAATGAACAGGTCATCGATGGGCGCGGCTGGCGGTCGGGGGCGCTGGTCGAACGGCGCAAGCTGTCGCAGTGGTTCTTGCGGATCACCGACTTTGCCGAGGAGCTGCTCGACGGATTGGAGACCCTGGACCTTTGGCCCGACAAGGTTCGGCTGATGCAGGAGAACTGGATCGGCAAGAGCCAGGGCATGAAGTTCGCGTTCGCGCTCGTAACTCCCCTCCCTGCCAGGGAGGGGTCGGGGGTGGGTTCTTCCGACGCGCATTCGGATCACAACGAAGGGCTCGCTTCGCTCGCACCCACCCCTGACCCCTCCCTGGAAGGGAGGGGAATCTCGTTGGTCGAAGTGTTCACGACGCGGCCCGACACGATTTTCGGGGCGAGCTTCGTCGCGGTTTCGGCGGGGCATCCGCTGGCGCTCGCGGTGGCCCAGCGGGACGGTGGGGCGAAAGCTTTCATCGACGAGTGCAAGACCGGCGGGACGACGGCCGCCGAGATTGAAACGGCGGAAAAGCGAGGTTTCGATACGAGGCTGGAGGTGATTCATCCGCTCGATCCGGCGCGGCGGCTGCCGGTGTGGATCGCCAATTTCGTGCTCATCGATTACGGCACCGGGGCGCTGTTCGGGGTGCCCGCGCACGATGCCCGCGACTTCGAATTCGCGACCAAATATGGATTGCCGATCCGCCGCGTCGTGATCCCGCAGGGCGGCGATCCCGAGGCCTTGGTCGACGAGCCCGAGACGGGCTACGGGGTCGCGGTGCACTCGGACTTCCTCGACGGGCTGTCGAGCGAGGAGGCCAAGGACAAGGTCATCCGCCGCGCCGAGGGCGGGGGATGGGGCGAGGGGATGGTCCAGTATCGGCTGCGCGACTGGGGCGTGTCGCGGCAACGCTATTGGGGGACGCCGATCCCGGTGATCCATTG
>JANXUU010000090.1 GCA_025356055.1 Sphingomonas sp. | reverse complement strand
GGCCGGACCAAGGCCGTCGAGATCACCAAGAAGCTGGGCATCGAGCCGGCGCGGCGGGTTCAGGACTTGACCGACTCCGAAGTGCTCCACATCCGCGAGGCGATCGACGCCGACCATATGGTCGAGGGCGATCTGCGCCGCCAGACGGCGATGAACATCAAGCGGTTGATGGACCTTGCCTGCTATCGTGGTCTTCGTCACCGCAAGGGCCTGCCGGTTCGCGGTCAGCGCACGCACACCAATGCGCGCACTCGCAAGGGCAAGCCCAAGCCGATCGCTGGCAAGAAGAAGTAAGTCGCGCGGCCCAAACAGGTCGCCCTTCCTTCGCATGACTTCAAGGATTTCGAACAATGGCCCAAGCACCGCAGCGCCTTCGCCGCCGCGAACGAAAGAATATCACATCGGGGGTGGCCCATGTGAACGCATCTTTTAATAATACCATGATCACCATTACTGACGCGCAGGGCAATGCGATTGCCTGGTCGTCGGCCGGGACGATGGGCTTCAAGGGCAGTCGCAAGTCGACTCCCTATGCCGCCCAGGTCGCTGCCGAGGATGCAGGCAAGAAGGCCGCCGAACATGGCGTCCGCACCCTGGAAGTCGAGGTCAAGGGCCCCGGCTCGGGCCGCGAGTCGGCACTCCGTGCGCTCCAGGCAGTGGGCTTCCAGATCACCTCGATCCGCGACGTGACCTCGATCCCGCACAACGGTGTTCGCCCGTCGAAACGCCGTCGAGTCTAGAACTGGGAGTCTAGTCGACGATCTAGACTGCACTGGTTCCGACCACGCCTAACACACCGTTAGCGCAACGCCGGGCCAGCAACTTTCCAAATAAGGGAGTGACCGGGACGCCGGTGACCCCGCTGCCAAGGAAGAAACATGGCCGTCAACGCAAAGAACTGGCAGGAACTCAAGAAGCCGCAGGCGCTCGAGCGCAAGCCCGGTGGGGACAGCCGCCGCAAGGCAGTGTTCGTCGCCGAGCCATTGGAGCGCGGCTTCGGCATGACGCTCGGCAATTCGCTGCGCCGGGTGCTGCTCTCGTCGCTCCAGGGCGCCGCGGTCACCGCGATCAAGATCGAGGGCGTGCTTCACGAGTTCAGCAGCCTGGCGGGGGTCCGCGAGGACGTCACCGACATCGTGCTCAACATCAAGCAGCTCGCGCTCAAGATGGAAGGCGAAGGTCCCAAGCGATTGCAGCTGAGCGCAACCGGCCCGGGCGAAGTCACCGCCGGCCAGATCGCGGCAACGGGCGACATCGAGGTCACCAACCCCGACCTCGTCATCTGTCACCTCGACCAGGGCGCGACGCTTAACATGGAGCTCACCGCCGACGTCGGCAAAGGCTATGTGCCCGCCGCCAACAACCGCCCGGCCGACGCGCCTATCGGGCTGATCCCGATCGATGCGCTCTACGGCCCGGTCCGCCAGGTGGCGTACAAGGTCGAGAATACCCGCGTCGGGCAGGAGCTGGATTACGACAAGCTGACGCTGACGGTCGAGACCGACGGCACGGTCAGCCCCGAGGACGCGGTCGGCTATGCCGCGCGCATCCTGCAGGACCAGCTGGCGCTGTTCGTCGGCTTCGAGGATGGCGCGATGCGGCCGTCGTCGAGCCCGATGATGGGCGGCATGCCGTCGGCGGCGAGCCCGGCCGAAAGCCAGGCCGACACCAACCAGCTCAACCGGTATCTGCTCAAGAAGGTCGACGAGCTGGAGCTTAGCGTGAGGTCGGCCAACTGCCTCAAGAACGACAACATCATCTACATCGGCGACCTGGTCCAGAAGACCGAAGCCGAGATGCTGCGCACGCCGAATTTCGGGCGCAAGTCGCTCAATGAGATCAAGGAAGTGCTGTCGTCGATGGGTCTTCGCCTGGGCATGGACATCCCCGGCTGGCCACCCGAGAATATCGAGGAAATGGCCAAGAAGCTGGAGCAAGAGCTTCTTGGATAAACGTGATACTTTGCTGCGGTTTTAAGGAACAGGGCCGTCCCGCGAGGGGCGGCCTTTTTGCCGGGAACAGCTTTGAAGCCTTGTGGGTTTTGTCGCCTGAGGAAACTGGCGATGAGCGAACGCGACCTGATCGAGCCGCATGCCGGCGACAAGCGCTACCAACGGCGCAAGAGCGATGGTACCTTTGGCGAAATCGATGACCAGACTAGGTCGCTAAGAGCTGACGCCGCCCGTCATGCGTCGTACAAAAAGCCGAAGAATCTGGACGACATGGGCGACTGGGTCGTGCGGCGATCGAGCTCGGCGCAAGTTTCATGTGCGGGGCCGAACCTTTGTTTTTCGAACATCGGATTTACGCTGATGGACGCGAAAACGGGCTCCCGTCGTTGGTCGGCGAGAGCCCGCGGTTGTAGCCAAGCGGATTATCGCAGGTTCACGGCATGCGTAGAAGCGGCTGCCGCCGCTCGTGAGCGGCTGGGTGCGGCTGCCCTTGAGCGACGCAAGTGTCGTGCCATTGTTTTCGGTGTATCGGATGAAGCGCGTGTGCACGAGTTGGCCGTTACGAAAGCTCGGCTGGCAGTAACGATTTCGCGCTGATCCCATGATGAAAACCACCGCGGTCGGAATGCACCGAGCCATTATTCGTGGGGACGGCAAAATCTCTATAGGTCGCTGTTAATCTGGCGTGCAAGCGCGGGGAAGGAGTGCGTTTTTGAGGTCAGGGCTGGCCGGTGCCGGTAAGTGACGGGTCGGAGATGTGCATGGTCGCGAACTGGACCACCTGGCGGCCGACGAGGGTCAGCTGGGCGGCGGCGGCGGGGTCGTTGCAGGTGCCGTCGGTGAAGGTGCCGGCCTCGGTCTTGATCCCGGCGCCGAGCGGGGTCGGCCAGCCGCGCAGGGCGTGGACGATCGAGCGCAGCGTGGCGATGGTCGATGCGGTCGCCTGCCAGCCATAGGCGGTAGCGATGAGGCCAACGGGGACTCCGTCGAGATAGATGCGTTCGTCGCGCGACGTGTCCTCGATATAGTCGATGGCGTTTTTGACGAGCCCCGAAATCGAGCCGTGGTAGCCGGGGCTGGCAATGACGAGCCCGTCGGCAGCGCGGACGGCGGCAATCAGCTCGGCGCCGGCGCTGTCGCTTCCGGGACTGAGGTAGTGGGGCAGGCGGGCAAGCGCCTCGCCGCCGAAGATGCGCGTGTCGGCGCCGGCTTCGGCGGCAGCGGCGAGGGCCAGGGCAAGGGCCTGCTCGGTCGAGGAACCGGGGCGGGCGGTGCCGCCGATGCCGACGATCAGCGGGCGGGAGGCGGAGTGCTTCATGGCGTCAAGCGGTAGGCAAGTTTGCGCGGCGCGGCTAGACCGCGGGCGAGGAGATCGACGGATGATCGATTTGTTGACGGCGGGCGCAGGGAAATGACGGGGTGGGAGGAGCGCGATGGAGCGCTGCACAAGAGTTTTTGCTTTGGCGATTTCTCGGGAGCGTTCGGGTTTTTGACGCGGGTCGCGCTGGCGGCCGAGAAGGCCGATCACCACCCCGAGTTCACCAGCGTGTGGAACCGGGTGGACTTCCGGCTGACGAGCCATGATGCGGGCGGGGTAACGGCGCGCGACCTTGCGCTGGCGGCGGTGATCGATGCGCTGTTTGTGAAACGCTGATTCACGCCTTCGGCGATCAGCGTTTTTAGCGGGCGAGAGCGAAACCGGCTGAGACTGCCAACAGGCTGACGATCAGCGAAGCGGCGACGTAAGCGGCGGCGTGGGCGGGGCTGGTGCGGTAGAGGGTCAGCGCGTCGAGGCCGAAGGCGGAGAAGGTGGTGAAGCCGCCGAGCACTCCGGTGAGGAGGAACAGGCGCACGGATTCGCTCCCGCCCTTCGTGATGAACCAGCCCGCCAGGAGCCCCATCACGAGACAGCCGAGGATGTTGACCCCAAGCGTGGCAAGCGGCGGGGCATAACCGGCGAGGATCGCGGCCCGGCCGGCGGCATAGCGCAGCAGCGCGCCAAGGCCGCCCCCGACGAAGACGAGCAGCGGGTTCATGCGTCGGCTGACGCGGGCGTCGGACGGGCGCGCCTGGCGAGATGGAGAGCGAGAAAAATCGACAAGCCGATTATCAGCGCGATGACTGCGGCGGCGAGCGCGTTGACCAGCCATTCGAGCGGGCCCGAGGCGATGTGGTCGCCGGCGAGGCGGTCAGCGAGGTCGTGGATGGCGCGGGGGATGGCGTCGGCGCCGAGCTCGTCGAGCCCGTGGACGAGGATTCCGCCGCCGACCCACAGCATCGCGGCGGTGCCGATGCTCGACAGGCCGGTCAGCAGCCACGGCACGAGGCGGACGAGGCCGAGGCCGATCTCCTTTGCTGCCACGCCGCCCTTGCGCGCCAGATGAAGCCCGATGTCGTCGAGCTTCACGACCAGCGCAGCCGCCCCGTAAACGCCGATGGTGATCGCCACGCCGACGATGGCGAGAACGATCGCCTGATGGACGATGCCGCGCCCGGCGAGGCTGGCGAGGGAGATCGCCATGATTTCGGCCGAGAGGATGAGGTCGGTGCGAATCGCGCCCGCAACCTGGCGCGCTTCGAGCTCCTCGGGGGTGTCGCACTCGGCGAGTTCGGCTTCCTCGTGATGGTCATGGAGGGCGAGCTCGACCAGCTTCTCGGTCGCTTCGTAGGCGAGGTAAGAGCCGCCGAGCATCAGCAGCGGGGTAATCGCGAACGGCAGGAAGGCCGACAGGAGCAGCGACATGGGGAGCAGGATGAGCAATTTGTTGCGCAGGCTGCCCGCCGCGATCTTGGCGATGATCGGCAATTCGCGATCGGGAGAGAGGCCGGCGACGTAGCGCGGGGTGATCGCGGCGTCGTCGATGACCACGCCGGCAGCCTTCGTGCCGGCGGTGGCCGTGGCGGACGCGACGTCGTCGAGCGACGCGGCGGCGGCACGGGCGATGACGGCGATGTCGTCGAACAGGGCGATGAGTCCGGAGGCCATGGCTACGGTGTAGCGGGTCCGCTTGGGTTCGTCATCCCGGTGACCCAGGCGGACGGGTTGCGTGATTTCGCACTTTCGCGCACGAGACTTGGATGCTGAGCATGGATTTCATCAAGCGCAATCGCGCCGACGTCGAACGCGCGATCCGTGACAAGGGGGTCGGGGTTGATCTCGATGCGCTGCTGGCGCTCGACGAGGCGGTGCGAAGGGCGAAGACCGAGGTCGATACGCTGCGCGCGACGCGCAACGCGATCAGCGCGAGCTTCAAGGATGCCGCGCCGGGCGACAAGGCGGCGTTGGGCGCGCGGGCGAAAGAGGCCGGAGCGCGGGCGAGCGCGATCGAGGCCGAGAGCGCGGCGCACGAGGACGAGCTTCGCGCGCTGATGCTGCGGCTCCCCGGCATCCCGTGGGAGGGCGCGCCGGTCGGGCCCGACGAGGACAGCAATGTCGTCATTCGCACCGAGGGCGCGGTGCGCTCGTTCGAGTTCGAGCCGTTGGACCATGTCGCGCTGATCGAGAAGAATGACTGGGCCGAGTTGAGCCGGATCGTCCAGGTGTCGGGATCGCGGATGTATTGCCTCAAGGGGCGCTTGGCGCTGCTCGAGACGATGCTGATGGGGTGGGCGCTGCAACAGGTTTCGGCCGCCGGGTTCACGCCGATCACGGTGCCGTCGCTGGCCAAGCGGTCGGCGTTCGTCGGAACGGGTCATTTCCCGGGGCATGAGGACGAGGCCTATGCGGTGCCGGCCGACGATCTTTATCTGGCGGGAACGGGCGAGATCGCGCTGACGTCGTTGCATTCGGGCGAGATCCTGGACGGGGCGAGCCTTCCCATTACCTATGCGGGCCTGTCGCCCTGCTTCCGGCGCGAGGCGGGGAGCGCGGGGCGCGATGTGCGCGGGCTGCTGCGGGTCCACCAGTTCCTGAAGGTCGAGGCCTATGTCATTTGCGAGAATGACGAGGGGGTTTCGGCGCAGTGGCACGCCAAGTTGCTGGCGCTGGCGGAGCATTTGCTGTCCGAACTGGAGATCCCCTACCAGGTGATCGAGACGTCGACCGGCGACATGGGGCTTGGCAAGTTTCGCATGAACGACATCGAGAGCTGGGTCCCGAGCCTCTATAAATATCGCGAGACGCACAGCTGCTCGACGCTTCACGAGTGGCAGGCGCGGCGGGCCAATTTGCGGTATCGCGACGGGGAGGGGAAGGTGCGGTTCGTGCACACGCTCAACAATACCGCGCTGGCGAGTCCGCGCATCCTCGTGCCGCTGTTAGAGAATCACCAGACGGCGGACGGGCGCGTGCGATTGCCCAAGGCGCTGCAGGCGATGATGGGCGGCGAGTTTCTGTAGTGGAGGCTGGGGACATCGATCCCGACGGCGTTCATTTGGATGTCGTCGATCCCGACGATCGGGCCCCGTCGGGGTGGCTGCGGATAGCGGAGGTGGCGTGGCATCTGCCGCGGCTGGTGGCGGGGCTTGGGCCATTGGGGCCGCGCGGGCCCGAGGACGGGCCGCCGGCGCTGGTGCTGCCGGGGTTCCTGGCCGACGACCGCACGACGATGGAGTTGCGGCGCGGATTGGCGCGGGGTGGGTGGCGGACCTATCCGTGGGAGCTGGGGCTCAACAAGGGCGCCAGGATCGACACGCTCGAGAAACTGGGGCGCAGGCTCGATGCGGTTCATGATCCGCGCAAGGTGCTGCTGGTCGGGTGGAGCCTGGGCGGGCTGTTCGCGCGCGAACTGGCGCGGACCCATCCGGCGAAGGTGCGCGCGGTGGTCACGCTGGGGTCGCCCTTTTCGGGGGATTTGCGGACCAATACCAATGTGCGCTGGCTATACGAGCGGGTCGCGGGGCATGCCGTCGACGAGCCGCCGTTTCCGCGCATCACCGACAAGCCGCCGGTGCCGAGCCTTGCGCTGTGGTCGCGAAGGGACGGGATCGTCTCGGTGCGCTCGGCGCGCGGGCTGGCGCACGAGAGCGACAAATCGGTCGAGATCGATTCAAGCCACATGGGGTTTGCGGTGTCGCGCCCGGTGCTGGAGCGGGTGGTGAAGGAAATTCGCCTGTTTCTCGACGAGGTCGAAGGGGGCTAGCCTCCCGCCCCCTCCCGCCGAAGCAGGGGGGCTTCAAGCGCTGTTGACTCCCCCGGGTGGACTCGGGGTATGAGAACATAAGTAGAACAATAACGGTGTGAGTCGTGTGGCGACAGGTCTTTCCCTGGTCGGCGGCGAGGCCTTTCGGCCGCCTGCTGACGATGGCCCCCGAGGGGAGCCAAGGGAGTGGTGCGCCTTGCCGGTGCCGGCCCAGCCGACGCTTGGCGAACTGTTCGCCGCCAGCCCGAGGGACGGCGGAGCTACCGGGTTCCTGCTTGCTCAGCTGGATCGCGAGCGGCCGTTGCTGTGGGTCCAGGAGCGGATGGCGATCCTCGAGGCGGGGCGGATTTATCCGCCGGGGCTGGGGGGCAGGATGGCCGCCGGGCTTATCCATGTCGAGGCGCGCGACGCCCGCGCCGCGCTGTGGGCGATGGAGGAGGGCCTGCGATGCTCGGCGCTAGGCGGCGTGGTGGGCGAGCTGTGGGGCGATCCCAGGGCGCTCGACTTTACCGCGACGCGGCGGCTGGCGGTCGCGGCCGAGCGGTCGGGGGTGCCGGCGTGGCTGGTGCGGTTCGGGGGCACGGCGAATTTGAGCGGGGCGCGGATGCGCTGGCGAGTGGCCAGCGCGCCGTCGCTGGCGCACGAATTCGACCCGCGCGCGCCGGGCGCGGCGGCGTGGGATGCCGAGCTGTTCCGCGCGCGGGGCGCGGTGCCGGGGCGGTGGCCGAGATGCTGGAGCGCGGGTGGTGACGGAGCGGCGGATTTTGAGCGTGTGGTGGCCGTCGCTGCCGATCGAGCGATGGCGGCGGGCGAGCAACAGCGCGCCTGAAGTGGCTGTCGCGCTGGTCGAGGAGGGGCCGCATGGGCAGCGCATCGTTGCCGTGACCCGGGCGGCGGCGGACGGCGGCGCGCGGCCGGGGATGCGGCTGACCGATGCGCGCGCGCTGTTCCCGGGACTGGGCACGGTGGCGTGGGATGCGGCGGGGGATGCGGCGCTGGTCGCGAAGCTGGCGCGCTGGGCGGGGCGGTGGTCGCCGCTGGTCGAAATCGACGGGGCGGACGGGGTGCGGATGGAGGTGATGGGGGTCGCGCATCTGTTCGGGGGTGAGGCGGGGCTGGTCGAGGAGATCGAGCGCGGGTTTGCCGGCATGGCCCTGACGACGCGCGTGGCGGTGGCGGGGACGGCGGGGGCGGCGTGGGCGCTGGCGCGGTTTGGCGGTGCGGATGATGATCTTGCGGGGCTTCCCGTAGCCGCGCTGCGCCTGTCGCCCGAGGCCAATCATACGCTCAATCGGCTTGGGCTGAAGACGATCGGGGCGCTCGCGGGGGTGCCGCGGCGCTCGCTCGCGCGGCGGTTTCGAGAGGCGGATAATCCGATCGATGCGCTCGACCGGCTGATGGGGCGGATGGCCGAGCCGCTGACGGGACACGCGGTCGAGGTGGCGCCGAGGAGCGTGATTCGGCTGGCCGAACCGGTCGACGATCCGGGAGTCGCGGGACAGGCGCTGGCGAAACTGGCGGGGCCACTGGCGGCGGAACTGGCGGCGCGGCGGCTGGGCGCGCGGCGCATCGCGCTGACCGCCTGGCGGGTCGATGGCGAGGTCGGCGAGGTCGAGGCCGAGACCTCGCTGCCGACGCGCGATGCGGCGCATCTGGTGCGGTTGCTGGCCGAGCGGGTCGGCGCGATCGACCCGGGGTTCGGGATCGACGCCTTTGCGCTGACCGCGACGTGGTGCGAGCCGCTGGCGGCGGGGCAGGACGCGCTGATCGGCGAGCCGGCGCGCGAGCTGGAACTGGCGCGGCTGGTCGACCGGCTGACGGTGCGACTGGGCGCGGAGCGGGTGCGGCGGCCGGAGGCGCGGGAAAGTCACTTGCCCGAGCGGGCGAGCGGGTGGCTGGGGGCGGTGTCCGGTGGATACGTCCCCTCACCCTCCCATTCGGCTTTGCCGAACGGGTCCCTCCCTCTCCCGCAAAGGGGAGAGGGGCAGAATCGCCCACAGCGATTGCTCGACCGGCCCGAGGCGATCGGGGTGGTGTATGCCACTCCCGAGGGGGTGCCACGGCGGTTCACGTGGCGGCGGCGGGTGCACGACATCCTTCGGGTCGAGGGGCCGGAACGGATCGCGCCCGAGTGGTGGCGGCAGCCGGGGGGGACGCGGCTGCGCGATTATTACCGGGTCGAGGACGACGGCGGGCGGCGCTTCTGGATCTTTCGCGAAGGGGTGATCGGGGATGGGCGCGGGGGCGCGCCCGAATGGTATGTGCACGGGGTGTTCGGATGAACGGGTTGGCGTCGTCCCGGCGCAGGCCGGGATCCCGGGCGTGGGGGTACGCTGGCGGTCGCGTGACTGCATTGTTTCGTTTGCCGACCGGGGTCCCGGCTGTCGCCGGGATGACGCATGCCTGAACATACCGGGTTCGCGCGGCGCAAGCTGGTGCTCGATGAGGGCACGGAGCTGCCCGTCATGGCGCGCGCGGATTATGTCGAGCTGGGGGTGGCGACGCCGTTTTCGTTCCTGCGCGGGGCGTCGGATGCGATCGAGCTGGTGCTGACCGCGCTGGAGCATGGCATGGACGCGCTCGGAGTGGCGGATCGCAACACGCTGGCGGGGGTGGTGCGGCTGCACAGCGCGGCGAAGGGAGCGGGGCTGCGGCCGCTGATCGGGTGCCGGGTCGAGCCGATCGATGCCCCGGCGTTGCTGGCCTATCCGCGCGATCGCGAGGGGTATGGGCGGCTGTCGCGGATGCTGTCGCTCGGCAAGATGCGAAGCGCCAAGGGGGCGTGCGACCTCACGCTGAGCGAGGTCGCGCTGCACGGCGAGGGGATCGCGTTTATCGCCATGCCGGGAGAGGATCTGGATGCGTTCGAGGGCGCGTTGCCGGGGCTGGTCGCAGCGCTTCCCGGGGTGCGGCATGTCGCGGCGGCGCATCGTTATCGCGGCGATGACCTGGCGCGGATCGAGCGGCTGGACCGGATGGCGCGCGCGCACGGGCTCGGGCTGCTGGCGACCAATGATGTTCATTATCACGCGCCCGAGCGGCGGCCGCTGCAGGACGTAATGAGCTGTATCCGGGAGAAGGTGACGCTGGCACAGGCGGGGTATATTCTCGATGCCAATGCCGAGCGGCATTTGAAGTCCCCGGCGGAAATGGCGCGGCTGTTTGCGCGGTGGCCGCATGCGATTGCGGCAACGCGCGCGTTCGCCGATGCGATCGATTTCAGCCTCGACGAATTGAAATATGAATATCCGCGCGAGAGTGTTCCTGAAGGGCGGACTCCGCAGGAGCAATTGGAGCATCTGACGTGGATCGGGGCGTCGCGGCACTGGCCCGAGGGGGTGCCGCCCAAGATCATCGCGCAGTTGACGCATGAATTCGCGCTGATCGAAAAGCTCGATTTCGCGCGCTATTTTCTGACGGTGCACGACATCGTAGCGTTTGCGCGGAGCCTCGACCCGCCGATCCTGTGCCAGGGGCGTGGGTCGGCGGCGAACAGCGCGGTGTGTTACTGCCTGGGGGTGACCGCAGTCGATCCGTCGACCAACTCGCTATTGTTCGAGCGGTTCATTTCGGAAGAGCGCAAGGAGCCGCCCGATATCGACGTCGATTTCGAGCATGAGCGGCGCGAGGAAGTGATCCAGCACATCTATCAGAAATATGGCCGCGACCGCGCCGGGATCGCGGCGACGGTGATCCATTATCGCCCGCGCTCGGCGATCCGCGAGGTCGGCAAGGTGATGGGGCTGTCGGACGATGTGACGGCGGCAATCGCGGCGACCCACTGGGGGGGCATGGAGGCCGATATCGCCGAGGAACGGGTCGGCGAGGCAGGGCTCGATTTCGCCGACCCGCACTTGCGGCGGGTGGTGGCACTGGCGAGCCAGCTGATCGGGATGCCGCGCCATTTGTCACAGCATGTCGGCGGGTTCATCCTGACCGAACGGCCGCTGATCGAGACGGTGCCGGTGGGCAATGGGGCGATGGACGATCGCACCTTCATCGAGTGGGACAAGGACGACATCGAGGAGCTCGGCATCCTCAAGATCGACGTGCTCGCGCTGGGGATGCTGACGTGTGTGAGGAAAGCGTTCGACCTGATTGCCGAGCATCATGGTGAGCGATGGGAGCTGGCGAGCGTGCCGCGCGAGGAGGCGGGGGTGTACGACATGCTGTGCGTGGGGGACAGCCTGGGCGTGTTCCAGGTCGAGAGCCGGGCGCAGATGAACATGCTGCCAAGGTTGAAGCCGAGGTGCTTTTACGACCTGGTGATCGAAGTGGCGATCGTCCGGCCGGGGCCGATCCAGGGCGACATGGTGCACCCGTTCCTCAAGCGGCGGCAGGGGCGCGAGCCGGTGACCTTTCCGTGTCCGGCCGAGGAGCATGGCGAGGCCGACGAGCTCGAGAAGATCCTCGGGCGCACCTTGGGGGTGCCGATCTTCCAGGAGCAGGCGATGAAGATCGCGCTCGATGCGGCGAAATTCTCGCCCGCCGAGGCGAACCAGTTGAGGAAGGCGATGGCCACGTTCCGGTCGCGCGGAACGATCGAATTGCTGCAGGAGAAGATGGTCGGGCGGATGGTCGGGCGGGGCTATGATCCCGAGTTTGCGCAGCGCTGCTTCGACCAGATCAAGGGGTTCGGCGAATACGGCTTTCCCGAAAGCCACGCGGCGAGCTTCGCGCATCTGGTGTATGTGTCGAGCTGGCTGAAGTGGAAGTATCCGGCGGCGTTCGCGTGCGCGCTGCTCAACTCGCAACCGATGGGGTTTTATGCGCCGGCGCAGATCGTGCGCGACGCGCGGGACCATGGGGTGGAGGCAAGGGCGGTCGATGAATGCGAGTGAGTGGGATTGTACGCTCGAAGCTCCCCTCCCTGACAGGG
>JANXUU010000076.1 GCA_025356055.1 Sphingomonas sp. | reverse complement strand
CCGACATCATCGGGCTGTCCGGGCTGATCACGCCGTCGCTCGACGAAATGGTCACCGTCGCCGAGGAAATGAAGCGCGCGGGGTTCAAGTTGCCGCTGCTGATCGGCGGGGCGACGACTTCTAAAGTCCACACCGCGCTGCGCATCGACGTCGCCTATGACGGACCGGTCATCCACGTTCTCGACGCCAGCCGCGCGGTCGGGGTCGCGACGACGCTGGTCAGCGACAGTGGCGGGCGAACCGCCTACGTCGACGACATCAAGAGCGACTATGCCCAGGTCCGCGTGACCCGCGAGAATAAGGGGCAGAACGCGCTGCTGCCGATCGCCGACGCGCGCGCCAATGAGTTCCCAGCCGACATGCATTTGCGGCCTCCTGCTCCCGTCCAGCCCGGCGACCATCGCTTCGCCGACTGGCCACTCGAGGATTTGCGCGGACTGATCGACTGGACGCCGTTCTTCCGCGCGTGGGAACTCGCCGGAGTTTATCCTGCAATCCTGACCGACGCCGTGGTCGGCGAAAGCGCGACCAGCCTGTTCGCCGATGCCAATGCCATGCTCGACACGATCATCGCCGAGAAGTGGCTGACCGCTCACGGCACCGTCGGGCTGTGGCCATGCCGCCGCGAAGGGGACGATGTCATCCTCCATCTCGAGGACGAGCGCCACGTCCGGCTGCCCTTCCTACGCCAGCAAATCGCCAAGCGCGCCGGCCGCGCGAGCATGTGTCTTGCCGATTTCGTATCGCACGACGGCGACTGGATCGGCGGGTTCTCGGTCGGGATCCACGGGATCGACCCGCACATCGCGCGGTTCAAGGCCGACACCGACGACTATTCGGATATCCTGCTGAAAGCCCTCGCCGACCGCCTTGCCGAGGCGTTCGCCGAACGGCTCCACCAGCACGTACGGATGGAGTTGTGGGGCTATGCGCCGGGCGAGCAGCTGACCAACGAGGCGTTGATCAAGGAGCAATATTTCGGCATCCGCCCCGCCCCGGGCTACCCCGCGTGCCCGGATCACAGCCTCAAACCAATCCTGTTCGACCTGCTCGGCGGTACCGAGGCGACGGGGATAACGCTGACCGAAAGTTTCGCCATGCTTCCGACCTCGGCGGTCTCGGGCTTCTACTTCGGCCACCCGCAGGCCGCTTATTTCGGCGTAGCGCGGATCGGGGAGGACCAGCTTGCCGACTATGCCGTCAGGCGAGATCTTCCGCTAGACGAAGCGCGCCGCTGGCTGCGTCCGAATTTGGATTGACTTGGCATCGCCCAAGAATTGACTTCACTACCGCCGACATATAACGACATCGTTATATCTCTATTTGTCCGCTCCAATCAAACTGGGTGCCCATGCGCAGCAGCTATCTATTCACGTCCGAATCGGTTTCCGAAGGCCACCCCGACAAGGTCGCCGACCAGATCAGCGACGCCATCGTCGACCTGTTCCTCGCCAAGGACCCGGAGGCGCGCATTGCGTGCGAGACGCTGACCACGACCCAGCTGGTCGTGCTGGCGGGCGAGATCCGCTGCAAGGGCGTGTATGAGAACGGCGCCTGGGTTGCCGGGGCTCAGGACGAGATCGAGCAGGCGGTGCGCGAAACGGTCAAACGCATCGGCTATGAGCAGGAAGGCTTCCACTGGGAGACCCTGACCTTCACCAACAAGCTCCACGGCCAGTCCGCGCACATCGCGCAGGGCGTCGACGCATCGGGCAACAAGGACGAGGGCGCGGGCGACCAGGGGATCATGTTCGGTTACGCCACCGACGAAACTCCCGAACTCCTCCCCGCCACGCTCTACTACAGCCACAAGATCCTCGAGCGCATGGCCGCCGACCGCCACTCGGGCGCGGCCCCGTTCCTCGAGCCCGACGCCAAGAGCCAGGTGACGCTGCGCTACGAGGAGAGCACCCCCGTCGCCGCGACCGCGATCGTCGTCTCGACCCAGCACGGCAAGGGCTATGACCAGGGCGATCAGGAGGCCGAACTCCACGCCTATGTGAAGCGCGTCGTCGCCGATGTCTTCCCCGCGCATCTGCTGTCGGACGAGACCGTTTATCACATCAACCCGACCGGCAGCTTCGAGATCGGCGGCCCCGACGGCGACGCCGGGCTGACCGGGCGCAAGATTATCGTCGACACTTACGGTGGCGCGGCCCCCCACGGCGGCGGTGCGTTCAGCGGCAAGGACCCGACCAAGGTCGACCGCTCGGCCGCCTACATGGCGCGCTATCTCGCCAAGAATATCGTCGCCGCCGGGCTTGCGACGCGCTGCACGATCCAGCTCGCCTACGCGATCGGCGTGTCGGAGCCGCTGTCGCTGTATGTCGACACGCACGAAACCGGGACGGTCGGCGACGACCTGCTCGAAACCGCGATCGGCAAGATCGACGCCTTGGGCGGAATGACCCCGCGCGGCATCCGCACGCATCTCAAACTCAACAAGCCGATCTACGCCCGCACCGCTGCTTACGGTCACTTCGGACGCACTCCCGAAGGCGACTTTTTCCCGTGGGAAAAGACCGATCTGGTCGATGCACTCAAAGCGGCGATTGCCTAAGCCGCGACATCGAAAATCGGCGCGATCGACAACTCATCTCATTCAAAGGAATATGCTCATGGCCACCACCACCCTCGAGCGTGACTATGTCATCGCCGACATCGCACTTGCCGACTATGGTCGCAAGGAAATCGACATCGCCGAGACCGAGATGCCCGGCCTGATGGCGCTGCGCACCGAGTTCGGCACGACCAAGCCGCTGACCGGCGCGCGCATCGTCGGTTCGCTCCACATGACGATTCAGACGGCCGTCCTCATCGAGACGCTGACTGCGCTCGGCGCGACCGTCCGCTGGGCGTCGTGCAACATTTATTCGACCCAGGACCATGCCGCCGCCGCTATCGCCGCGACCGGCGTTCCGGTGTTCGCGATCAAGGGCGAGACGCTCGAGGAGTATTGGGAATACGTCGTCCGCATCTTCGACTGGGGCCAGGACCAGACCTGCAACATGATCCTCGACGACGGCGGCGATGCGACGATGTTCGCGCTGTGGGGCGCGCGGGTCGAGGCGGGGGAAACCCTGTTCACTCCGACCAACGAAGAAGAAGAAATCTTCGCCGCGACACTGACCAAGTTCCTTGCCGAGCGTCCAGGCTATCTCACCAAGACCGTTGCCAACATCAAGGGCGTGTCGGAAGAGACCACGACCGGCGTCCATCGCCTGTATGAGCTCAGCAAGCAGGGCAAGCTCCCCTTCCCGGCGATCAACGTCAACGACAGCGTGACCAAGTCGAAGTTCGACAATCTCTATGGCTGCAAGGAATCGCTGGTCGACGCGATCCGTCGCGCCACCGACGTCATGCTCGCCGGTAAAGTCGCCGTGGTCGCTGGCTTCGGCGACGTCGGCAAGGGCTCGGCGCAGTCGCTGCGCAATGGCGGCGCGCGCGTGCTGGTGACCGAAATCGACCCGATCTGCGCGCTTCAGGCGGCGATGGAGGGCTTCGAGGTCGTGACGATGGAGGAAGCGGTTACCCGCGCCGACATCTTCTGCACCGCGACCGGCAACGCCGACGTCATTACCGTCGACCACATGCGCGCGATGAAGCCGATGAGCATCGTGTGCAACATCGGCCACTTCGACAGTGAGATCCAGATTGCGGCGCTCGGCAACATGAAATGGACCGAAATCAAGCCGCAGGTCGACCTCGTCGAATTCGCCGACGGCAAGAAGATCATCGTCCTCGCCAAGGGCCGCCTGGTGAACCTGGGCTGCGCGACCGGTCACCCCAGCTTCGTGATGTCGTCGAGCTTCACCAATCAGGTGCTGGCGCAGATCGAACTGTGGGGCAGCGCGGCGAAATACGGCAAGGACGTCTATGTCCTGCCCAAGCACCTCGACGAGAAGGTCGCCATGCTCCACCTCGCGAAGCTGGGGGTGAAGCTCACCACGCTGACCGACAAGCAGGCCGCCTATATCAACGTGCCGCAGCAGGGCCCGTTCAAGCCCGACCATTATCGCTACTAGACCGAAGACTGCTCTTAGCGGCTGTTGCCTTGAAGGCAGCAGCCGCTAAGAGAGCGCCTCCACGCGCGGCCCGATGGCGGAGTGGTTACGTAGGGGACTGCAAATCCCCGCACGCCGGTTCGATTCCGGCTCGGGCCTCCACCGCTTCGACCTGATCAAGCGCAGCTGCGGTGATCGCCTTGCCGATCTTCCCAGCACTCGCCTCGTGGTAGAAACTTTCGCGAGAAGCGTTCAACCGAAAGACGACCCACGAGCAGCTCAGTTCCGGGAAAACCCGTAGGGGGAAGCCCGGATTGTCGCCGCGAGCACCGCTGAGATACTGCCCTTTCGCCTGACCGTTCGATCAGACGCCAGAGGGAAATGGATGACCTATTCGAAGAGATTGTGGATGTGGCTCGGTGCCTTCTTCCTCCTCTCCTTCGCAATTCTGGGGCTGATCGGCCGCGAAATCTACGTCAAGGCTCCGCCCGTGGCCGGCCATGTGGTCTCGGCGAGCGGCGCGACGCTTTACGCCAGGGCCGACATCGAAACCGGCCGCGCGGAGTGGCAGACGTTCGTCCCCTCCGGCATTCATCAGGCTAACCAACGATTAACGACGAGCTTCTGGCATGCGCGGTCGCCCGAGATCGTCCACGGCCCGGTCATGCAGGCATTGGTATGGCTGCGAATGCCGGGTGACGTGATGTTCAGTATCGGTGCGCTGTCGCTGGCGCTGTTCGCCTTGAAGCTGCTGTTCGACGGGCGCAATGAAGCGGCCTTGATCGACCCGACCCTGGTTCCGGTTGAATAAGATGGGACCGCCTCGTTGGCGCCGAGCGGTGGCGAAGTGGTCGGTTGCCTCGGCAGGCCAGGCTTCAATATCGTCGTCGTCAGGTTGAAATGGACAAGATGTCTCAGACAATCCGAGAGAATAATCACCCGCACCAGCCGCCGCCGTTTCTGCGCGGCGGATATCGGCCGTTCTTCCTGGGCGGCGCGTCGTGGGCGCTGATCGTGGTTTGCTTGTGGGTCGCGGCCCTGTCGGGTGCGGTGACGTTGCCGACCGCGTTCGACCCGCTCGCCTGGCATCGGCACGAGATGCTGTTCGGTTACCTCGGCGCGGTCATCGCGGGGTTCCTGATGACCGCCATTCCCAACTGGACCGGGCGACTGCCGATCGCGGGGAGCCGACTGGCCGCGTTGGCGGGACTATGGCTGGCAGCGCGCCTCGCGGTCCTGTCCTCGGCATATGTCGGGCCTGTCGTCGCACTGATCGTCGACGTTGGCTTTCTCCTCGTCTTGTTCGCGGTCTGCGCACGTGAAGTGATTTCGGCCAAGAACCGCAATTTCCCGGTGGTCGTTGTCATATTCCTGTTCGCGATGGCCAGCGCGCTCGACCATGCCGACGCGCTGGGGGTCGCGCTCCCGCCGGGGCTCGGCTGGAGAACGGGCTTCGCACTTGTCCTGATGCTGATTTCGCTGATCGGCGGCCGGATCATCCCGTCCTTCACTCGCAACTGGCTGAGCAAACAGGGTCGGACAACCGGCCTGCCGGGCCAACCTGCCCTGTTCGACAAAATCTGCCTGGCCGCGACGGCCGTTGCGGTTGGCGGATGGAGCCTATTTCCGGACGGGCAACCGATTGCCATTCTCTTGCTCGCCGCAGGAGCCGCGCAAGCCGTGCGGCTTGTCCGCTGGTCGGGATACAGGACTTGGCGCGACCCGCTCGTTGTCATCCTTCATGTCGCTTATGCTTGGCTGCCCCTGGGCCTGTTGCTCCTTGGGGCAAGCATCATCACCCCAGCCGTCCCGGCGACCGCCGCGCTGCACGCACTGTCGGCCGGCGCGATGGCGTCGATGACGCTGGCGGTAATGACCCGCGCGACCCTGGGCCATACCGGGCGGACTCTGCGCGCGGACCGGGCGACCGTCGCAATCTATGCGTTCGTCACCCTTGGCGCGGCGATTCGCGTCGCGGCCCCGTTCCTGCCGTTCGACTATATGCGCTCGATCGAGTTGGCGGGCGCGCTGTGGGGTGGCGCGTTCCTGCTTTTCCTCATTTCCTATGGCCCCAAGCTTGTCGGGGCACGACCGGACGGCCCCTGACAGAGCGTGCCGAAAGGCCCCCCATCCGGCATATTACTTAGGGGGAACATCCGAATTTCGGCGATGAGGCCGCGACCGTAGCATTGCTCCAATAACCCGGCCGACCGGCCGCCGGACGGAGGAAGTCAGATGCGCCATGAACGGATCGCCGCCAGAGATGGCATTACCGAAGTCGACATCGCGGCCGTGTGGCCCGACACAGCACAGATTACGCCCTCCTTGCTCCCCGATCTTGCACGGTCGGACGGTCCCCGGATGGGTGCGCTCTCGTCACCCGACATGCCAGCATCGGTCGGCAAGTTAATCGTCATCTCCTATGGGGCCTTGATCGGAGCGCTTGCCCTGGTCGCCGCCGGGACGCGCCAGTCGAATTTCATGATCGTGGTCGCGGCGTTGTTTGTCGTCATGTTCTTTTCGGTCCCGCGCATCTTCCTGAGGGTGGAGCGGAACGGCGGAAGTCGCCCGAGCCTCGCGCAGTTCATGGCCAACGGAACCGAGACATGGACGGGCCATAACAGCGGCAAGGAAGCCCTGGTTCAAATCCTGATTCTGCCGGTTTCGCTGACATTCGCCGTTCTTGCCATGGCGGTCGTCGCGGCCATCGTTGTCTGATCATGGATTGGCCAAATTCACGATGGCTACCGCTCGTCCGCGGCGAGCAGCAGCCCCCCATACTCCGATGCGTCAGCGGGACGCCGCGCGATAGCTGTGCGGACGCCAACCAATGGGGCATTTTCCCTTGCCCCGGAAAGAGAGATCGGGCTGACGTGTCGCAAAATATTATCCTGG
>JANXUU010000064.1 GCA_025356055.1 Sphingomonas sp. | reverse complement strand
GCCGGCGCCAGCACCTTCTACCTCTCACGCGCAAACCTCGATCTTGCACCGCAGACGACGCAAAACGTTAATACCACCTATCGTGTCGTCGCTGGCTTGAAAGGCGATTTTGGTGTCGCCGGGCGGCAAATCAACTGGGATGCTTCGTTCAACTATGGGCGGTCCGAAAACCGCATTACCTACTACGACATCAATCAGGAAAATTTCCTTAACGCGATTGATGTTGTGAAGAACCAGGCGGGCCAGATCGTCTGCCGGGTTACCGCGACGCCGCCGGCTGTTCCGGCCGGCAGTGTCCAGCCTAGTTCGGTGACGGCTTGCCAGCCGCTGAACCTTTTTGGCAGTGGTGCGCCGAGTGCCGCCGCTCGGGCCTTTGTTACCGCGCAAGACTTTGCCGTCTCGGTGCTGACGCAGCGTGATTGGCAGCTGAACGTTAATGGCTCGCCGTTCGATATCTGGGCTGGCCCTGTCAAACTTGCGGCCGGCTTTGAGTACCGGGCGGAGACCGGCCGCTACGACGTCGATGCATTTGCCGCGGCCGGACTTGGCCGCAACGCGCCGACGACGAACGTCGCCGGCCAGTATAATTCCAAGGAACTGTACGCCGAAGCCAAAATTCCTCTGGCATCGCCCGATATGCATTGGAAGTTCATGCATTCCGCCGAGCTCGACGGATCTTTTCGCCGGATCAACAACAGCCTGGCTGGGGTGTCCAATGTTTTTACCGTCGGTGGCAAGTTTGCTCCGGTACGTGACATTGAATTTCGCGGTAACTTCACCCATTCGGTGCGCGCGCCTTCGATTGGTGAGCTGTTCCTGCCGACAACCAACACACAGTCGTTTGCACAGGATCCGTGCGATCCCAACTTTATCGGTGCCAACGGCGCTCGCGGTGCCAACTGCAGTGCCGAATTCGCAAAGCTTGGCGTTGCTCTCGCCACTTTCAAATCGGGCGTGGTCAATGCGTCGGTGCTGGGTACAACGGGCGGTAACCAGGCGCTGCTTAACGAGCGTGCCGACGCCTGGACGACTGGCTTTGTCACGCGGCCCCGCTTCATCCCGGGTCTGACGATGGCCCTTGACTGGATTGACATCCGCCTAAAGTCCCCGATCACTAGTCTGTCGCTGACGCAAGTGATGAACGCCTGCTACGACACGCCGAATTTCCCGAACAGCTTCTGCTCGCTGTTCCAGCGCAACAACGCCGGGCAGGTGAGCAGCTTCAGGACCCCGCTGGTCAATGCCGGCGCGCAGTCATTCGCCGGTGCGCAACTCGACATGACCTATAAATTCAGGATCGGCGGCGTACCGCTGGGCCTGATGCGGGGCGGCGACTATGGTGACCTGACCCTCGACGTGAACGGCTTCTACACACGGAAGCACACCTACGAGATTTTGGGCATCACCACGCCGACTCTCGGCAACATCGGCGATCCAAAGATGCGGTTCAACATCTCGGGTCGTTATCACAAGGGTCCATTCGCGCTTTATCTCCAGTACCGCCACATCAGCAGCGGACAGCAGGATGTAACCTTGCAGCCGACTTCGCAGCAGATCCTTGGCGTCGGCTCCTACGCAAACTGGAACAGCTCGATCTCCTATGACATCACGTCCAAGATCACGGCGCAGATCGTCATCAACAACTTGTTCAATCAGGCACCGCCAATATATGCGATCTCGCTGAGCACCGGGGCAGCGCTGGGTACTTATGATTATTTCGGCCAGTCGTTCGCCTTCAAGTTGAAGGTCCGGCTCTAGAAATGGCGGGGCGAGGGCGCCGTGGCGCGTCCTCGCCTGCCCGCCTGCCCGCCTGCCAATGCAAAGGCAAACTCGATGAAAATTGGCCTAACAGCGTTAATCTGGTTGGTGCTGGCTTACGGTCCGGCGTCCGCCGCCCCGCGGCTGCAACCACGCGATCTATTCGGGCTCAGCCTTGCCAGCGCACCAGCCGTACGACCCGACGGTAGCTTAATCGCCTATGTGCGCACGGCTAATGACATAATGACTGATACTGGTCGCAAATCGATCTGGTTGGTCGAAAGCAAGAGCGGTGTGACAACTGAAATAGCCGCTGGCGACGGCGCCGCGACTGAACCGATCTGGTCGCCGGATGGCAGTCGGCTGGCCTATGTCCAGACCGATGCCAAGGGTGCAGCGGTCATTTACGTGTATAATGTGGCCGGCAAGTTGGCCGTCGCAGCTGCCCGGGTGGAGCGCAGCCCGCACAGCCTTGCTTGGTCTCCCGAT
>JANXUU010000060.1 GCA_025356055.1 Sphingomonas sp. | reverse complement strand
CCCGGCGCCCAGCCCGCGCTCGGCTATGGCCTGACCGAGACCAATGCCGCCGGCTGCTCCAATTTCTGGAGCAACTATGCCGCCAAGCCGACCTCGACCGGCCGCCGCCAGGCGCCATTCGTCGAGCTGGCGATCCTCGGTGACGACGGGGCGCGGCTGGCGGTCCTCGAGCGCGGCGAGGTGGGCATCCGCACCGCGGCCAATATCCGCGCCTACTGGAATAATCCGGCGGCGACCGCCGCGGCCTTTACCGCCGATCATTTTCTGCGCACGGGCGACATCGGCTATCTCGACGAGGAGGGATACCTCTTCCTGGTCGATCGGAAGAAGGACATCATCATTCGCGGGGGCGAGAACATCGCTTGCGCCGAAGTCGAGGCGGCGATGTATGCCTGTCCTGCGGTCGGCGAGACATGTGTTTTAGGCGCGCCCGACGAGCGCCTCGGCGAGGTGCCGGTCGCGGTGGTGCATGTCGCCCAAGGCCACAACCTCGACGAGCTCGAATTGCGCGCTTTCCTCGCGCCGCGTCTGGCAGCGTTCAAAATACCGACGCGGTTCACCTTCTCGCCTGAGCCGCTACCGCGCTTGGGAACGGGGAAGATCGATCGGGTGACGTTGAAGGGACTGTTCGGCCATTGAAGCTGCCTGAAATCGACCGTCGCGGCCTGCTGATCGGGGGCGGCGCGGGGGTTGGACTGATCGTCGCGCTCGCCGCCTGGCCACGCCGGGTCGGCAGTGGGCTTGCCACTGGGCCGAAGGAGGCCGTGCTCGGACCGTTCATCAAAATCGCGACCAGCGGGCGGGTCACGCTCGCTTCGCCGCAAGCCGAGACGGGACAAGGGACGTGGACAGGCCTCGCGCAGATCGTCGCCGATGAGCTTGGCGCGAAGTGGGAGCAGATGGCGGTCGAGCCGGCGCCATCGTCGCCGCTCTATGCCAATCGGTTGATCGATGTCGCGGGGCTCAAGCCATGGACGGTGCGGCGGACCCGGGCGCGCCTTCGGGTAACCGCGGGATCGACCAGCATTCGTGCGTTCGAGGCTCCGCTTCGGGCTGCGGCAGCGGGGGCGCGGGCGTTGCTGATCGCGGCGGCGGCGGCGCATTGGGGCGTTCCGGCGGGCGAGTGCGACACGGCCGATGGGGCGGTCACTCATGAGGGAAAAATACTTCCGTTCGGCGGGCTCGCGGCGGCGGCGGCGGAGCGTGATCCGGCACAGGTTGTCGCGCGGGGACCGGGGAAGTTGGCAGGACAAGATCTGCCGCGGCTCGACCTGCCGCCCAAGAGCGACGGGTCGCTGCGCTTCGCCGCCGATGTGCGCTTGCCAGGGATGGTATTTTCCTCGCTGCGGATGGCGCCTCCGGGGGGGCGGCTGACGGGCTCTTCGGAAGGCGCGGCGCGGCGGGTTTCCGGAGTGCGCGATGTCGTTGTCACTGACGCGTGGCTGGCGGTCATCGGCGAAACCTGGAGTGCGGCGGAGCGAGCGCTGGTTGCCGCCGAACCTCGGTTTGCCGGGCCTTCGAACGCAGACTCGATCCATCTTGCAAAGCTGATGGCGGCGGCGCTCGACGGGGGCGATGCCGAGACGGTGTTCGCGCGGGGCGACTATGAGCAGGTGGTGGCTGGATCGCGCCCGCTGACCGCCTCCTATTCGATCGCCCCGGCACAGCATCTCGGGCTCGAACCTTTGTGCGCGACGGCGCGGTTCAGCGGCGACCGGCTTGAGGTGTGGGCACCGACGCAGGCGCCAGAATTTGCGCGGGCGGCGGCTGCGGAGGCGGCGTCGTTACCGTTGGGGTCGGTCACGCTTTATCCGATGCCGATCGGGAGCGGGTCGGGCCGGGCACTGGAGGCCGATGCGGTGCCGATCGCGGTGACACTGGCGAAGCGCGCCGGACGAGCGGTGCAGCTGACAATCCCGCACAATAGCGGCGTGAACCACGACGCGGTGCGCCCTCCCCTGCTGGCGCGGCTGGCGGCGCTTCCCGCGCCGGGCGGCGGGTTGTCGGCGTGGAGCGCGCGGATCGTCACTGAACCGGGGTTGGAGGGGGTTTTGGCGGGGTTGGCTGGAACGCGACGCCCTGCCGCCGATGTCACCGCCGCGATCATCCCTTATGGCGTGCCGACGATCCGGATCGAGCGGGTGGCGGTCGAGCTTCCCATTCGCACCGGTTACCTGCGCGGCGGATTCGAGGGGATGGCGAGCTTCCTCACCGAAAGTTTTATCGACGAGCTGGCGCGGGCGCAGGGAGCCGAGCCGCTGGCATTCCGCATCGGGCTGCTCGGCGGCAATGTGCGGCTGGCCCGCGTCGTTATGGCCGCAGCGACGATCGGCGGGTGGGACGGCGGGTCAAGCGGCGGGGGGATGGGCCTTGCCTGCGCCAGCGCATTCGGCTCGCACATCGGGTTGCTCGCGCAGGCCCACGTCGGAGCCGACCAGCGGATCGTGGTCGACCGGCTGGTTGCGGCGGTCGATTGCGGGCGCGCGATCAATCCGGCGCTCGTGCGCCAGCAGATCGAGGGGGGGCTGCTCGCCGCGCTCGACACAGCGACAGCAGCGGCGCCCGTGTTCGTCTCCGGGATGCCGCGCGCAAGGCCGCTGCGGAGCATGGGCCTGATGAGCCTGGGCGAAACGCCGAAGATCGAGATCGAGCTGATCCCGAGCAAGGACGAGCCGGGGGGCGTGTCGGGGCTGGCGTCGACCGTGCTTGCCGGGGCGGTCGCCAATGCGCTTGCAAGTGCCGGGCGGCGCTTACGTGCGCTGCCGTTCGACGTCGTTGCCTAGAGGCTGCGTCACGCTCTCGGCGAAAACGCGAAGTGCTTCCGCCTCAAACGATCAGCCACTATGGGCGACGGAATGGATATCCCCGCGAACCACCCCGTCATCCCGGCACCGAAGGTCGGCGTGCTGCTGATCAACCTCGGCACGCCGGATGCGCCCGATGCAGCATCGGTGCGGCGCTATCTGGCGGAGTTTCTGAGCGACCGCCGAGTGGTCGAAATTCCGGCTATCGCCTGGAAGCCGATCCTTCATGGGATCATCCTTCGCACCCGGCCCAAGAAGAGCGCGCACGCTTATGCGCAGGTGTGGAGCGAGGAGGGTTCGCCCTTGGCCGCGATCACGCGAAGGCAGGCAGTGGCGTTGCAGGGCCGGCTTGGCGGAAGCGTGATCGTCGATTTCGCGATGCGCTATGGCAATCCGGGGATTGCGGCTGTGCTCGACGGGCTGATCGCAAAGGGCTGCACGCGGATCCTCGCGGCGGCGCTTTATCCGCAATATAGCGGAGCGACGACGGCGAGCGCGAACGACGCGATCTTCGCGGGGGTCGCGGCGAAACGGTGGCAGCCGACGGTGCGCACGCTGGCGCCCTACTACGATGACCCGCTCTATATCGACGCGCTGGTGGCTGACCTCGAGCGGCAGCTGTCAGCGCTCGACTTCGCGCCGGATCGCTTGCTGCTGAGCTTTCATGGCATGCCCGAGCGGACACTAAAGCTCGGCGATCCCTATCACTGCCATTGCCAGAAGACCGCGCGGCTGGTTGGCGAGCGGCTGTCGGTGCCGACCGAGATCAGCTTCCAGTCGCGCTTCGGGCGAGCAAAGTGGCTTGGGCCCGCGACCGATGCGGTCTTGGCGGGGCTTCCGGGGCGCGGGGTGAAGAAGCTGGCGATCGCTGCGCCGGGTTTTTCAGCCGATTGTCTCGAGACGATCGAGGAGCTTGGCATTCGCGGGCGGGAGGACTTTATCGCGGCTGGCGGGACGCATTTTGCGCGGCTCGAGTGCCTTAACGACGGCGCGGCTGGTATGGAAATGCTCGAAAAACTGACGCGCCGCGAGCTTGCGGGATGGTGGTCCGCCCCCTAGCCTGTAAAAAAAGGCAGGAGAGAAAAATGGCCAGAGTCGCAATCGTTACCGGTGGCACGCGCGGAATCGGCGAGGCGATTAGCATCGCGTTGAAGGACAAGGGCATGACGGTTGCCGCGACCTATGCCGGCAACGACGAGAGAGCGCGCGAATTCACCGAGCGGACGGGAATAAAGACCTACAAGTGGGACGTCGCCGATCACGGGGCGTGCGCCGACGGCGTGAAGCAGGTCGAGGCCGACCTCGGCCCGGTCGACGTGCTGGTCAACAACGCCGGCATCACCCGCGACACGACGATGAAGCGGATGGACTACCAGAAATGGCAGGACGTGATCGACACCAATCTGGGCGGTTGCTTCAATATGGCCAAGGCGGTGTTCGACGGCATGCTGGAGCGCAAATATGGCCGCATCGTCAACATCGGATCGATTAACGGCCAAGCGGGGCAGTACGGCCAGGTCAATTATGCCGCGGCGAAGTCGGGGATCCACGGATTCACCAAGGCGCTTGCGCAGGAGGGCGCGCGGAGCGGCGTGACGGTCAACGCGATCGCGCCGGGCTATATCGACACCGACATGGTCGCGGCGGTGCCTGAGGACGTGCTTGGCAAGATTGTCGCGAAGATCCCTGTCAACCGGCTCGGCAAGGCGAGCGAGATCGCGCGCGGCGTGGCGTTCCTGTGTGACGAGGAAGCCGGGTTCGTGACCGGGTCGACACTGTCGATCAATGGCGGCCAGCACATGTATTGATGGGCAGGTTGGCCTATCACCCGCCGTTGAAGCGATCGATGACGATCGCCGGGCACCAGACCTCGATCAGCCTGGAGCCGATGTTCTGGGCGGCGCTGGAGGATGAGGCGCGGCGGCAGGGCAAGCCGCTGAGCGCGCTGGTCGCGGAGATCGATGTCGCGCGATTGTCGGCGGCGCGGGTGCCTAACCTGACGTCAGCGCTGCGCCAATATCTGTTCGGCCTGAGTGAACACGGCGGTGGCGAAGCGTTCGGCGCTGCCGGGCGCGCGGGGGAGCCATAAGGCGGGCTCGATTAGTTCGAGTTCCATGATCTGCCAGTTGCCCGCTTCGTCGGCGATCATGTCGACGCGGGCGTAGGTGGCGAGGGCGGGCGCCGCGGCGAGGGCGCTGTGGGCGAGAGCGACCGCTTCGGACGGGGCTTCGCAGAGCATTTCGGTGCCGCCGAGGTGCGGCTGAACGCGGTAGTCGCCTGGCTTGGGGCGCTTGATGAGCGCGTGGCTGAGTTCGCCGCCGAACAGGAGCAGCGAGAGTTCTCCCTGGGTCGAGATGGCACGCTGGAAGGGCTGGATCAGCATTCGCTTGCCGCGCACCGCTTCAGGAACCTCGTCGCCCGCGGCAAGGCGGTAGGTACCGTCGGCCGCTGCGCTGACCGGAGGTTTGACGACAAGTTCGGTTGTCGCAAAACGAGTGCGGGCGTGGGCAAGTGCGGCGTCGTCCAGTGCGGCGACGGCGATCGTCGGGACGGTCGATATGCCGGCCGCGCCGAGCTCGACGAGATAGGATTTGTCGCTGTTCCAGCGGAGTAGCGGGATGGGGTTGAGGACGGTCGTTCGCGCTACTTCGAGCCGGTCAAGGAGGGCGTGCCATTGTGCAATATGCTGGTGATATCCCCACGCGACCAGCGGCAGGACGAGGTCCGCCCCAGCTTCGGGCGCGTCGGCGGTCCAGCGGCGACCTTCGACCGTGAACCCGGCGGACTCGAGCGCTTCGGCCTGGTTGTCATAGGCCCAGTCATAGGCCTCGGGATAATCCTTGGCTGGGCACAGCAGAACAGCTTTCACTAGCGCGCTAGCAAGATGCGCGCCTGGCTGGCGATCTGGGCAAGCATCGGGACGGTTACCGCGCCGGTGCCCCGCGCGCGCGCAACGAGACGGCGGAACTGGTCGATGCGCGGCTGGTTGCGCTCGACCCAGCGTTCGACCGTGGCATCGGGATCGTCGCCCCGGCCGCGCCCGAGAAAGTCGATCCGCAGCTGTTCGAAATCGCGGCCGAGACCGGCGACGAGGAGGCGCTCCCATGGATCTGCGGGATTGAAGCGCGCGATCTGTTGCTGCGCCCAGTCGAGCCCAAGCGCTTCGCCGAGGCGTGTGTAGGCGCAGGTGAGGGCGACCTCATCGAACTCCTTGCGCGCGCTGAGCCCGGCGATGGCGAACACCCCGTCGAGTTCGAACAGGCGAATCAGCGCGTCGGTCAGCCGGTCGTCGGCGCCAAGCGCGGCAAGTTGCTCGCGGCGGGCCGAGGCTTCGCCGCGCACTTCGCTGCGGATGAGCTTCGAGCGATTGGCCGCAACCTTGGCAACGCCGGGCGAGAGTAGCTCAACCAGGTGCGATACGTCGGCGTTGGCACCGGTGGTGCGCAGAACGTCAGAAACATGATCGCGGATCGAACGCGCTGCGATGGCGAAGAGCGCTATGCGAGCCTGTTCGGTAACCGTTGCGGTTTCGATCAGGTGCCAGACTTGTTTCAGGTCGAGCGCCTGTTCTGCGACAAGGAAGGCCGCGACGACATGGCCGAGCGACACGCCTTCTTCTTCGGTAAGGTCGAGCGCGACACTGGGGCCGAGGCGATTAACGAGGCGGTTGGCGACCTTTGTAGCGATGATCTCGTGACGCAGGCGGTGCGCACGGATGGCGTCTGAGTGCTTTTTCTGCATCGCCCGGGGGAAGGCGGCGAACAGCTCTGGCTCCATCAGTGGATCATCGGCAAGCCTGAGTTTTTCGGCCGCAGACTGAAGCGCCATCTTCGACATCGAAAGCAGCACGGCAAGCTCGGGACGGGTCAGGCCGCGATTGTCCGACACCCGGCGCAGCAGTGCGTCGCTGGTTTCGAGACCTTCAACCTTGCGGTCGAGCCGACCCGACGCTTCGAGCATTTCGACGGTGCGGACGAAGCCAGGGAGACCGGCAACGCCGCGTGCCTCGGCGATCGACAGTGCAAGGCTCTGCAGACGATTGTCCTCGAGCACGAGGCTGGCGACGCCGTCTGTCATCGACACGAGCAGCTTGTTGCGGTCGGCCTCGGCGAGCCGCCCTTCGCGCATTTCGCGGTTAAGCGGGATCTTGATGTTGACCTCGTTATCCGAGCAATCGACGCCGGCCGAATTGTCGATGAAGTCGGTATTGATGCGTCCGCCATGCGCGGCGAATTCGATTCGGGCGGACTGGGTTATGGCAAGGTTGGCTCCTTCGCCGATGACTTTCGCGCGAACTTCGGTAGCGTCGACGCGGAGACTGTCGTTGGCCGGGTCGCCGACCGCGCCATGGGGCTGGGTCGAGGCCTTGATGTAGGTGCCGATGCCGCCGAACCAGAGGAGGTCGACCGGAGCCTTGAGGATCGCGTTGATCAGCGTCGTCGGGTCGGACTTGCGTTCGACGAGGCCGAGGGCGGCGGCGGCCTGGGGGGTAAGATCGATCGACTTCTGCGAGCGCGGCACGATCATCGCGCCCTTGCTCAGGGCGTTGCGGTCGTAGTCGTCCCAGCTCGAGCGCGACAGGGCGAACATCCGTGTCCGCTCGGCCCAGCTCTTGGCCGGGTCGGGATCGGGGTCGAGGAAGATGTGGCGGTGGTCGAAGGCGGCGACCAGCTTGAGGCTCTTCGACAGCAGCATGCCGTTGCCGAACACGTCGCCGGACATATCGCCGCAGCCCGCGACGCGTACCGGGTCGGACTGAACGTCGACCCCGGCCTCGCGGAAATGACGCTGGACCGAGATCCACGCGCCTTTGGCGGTAATGCCCATCGCCTTGTGGTCGTAGCCGTGCGAGCCACCGCTGGCGAAGGCATCGCCGAGCCAGAAGCCGCGTTCGAGCGCGATGGCGTTGGCGACGTCGGAGAAGGTCGCGGTGCCCTTGTCGGCGGCGACGACGAAATAAGGATCGTCGCCGTCGAGCACTGTCACGCCGTCGGGGTGGACGACCTTCTCATCGACGATATTGTCGGTGACGGACAGCAGGGCGCGAATGAAGATGCGGTAGGTTTCAGTGCCTTCGGCAAGCCAGGCGTCGCGGTCGGTTGTCTGGCTAGGAAGCGCTTTAGGATAGAAGCCGCCCTTGGCCCCGGTCGGCACGATGACCGCATTCTTGACCAGCTGGGCCTTCATCAGCCCGAGGATCTCAGTGCGGAAATCGTCACGGCGGTCGGACCAGCGCAAGCCGCCACGGGCGACCGGACCGCCGCGCAGATGAATGCCTTCAACGCGCGGCGAATAGACCCATATTTCACGCCACGGGACGGGGGCGGGCAGGCCGGGAATCATCGAGCTGTCGAACTTGAAGGCGATCGCCTCGGCAGCGGCGGGAGCGAAGGCGTTCGTCCGCAAGGTCGCCTCGACCACCGAACGCAGCAGGCGCAGGATGCGGTCGTCGTCGATCCCGCGTACCGCCTGGAGCGAAGCGTCGAAGTGGGCGCGCTGGCCGTCGGCATCGCGCGATTTGCGGGCGGGGTCGTGAAGCTCGGTGAACAGCGCGATGAGCGATTCGGTCGCGTGCGGCGCGCGGCGGAGGGCATCGACGACGGTAGCCAGGCCATAGGCGACGCCGGTCTGGCGAAGGTAGCGAAACCAGGCACGGAGCCAGGCAACGGGGCGCGGGTCTAGCCCGGCGAACAGGATCAGCTGGTTGAAGGCGTCATTCTCCGCCGCGCCGCCCAGGACCGCGGCGATAGCGTCCTCGATCAGGACGGCGCGCTCCATCAGCAAATCGAGATCGGTACCGGACGGAAGTTCGAGAAGGAAGTCGTGGATTGTCCCCTGCGCGCCGCCGCCGAGCGGGGTGGGCAGTTCCTCGAGAACTCGGAAGCCGAAATTTTCGAGCACCGGGACGGCTTCGCTGAGCGCGATGAGGCCGCCGAGGCGGTAGGTCTTGAGGTGGAGCTGATTGGCGCCGTCCCCGGGCAGACGGACGAGCCGGGCTCCGCGCGCATTCTCGCCAAGGTCCGCGAGGCGGCAGATATCGGTCGCCGCTTCGACCGGGCCGGTGCGCAGGCGGTACTCTTCGGGCAGAAGCGGCAGATATGTCAGCGCGAGGCGGGTCGCGCGCGCGGCGCCGATGCGGTTGGCGAGCTCGCCCTCGGCGCTCGGCGCCCAGCCGCGGACCATTTCGACCAGTTGTGCGTCGAGCCGCACGACGTCGGGCAATGGGGTGTCGGGGGTTACAGGAAGCGAGTAGCGGATGAGGGCGAGTTCACCGTCGCCGAGTTCGACCGACCAGCTCGTGACGGTCGAGCCGACCGCCTCCTCAATTATCTTCGCCAGCGCCAGGCGGCGGCGCGTCGTCAGCTCGTCGCGCGGCAACCAGACGAAAACGAAGAAGTGGCGACGAAGCGCGTCGGGCAGGAGCAGCAGCGTCGGCCGTGGGCGGTCGGCGAGCGACATGGCGGTCAGCGCCGCCTCGCGCACCTGCGGCGCTTCAAGTGAGATCAGCAGGTCATGCGGCAAGGTCGAAATGGCGTGGGTCAGTGCTTTTGCGGCGTGGCCGTTGGGAACGAACCCGAGTTCGTGGTCAAGTTCGTCGAGCCATTCGCGTAACACCGGGACTTCTTCCGCGGGCGAGCGCAGCGCCGCGCTGGTCCACAGGCCGGCGTGAATCGAGAGGGTTCCATCGGCAAGACGAACGAGGACGATATCGAGCGGCACGCGGCGGTGGACCGGCGAGACGCGGTCGGCCTTGACCAGCTGGACCGCGAGCGGGCTGGCGAGGAGGTGGTCGATCGCCGCCTTCTCACCATCGCTCCATAATGCGAGGTCGCGGGCGAGAATGCCAAGGCCGCGCTTGAACCGGCCCTCCCGGTCCAGCTGGGCATGGCCGAGCAACGTGAAATGATTGTCGGCGAGCCAGCGCAGCAATGCCGCGCCCTCGTCGTCACTGCGCGCGACATAGGTGGCGTCGGCGGTCATCCGCGCGGTCATTTCAGGCCAGTCGGTCACCGCCGCACGGACGGCGCAGAGGACGCGATCAAGTTCTTCGACCAGTTCGTGACGCGCGCGGGCGTCGGCGCGATCGAGCTCGATGTAAACGACCGATTCGGGGACGGCGTCGAGCTGATTTGATCCGATTGAGACCAGCTTGCCGTCCGTGTCGCGGACGACGCGCATAATCGGGTGGAGCAGACGGTGCACCGCGAGTCCCCGCGCCGCAATGGCGCCGGCGATGCTGTCGACCAGGAACGGCATGTCGTCGTTGACGATAACCAGCCGCATGCGCCGGCGGCCGACCTCGCCGCCACTCGACTCGAGCCGCATGGCGACCGCGCCTGCCTTACGCAACGCAATGGTTGGCGCGATGAAGTGGGCGGCTTCGATCTGCGCCGGCCCGTCAAAGTCGGCGATCTCGCCTGGCAACGCATGGCCGACAAGAGCAAGGCGCAGCGCGTCGGCGATGGTCTCGTCGAAGCGGGTTTCGGCGGTCATCGCGGTTGGCTCCGGGCAGTTCGTTGTGATTGCAACCGCTATAGACCGCTGTGTCGTCGGTCGCCAACCCCGCGTGAATGTAGCATACTGAAACCGATGGTAGAACCGTCGCGATAAATGTTTGATGGTAGTGTAAATTAGCGCAGGTAGGCTGGGTAGGGAGAAATACGGTGGCGGTTGGCGAGGCGGAAGCCTGTTACTTGGTCGATGATGATGACGCTTTCCGAAGTTCGTTGCTCGCACTGCTGACGTCGGCCGGCTATTCGTGTCGCGGTTACGCCCTCGCGACCGACTTTATAACGGAAGCGGCAACATTGACGCCAGGCTTGCTGTTGCTCGACCTGCGAATGCCGCGGATGACAGGGCTCGATCTGCTGGAAACACATCCCGGCCTGCTCGAGCGGTTCGCGGTCGTGGTGATCAGCGGACATGGTGACATCGAACGCGCGGTCCGCTCGATTAAGGCCGGCGCGCTCGATTTCATCGAGAAGCCGTTCGCGAGCGACAAACTTCTGGCGCTGGTCAAGTCGGCGCATCGCGTCTTGTCCCGCCGGACAAGCGATGGTGCAGATCGCCGCGACGCCATGACCAAGATCGCGACCCTGTCCCCACGCGAGGCCGAAGTGTTGCGATTATTGCTCGCTGGGGCGCCGAACAAAATCGTCGCGCGCACGCTCGACCTCAGCGTACGAACGGTCGAGATGCACCGCGCCAACATGCTCGCCAAGCTCGGCGCACGAAGCACCGCGGAAGCGATCCACCTGGCAATGCTCGGCGACGTCGTCCCGTGGCCGCTGCCGACGGACCGCCGTTATTGAGGTACCTTATCATTAGGGCAATCATGGCCAGAAGCATTTCTGGTGTGCTCTGACTCCGCGATGAGCGAGTCCATTGTGCGGTAATGGTCGGCGAGTTCGAGATAGATTTCTTGCAACGCGGGATCGCGCGACCGCTCGGCCTTGACGAGGGCCTCGAGAAAGCGATCGTGCCAATAGCTCAGCGGCACCGCGCCCAATCGTCGGTTCTGAAGCAACGCCGGGTCAGGTGCCATGATGGGGCGCGAGCCATTCCGTTAGCACGGCGGATCTTTTCCATGCGCTGCGCCAGAATGAATGCGCGCAGTCTCCAAGGCGGGGCACCACACACCGTTGACGGGCCAATCGACAGTTGTTCGAGCCTCGCCACAGCGGCCCTTTCGATGGAATAGGTCAGGTCTGGCATGTCCGACTTGCACGGCGTCAACGCTAGCTGTTGAAATTACCGGGATCGGCGCACGACCGCGCTCAAATGGCGCGGCGGACCGCGCACTCGACCATCTTGTCGTCGTTGACCAAGCCGACGATCTCAAGCACGCCCGAAGTCCCGCGGCGGGCCAGAATCAACGCAAATTCCTGATTGGTAGCAAGGTCTTCGAGGCGCAGCGCGGGGCGCTCGCGAAGCTGAACGCGCGGGTCGGCCAAAATCACGGATGCCGGGCGCCGTGCGAGGCGTTCGGCCGCGACAAGGCCCTTGAGCCCGCCGTCGCGTTCCTCGACGAAGGACTGAAAGCCGCCGAAATCGACCTCGCGACGCGCCGCGTGCGCAAGCGCAGCGGCGAATTCGGTCAGGCGGGTCTTGTCATAGTCGGGGCCGAAGACCAGCTTGACAATCGGCGTCATCGGCGCGCGGGCCTGGGCGCGGACACCGGCGTCTTCGAGCAGTTCGGCAAAGTCATGGGGGACCCGCCGTGCGGCAATCGCGAAATCATAGGCCAGCGCGAGCGCCCGATACAGGGCGGCGCGGCTGCGGCCATCATGTTGCTTGCACAGTTCCGCACTGTCACGCGCGGCGGACAGCCAGTCGGCCAGCCCGGCATCAGGTTCGAGGGAGGCAGGCGCGACCGCGTCGTGGAGCGGGCCGTCTTCCCAGCTGAGGTGGGGCGCCGGAGTCGGGTCGAACGGATCATGCTCGGCGACCAGGGGTTGATCATCCGATACAACCTCTGCGAGCACCGGTCGAAGCGCGAGGTCGGACGGCGCGGCGTCCTTCCAGTTGATTACGCCATAAATGAAGTCGATCGTGTCGCCGTCCGAGGAAAAAGGCATCAATATGCCGCGGTAGCAGATTGAATGACCGCGCTGGTTGATGAATTCGGCCTCGAACCCGATCGGCGAGCGGTTCGCGATGATCTGTAGATAATGGTCCGTTAGCCGCGAAAGGAGCGACCGGCTGGGGACGGCAGCAATCGTCGCGGTATCGGTATCCAGCCCGCATTCGGCGCGAATCGCAGAGCCGATGTAAGGGGTGGCGGGATTGTCGCGCCCGGCGGTAAAATCGAGCAGCACGCTGTGCGGGCCGAAGTCGGCGAGGTTGTCGGGGGCGAGATCCTCGATCGAGGGAAAGTCCCGTCCGTCAAGCAGGCTCGCCCAGTAATTGTAGGCGCGGACGTGCATCCGGCGCTCATCGGTCCCGATGTGGGTCTCGGCAGGTTTGTCGGGGACTGCTTCGATCGGGGCGTCGAAGATCCCGGCATTGGCGCTGTACGAGTCCATGATGATTCCGCGATCGCCTTGTTATTCATCTGGAGCGGTTCTGCCGCAAAGCCATTGAGAAACCGTTAAGCATCTTGTTGCGGCGCGGTCCGGCAAGCCGCTTGCCCCCCCAGCCGCCGCCTGTTAGGGGCGCAGCGACTGTTCAATGCCGCCTTAGCTCAGCTGGTAGAGCATCGCATTCGTAATGAGTCGGGTTGAACGAGAACGTACTGGAAGACTAAGAGGTTAGCGAAGGCCGGGCAGCCGGTTTTCAACGATCTTTCAACATTGGGCCGCCTTAGCTCAGCTGGTAGAGCATCGCATTCGTAATGCGGGGGTCACAGGTTCGAGTCCTGTAGGCGGCACCACCGATTTATCGTTCTTTATCAATATGTTAGAGACGGAAGTCGTCGTCGATATTGTCGCGCAATTACCGGGGGATAGAGCGCCCGTTCGGATCAGCGCACGGACGGGAGACCATTCAGTGAGCGACTTTGTG
>JANXUU010000045.1 GCA_025356055.1 Sphingomonas sp. | reverse complement strand
GCTCCGGGCCTCGTCTCGGCTGCTGTTTCTGACGAAGGATTAGAATGACCGACCAGAGCGACAAGCCCAAGCTTGGCACCCGGCCCCCGCTGGGCCTGAAGCGCACGGTCGAGACCGGCAAGGTGAAGCAGAGCTTCAGCCATGGCCGCTCGAATACCGTCGTGGTCGAGGTCAAGAAGCGCCGCATCCTCGGCAAGCCCGGCGAGGCCGCCGCCGCTGTCGTGGAAGCGCCCGCGCCCGTCGTTGCCGCGCCTGCGCCGCCGCCGCGGCCGGCCCCTGCACCTGCCCCGGTCCAGCGTCGCCCGGTCGACGACATATCCTCGCGTCGCGAGCTTCAGGAGCGCCTGCTGAGCGAAGCCGACGAAGCGCGCATGTCGAGCCTCGAGGAAGCGCGCCGCCGCGACGACCGCGCCAAGGTCGACCAGACCGAAGACGAGAAGCGCCGCGCCGAGGACAATCGCAAGGCCGACGAAGCCGCCGCCGTCGAAGCCGCGCGCATCGCCGCGCTTCCGCCTGAGCCCGACGCCGCAGCTCCCGCCGACGCACAGCCCGAGGACGGCCCAGCCGCCCCCGGCGACGATCGCGTCTATCGCAAGCCCGGCCCGGTCCAGGTCGTCAAGCGCCCCGACCCCGTGCGCCCGGCGCGCGGCAAGATGGGCGACGACCGCCGTCCCGCGGGCAAACTGACCGTCACCCGCGCCCTGGCGGGCGAGGAAGATAATCGTACCCGCAGCCTCGCCGCGCTTCGCCGCGCTCGCGAAAAGGAAAAGCGCGCTCACGCCTCGTCGGGTCCCTCGGCCAAGCAGTTCCGCGAAGTCGTCGTGCCCGAGTCGATCACCGTCCAGGAACTCGCCAACCGCATGGCCGAGCGCGGCGGCGACCTGATCAAGTCGCTGTTCAAGATGGGCCTGCCTTCGACCCAAGCCGACGTCATCGACCAGGACACCGCCGAATTGCTGGTGACCGAATATGGCCACACCATCAAACGCGTCAGCGATAGCGACGTCGACATCGACAGCGCCGCCGACGTCGATGCCGACGCCACGCTCGTCACCCGCTCGCCGGTCGTGACCATCATGGGCCACGTCGACCACGGCAAGACCTCGCTGCTCGACGCGATCCGCGGTGCTTCGGTCCAGTCGGGCGAAGCCGGCGGCATCACCCAGCACATCGGCGCCTACCAGGTCACGCTCCCCGACAAGTCGAAGATCACGTTCCTCGACACGCCCGGCCACGAGGCATTCTCGGAAATGCGCCAGCGCGGCGCCAACGTCACCGACATCGTCGTGCTGGTAGTCGCGGCCGACGACGGCCTGCGCCCACAGACGATCGAGGCGATCAACCACACCAAGGCCGCCGGCGTCCCGATGATCGTCGCGATCAACAAGATCGACAAGCCCGAAGCCAAGCCGCAGAAGGTGCGCGAAGAACTGCTCCAACACGAGATCGTGGTCGAGGACATGGGCGGCGAGGTCCAGGACGTTGAAATTTCGGCCCTCAAGAAAACTGGCCTCGACAAGCTGCTCGCGGCGATCGAGGCTCAGGCCGAACTGCTCGAATTGAAGGCCAATCCCGACCGCGCCGCCGAAGCGACCGTGATCGAGGCCAAGCTCGACAAGGGCCGCGGCCCGCTCGCCACCGTGCTCGTCCAGCGCGGTACGCTCAAGGTCGGCGACGTGTTCGTCGCCGGCGCGGTTTCGGGCAAGGTTCGCGCGATGCACGACGACCAGGGCAAGCCGGTCAAGGTCGCCGGACCATCGGTCCCGGTCGAAGTCCTCGGCCTCGGTGCCGTGCCGTCCGCCGGCGACCCGTTCACCGTGGTCGAGAATGAAGCCCGCGCACGCGAAGTCGCGGCTTACCGCCAAGGCCTGCGCGACACCAAGCGCACCACCACTGCCCCGATGAGCGTCGAGAATATGTTCGCCGACAAGGCTTCGACGATGATCGAATTCCCGGTCGTCGTGAAAGCCGACGTGCAGGGTTCGGCCGAAGCGATCGTCAACGCATTGAACCGCCTGTCGACCGACGAGATCAAGGTGCGCATCCTGAATTCGGGAGTCGGCGCGATCACCGAGAGCGACGTCACGCTGGCCTCGGCCTCGGGCGCGCCGATCATCGGCTTCAACGTCCGCCCCAATGCCAAGGCGCGCGAAATCTCGACGCGCCACAAGGTCGAGCTACGCTATTACGACGTCATCTATCACCTCACCGATTGGGCCAAGGGCGCGATGGCCGGCGAGCTCGGCCCCGAGATCATCGAGACCGTCGTCGGCAAGGCCGAGATCCGGGACGTCTTCTCGGCCGGCAAGCATGGCAAGGCCGCCGGGCTGCTGGTGGTCGAGGGCATCATTCGCAAGGCCCTCAAAGCGCGCATCACGCGCGACGACGTCATTACCTACACTGGCGAAATCGCTTCGCTGCGCCGCTTCAAGGACGATGTGACTGAAGTCCGCGCCGGCCTCGAGTGCGGCGTAACCTTCACCCAGAACTTCATCGACCTGAAGGCGGGCGACTATCTCGAAACGTACGAGGTCGAGGAACGCGCAAGAACGCTCTAGATCATGCGCACAGTCGAAACCCCCGAAGGACGTTCGGTCCGACTGCTTCGCGTCGGCGAGCAGGTGCGCCACGTACTGTCGGACATCCTCGCGCGCGGCGACGTGCATGACGAGACGCTCGCCAGCCATCTCGTCAGCGTCACCGAGGTTCGAATGACCCCCGACCTGCGTCATGCGATCGTGTTCGTGAAGCCGCTGCTCGGACAGGATGAGGAAGCGGTGCTCAAAGCCTTGCGGACCAACACGGCCTTCTTCCAGCGCGAGGTCGCCAGTCGCGTTCGCACCCGATACGCCGCCAAGATCAAGTTCCGAGCCGATGAAAGCTTCGACGAAGGCGGCAAGATCGATGCCATCCTACGCAGCAAGCACGTCGCGCAGGACTTGACCGAGGAATGATCGACCTCGCCGTGGCGAGGGTCGGCCACGGCTCGCTCGCCACGGCGATGAGCGGCGACGGCTGCCGTGCCGAGCCTTTCGCCGAGCATCACCGGGCCGCGTTGAAATCCGCCTGCGCCGAGGATCAAGAAATCTGGTCGATCTTTTCGACCAGCTTCGATCCCGACCATTTCGACGCCAATATCGACGTTCTCGCCGCCGACCCGCGCAACCATGTCTTTGTCCTGTTCGACGGCGACACGCTGGCCGGAATGTCGAGCTTTCTCGGGATCGACGACAAGCACCAGACGGTCGAAATCGGCGCAACCTACTATCGCCCGTCGCTGCGCGGGACCGGCCTCAACGCCCGCGTCAAAGACATGATGCTCAAGCGGGCACTCGCCTGCGGGTACCGACGCGTCGAATTCCGCGTCGACATGCGCAACGCGCGCAGCCTCGCGGCAACGAAAAAGCTAGGCGCGGTGCGCGAGGGCGTGCTTCGCGCCGACCGCATTACCTGGAACGGCCACGTCCGCGACACGGTATTGTTCGCGATCCTGCGCGACGAATGGCCGATCGCGGGCGGCGGCTGATGGCCAAACTCTATTTCTATTTTGCGGCAATGAATGCGGGCAAATCGACCAATCTGCTCCAGGCCGACTTCAATTATCGCGAGCGTGGCATGGCGACGATGCTGTGGACGGCTGCTCATGACGACCGCGGCGAAACCGGCAAGATCGTCTCGCGGCTCGGGCTCGAGGCGGAGGCGAATGCCTTTTCGACCGAAGTCGACTTGTTCGATGCCGTCAGCCACGAGCTGCTCAAGCGCAAGCTCGACTGCATTCTCGTCGACGAGGCGCAATTCCTGACCCCCGCACACGTCTTCCAGCTGTGCCGCGTCGCTGACCATCTCAAGATACCCGTGCTCTGCTATGGCCTGCGCACTGATTTCCTCGGCGCACTGTTCCCCGGTTCCGCCGCGCTCCTCGCCCTGGCCGACGCGCTGATCGAGCTGAAGGCGGTGTGCGAATGCGGGCGCAAGGCGACGATGAACCTGCGCGTCGATGGCGAAGGCCAGGCCATCACCGCCGGGGCGCAGACCGAAATCGGTGGCAACGACCGCTATCTCGCGCAGTGCCGCCGCCACTTCTTCGACCGACTGCGCGAGGGTGAAGCACGACAGTTGAGCCTGGCGATTCCTAGGGCATGATCAGCGGCTGGATCATCCTCGACAAACCGGTCGGGATCGGCTCGACCCCGTGCGTCTCAGCGGTCAAGCGTGCGCTGCGCGAAGCGGGGGCAGCCAAGACCAAGGTCGGCCACGGCGGCACGCTCGATCCGCTCGCGTCCGGAGTCCTCCCGATCGCACTGGGCGAAGCGACCAAGCTTGCCGGGCACATGCTCGACGCGACGAAGGACTATGCCTTCACCGTCACGTTCGGGTCGCAAACCGATACCCTGGACCTCGAGGGCGCGGTGATCGCGACCAGCCCGGTTCGTCCGACGGCTGCGGCGGTCGCCGAAGTTCTGCCCCGCTTCACCGGCGCCGTTGACCAGGTCCCGCCCGCCTATTCTGCGCTCAAGGTGGATGGCAAGCGCGCTTATGATCTCGCGCGGGCGGGTGAGCAGGTGGCGCTGGCGACACGGCAGGTGACGATCCATCAGTTGCGCCTGATCGAAGTCGTCGGGGACAGCGCGACCTTCGCCGCGTCGGTATCGAAGGGCACTTATATCCGCTCCCTCGCTCGCGACATCGCGCTCGCGCTCGAGACTGTCGGCCATGTAACCCGCCTTCGCCGCACCCGCGCCGGTCCCTTCTCGCTCGATCAAGCGATAACGCTGGACAAATTGGCCGATCTTGGTAAGGCCCGCTCGCTTGATGGGGCGGTCCTCCCGCTCATCGCGGGGCTGGACGACATCCCGGCCCTCCCCGTCTCTCCCGAAGAAGCCAAGCTGCTCCGCTTTGGACAGAAGCTCGATCGGACGCTCGCGACACCGGGCCTTGTCCTTGCCACCGACGCTGGTCGTCCGGTGGCACTGGTCGAAGCCGGAACCGATGGCCTTCGGGTCGTCCGCGGGTTCAACATCTAATCAAGGAGTATCCGATGTCGATTACCGCCGAGCGCAAGCAGGAACTGATTACCGAACATGGTCGCGCCGAAAATGACACGGGTTCGCCCGAGGTCCAGATCGCGATCATCACCAGCCGCATCCTGACCCTGACCGAGCATTTCAAGACCCACGCGAAGGATAATCACTCGCGTCGCGGCCTGCTCATGATGGTCAACAAGCGCCGTTCGCTCCTCGACTATCTCAAGCGCGAGGACGCCAAGCGCTACACCGACCTGATCGCCAAACTCGGCCTTCGCAAGTAATTCAAAGGGCGCCCTCGCGGCGCCCTTTGTCGTATCGGGAATCCCGCAATTCGGCGAGCGTCCCGGGGGCATTTTTCAGGCCCCGACCGATGGTGGACCGGCTGTCCCACCACGATGTCCCGGTCGCATTTGGCGTCCGGGTGAAGGAAATAACATGTTCAATATCAAGACTGTAGAAATCGACCTCGGCGGCAAGACGCTCAAGCTCGAAACCGGGCGCGTTGCCCGCCAGGCCGACGGCGCCGTGATGGCGACGCTTGGCGAAACCGTGGTGCTGTGCGCCGTCACCGCCGCCAAGTCGGTCAAGCCGGGTCAGGACTTCTTCCCGCTGACCGTCCACTATCAGGAAAAATTCTCGGCCGCCGGGCGCATCCCGGGCGGCTTCTTCAAGCGCGAGCGCGGCGCGACCGAAAAGGAAACGCTGACCAGCCGCCTGATCGATCGCCCGATCCGCCCACTGTTCCCCGAAGGCTTCTACAACGAAGTCCTCGTGATCGCTCAAGTGCTTTCGTACGATGGCGAGAACGAGCCCGACGTGCTGGCGATGATCGCCGCCTCGGCCGCGCTGACGCTGTCGGGCGTCCCGTTCATGGGTCCGATCGGCGGCGCGCGCGTCGGCTATATCGACGGCGAGTACATCCTCAATCCAAGCCCCGAGCAGATCAAGGCGGGCGACCTCGAACTCGTCGTCGCGGGTACAATGGGCGCGGTAATGATGGTCGAATCCGAAGCCAAGGAGCTTTCGGAAGACGTCATGTTGGGCGCCGTCATGTTCGCTCATGCCGCTTCGAAGAAGGTCTGCGAAGGCATTATCCGCCTCGCCGAGCAAGCCGCC
>JANXUU010000002.1 GCA_025356055.1 Sphingomonas sp. | reverse complement strand
GCAGATCGACGATCCGGCCTTGCGCGATAAGCTGACGCCCAAGGGCTTTCCGTTCGGCACCCGGCGACCATCGGTGGACAGCGGTTATTTCGCGACGTTCAACCGGCCCAATGTCTCGCTCGTCGATATCCATGAGACGCCCATCCAGGAGTTCACCGCCACGGGCATCCGCACCACTGACGCGGAACTGCCGTTCGATATCATCATCTATGCGACGGGCTTCGATGCCTTCACCGGTTCGCTGCTCAAGCCCGAAATCATCGGGCGAGGCGGACTCACCCTGCGCGAGAAATGGGCGGCCGGTCCGCGCAGCTTTCTTGGTATTGCGGTCAACGGCTTTCCCAACATGTTCGTCATCGTCGGACCGGGCAGCCCGTCCTTGTTGAGCAACGTGCTGCTCTCGACGGAGGAGCAGATCGACTGGCTGAGCGAGCTGTTCGCCTACTGCCGGGCGCAGGGCATCCGTGAGGTCGAGGCCAGCGCAATAGCCGAACAGAAATGGGTCGAGCATGTCAACGAGCGCGCGCAAGAAACCCTCTACCTGAAGACGCCGTCCTATTATCTCGGCGCCGAAATGCCGGGCAAGCCGCGCGTGTTCATGCCTTATTCCGGCGGCGTACGCGGCTATCGGCGCATCCTGATGAAGATCGCGGCCAAAAACTATGATGGCTTTTCGTTTCGCCGCGTGGAGCAGGATGCCATTGCCGAGCCGGCATGAGCGGAGCGCTTGACCCGGCACTTACAGCGTTGCTGTCCGATCCCCGGCTTGCGCTTCGCCGCCCTCCGCCCGGCGTAAGCCTCGACCAGTATCGCGCCGCCGCCAACGGGTTCATGGCGCGAGCGCCGCTTCTCAAGGTTCATTCGTCCGTCGACCATTTGCTCGATACGCCGGACGGAACACTGCGAGTGCGCCTTATCCGACCAACTAGCGCCCCCGACCTGCGGGCCATCCTGTTCGTTCATGGTGGCGGCTTCATTCTCGGCAGCCTCGACACGCATGAAGCCATGGCACGCGCCTTGGCGCTGTCGGCGAACGCGGTTGTTGTGGCCGTCGACTATCGCTTGGCGCCCGAACACCCGTATCCCGCTGCTCTAAAAGATGCGGCCTCGGTCCTGAATTGGCTGAAGGCGAGTGGGCATACCCTCACGCTTGACCCGTCGCGTATCGCAATCGCAGGAGACAGTGCTGGTGCGCAAATCGCCGCAGCGCTTGTGAGCGATGGTCGCAATCGGAGTGCAGTGCGTCACCTCGCACTTCTCTATCCGCTGCTTGATCCAACCCGCGCCAGCCTCTCATCACAGGTGTTGTCAGAAGGCTATATGCTGACGGGTGAATTCATCGATTGGGCATGGCAGGCCTATACCGACGATCCTTCCGACCCCCTGGTGAGCTTGCTTGGCGCGCCGTTGGAAGGTTTCCCTCCCACGAGCATTGTCACGGCGGAATTCGATCCGCTACGCGATGAAGGAGAAGCGTTTGCTGATCGGCTGCGCGGTGCCGGTGTTCTTGTAGAGCAGCGGTGCATGATGGGTATGATCCACGGCTTTGCCGGTCTGCCACACATTGTTCCCGCAGCGGCAACAGAGGCGCTCGACTGGGTCGGGCAGCGGATTGGCGCGGCGCTCGCCGCCTAATCGGCTCCGAAGCTCGGCCTGCGCTTGCCGAGGAATGCCGCGATGCCCTCGCGTCCGTCGGCTCCCCGTGCCGCGCTCGATATCGCTTCCGCCTCCCGCTCAAGGTGCGTTTCAAAGCCGCTCGAATAGCTTGCGTGAAGGAGGGCGCGCGTTCGCCGCAAGGCACTTCCCGACTGTTGCGCGAGCTTCTGAGCTGTTGCCAGGGCCTCGGGCCCAAGTGCTTCATCATCGACCACGCTACTGATCAGCCCGATCCGCTCGGCTTCTGCGGCATCGATCCGTTCTCCGGACAGCGCCAGCCGCTGTGCCTGTCGCAGTCCGACCAGCCGCGGCAGCAGCCAGCTTGTCCCTGCGTCGGGCGTCACCCCAAGCGCGCCATAGGCAACGGCGAACTTCGCCGACCGAGCGGCCAGCGCCACGTCACCGAGCAACGCCAGCCCGAAGCCGGCGCCCGCCGCCGCGCCATTGATCGCCGTGATGAGCGGTTTGTCCATCCGTGCCAGCCGCGCGATAGCCATGTGGAGCGGCGCGGTGATGCGCTCGATTATCGTGCCCGCATCGTCGGCCTCCGCGAAGGTCTTGATATCGCCGCCGGCGCAGAACATCGAACCGGCGCCGGTCAGGATGACGCAGCGCACCACCTTGTCCGCCGCGCAGTTGAGCGCCGTTTCGAGCAGCGATTCGGCCATCGCCACGTCGATCGCATTGCCCGTTTCGGGTCGATTCAACGTGATCGTTGCGACCGAACCCGACCGTTCCAGGAGAAGAGGGCTGGCCATCGCGATCAGGTGGTCAGCACGACCGAGCCGCCGTTGGCGCCAAGGCCGAGGACGGCGGACATTGCGACGCGCGCGCCCGGAACCTGATGTCCTTCAGCCTGGCCGCGGAGTTGCCACGTCAACTCGCACACCTGGAGCACCGCCTGCGCGGTAGTCGCCTCGCCGAACGACAGGAAACCACCGCTGGGATTGATCGCCAGCGTGCCATCGATGTCGAGTCTGCCGTTTTCCAGCATCCAGTCACCCTTGCCCACCTCGTAGAAGCCGAACAGTTCGGGCCAGGCAAGCAGGTGCCAGGCAGTGTTGTCGGCCATTTCCAACAGGTCGATGTCCTTGTGCTCGATGCCAGCCATGGTCATGGCCCGTTCGACCGCGGTGAC
>JANXUU010000138.1 GCA_025356055.1 Sphingomonas sp. | reverse complement strand
GGAGGCCGGCGTCAGCCGTGTCGTCTTCGATCGCGGTGGCTTCCTGTTTCACGGCCGGGTGAAAGCCCTCGCCGATGCCGCCCGTGAAGGTGGATTGGAGTTCTAAATGGCTGACGAGAACGAAACCCCGCAGGTTGCTGCACCCGAAGCAGCCGCTCCCGACGCTCCTCCCGCCGACACGCGCCCCCCTCGCGGTGGCCGTGGTCGTGGCGGTCCCGGGGGTGGCGGTGGCCGTGACAATCGTGGCGGCGGCGCCAACCGTGGCGGTCGTCGTGACGACAAGCGCGGCGGTCGTGGCGGAGACGACGGCGGCGAAGAGCTGATCGAGAAGCTGGTCCACATCAATCGCGTGTCGAAGACGGTCAAGGGCGGCAAGCGCTTTGGCTTTGCCGCGCTGGTCGTCGTTGGCGACGGCAAGGGTCGCTCGGGCTTCGGCCACGGCAAGGCGCGCGAAGTTCCGGAAGCGATCTCCAAGGCGACAGCCGCCGCGAAGAAGTCGATGATCCGCGTCCCCTTGCGCGATGGCCGCACGCTTCACCATGACGGGCTTGGTCATTTCGGCGCAGGTCGGGTGACCGTTCGCACCGCGCCCGCAGGCACCGGGATCATTGCCGGCGGTCCGATGCGCGCCGTGTTCGAAACGCTTGGCGTGGCCGACGTGGTCACCAAGTCGGTCGGCACGTCGAACCCCTACAACATGATCCGGGCGACGTTCGAGGCGCTCAAGGAACAGACCAGCCCGCGCTCGGTCGCGCAGCGCCGGGGCAAGAAGGTCTCCGACCTTCTCGGGCGTGGCGGCATGGGCGGCGCGGAGGCCGAAGCAGCCGCTGACGCGGTCACGGAGTAATGATCATGGCCAAAGACACCACCAAGACCATCACTTACACGCAGACCGGCTCGCCGATCCGCCGCGACAAGACCCAGCGCGCGACGCTGATCGGTCTCGGCCTCAACAAGATGCACCGCACGGTGACGTGTGAGGCAACTCCCAGCGTGATGGGCCAAGTCAAGAAGGTCGCCCACCTGCTGAATGTGGAAGACTGACTCTCGGCATCATCACGACATCAACGCGCGACTAAAGCGAAAGCGAGTGCACCATGACGATCAAGCTCAACGAACTCCGCGACAATCCTGGTGCCCGCAAGAGCCGCGTTCGCGTCGGTCGCGGGATCGGTTCGGGCCTCGGCAAGACTGCCGGCCGCGGCCAGAAGGGGCAGAAGAGCCGCTCGGGCGTCTCGATCAAGGGTTTCGAAGGCGGCCAGATGGCGCTGCACATGCGGCTGCCGAAGCGCGGCTTCAACAATCTTTTCGCCAAGGATTTCTCCGAGGTCAACCTCGGCATGATCCAGAAGCTGGTCGATGCCAAGGCGCTCGACGGCAAGGGCGTGATCGACCATGCCGCACTCAAGGCCGTCGGCCTCGCCCGTGGAGGCAAGGACGGCGTCCGCCTGCTCGGCAAGGGCGATTTCTCGGCCAAGCTGTCGTTCAAGGTTGCCGGCGTGTCGAAGGGCGCGCGCGAGGCGGTCGAGAGGGCCGGCGGATCGATCGAACTGATCGCGCCCAAGGTGCCCAAGGAACTCGCCGCCGCCAAGAAGGGCAAGGCCCGCCTCGAGCGGATCGCGCACAAGGAAGCCAAGAAGGCCGCCGCCAAGGCGTAAGCTTTCGCCGGGGGGCTTAGACAAGCGCCCCGGCTCGCCTATATGGGCGGCGGGGGCGCAACGTTCCGCGCCGCCCTTTCTTTTTTTACGGGATCAGCGATGGCATCCGCAGCCGAAAAAATGGCGTCGAACATCAGCCTTGGCAGCTTTGGCAAGGCGACCGAGCTCAAGAAGCGGCTGTGGTTCACCATCGGCGCGCTGGTGCTGTTTCGCTTCCTGTCGTTCGTGCCGATCCCGGGCATCGACCCGCATGCCATGGCCGCGCTTTACCAGACGCAGTCAGGCGGCGTGCTCGACTTCTTCAACACTTTCTCGGGTGGCGCGCTGCAGCGCATGTCGGTCGTGGCATTGGGCGTGATGCCCTACATCACCGCGTCGATCGTGGTGCAGCTCGGCTCGACGCTTTACCCATCATGGCAAGCGCTCAAGAAAGAGGGCGAGACCGGGCGCAAGAAGCTCAATCAGTACACCCGCTACCTCACTGTCCTGCTGACCATCGTCCAGGGCTACCTTATTGCCTCGGGGCTCGAGGGTCTGGGCGCGAAGCAGGGCATCGCCGCGGTGGTCGACCCCGGCATGCTGTTCCGCGTCGCCGCGACGATCAGCCTGGTCGGCGGCACGCTGTTCCTGATGTGGATCGGCGAACAGATCACCAGCCGTGGCATCGGCAACGGGGTTTCGCTGATCATCATGGCGGGTATCGTCGCCCGCCTTCCGCAGGGCATCGGCCAATTGCTCGAAGGCGCGCGCACCGGGTCGATGGACGGGTTGGTCGTGGTCGGCATCATCGTGCTGACTGCGGCGCTGGTTTTGTTCATCTGCTTCATGGAGCGCGCCCAGCGCCGGGTCCTCATCCAATACCCCAAGCGCCAGACCGTCCGCGGCATGCAGCAGGAACGCAGCCACCTGCCGCTCAAGATCAATACCGCCGGCGTCATCCCGCCGATCTTCGCCTCGTCGCTGCTGTTGATGCCGCTGACCGTGGTGCAGATGCTCGGCGCGCGGGCGCAGTCGGGCAGCAGCTCGTCCGAATGGCTGATCTCGATCTCGACTTTCCTCCAGCACGGCTCGCCAGCGTATCTGACGCTCTACGCGCTCGGCATCGTCTTCTTCTGCTTCTTCTACACCGCGGTGCAGTTTAATTCCGAGGAAACCGCCGAGAACCTCAAGCGCCACGGCGGCTTTATTCCCGGCATCCGCCCGGGCAAGGCGACTGAGCTTTACTTCGACTGGCTGCTCAATCGCATCACCGTGATCGGCGCGGCCTATCTCGTGCTGATCTGCCTCATCCCGGAGATGCTGTCGGCATCGGCCGGGCTCAACTTCCGTCTGGGCGGGACCAGCCTGCTGATCGTCGTCAACGTGACGATGGACACCGTCAGCCAGATCCAGAGCCACCTCATCGCCCACCAATATGGCGACCTCATCAAGAAGGCGAAGCTCAAGGGCTCCAAGCGTCGGTAATCAGTCTGGTTGACGCGGCTGTTGCTCTTGGCTTGAAGGGGCGCCTGAGGCAGGGAATCGCATGGACATCATTCTTCTAGGGCCGCCTGGCGCGGGCAAGGGCACTCAGGCCGCTCGGCTCCAGGCGACACGGGGCATGGTCCAGCTGTCGACCGGCGACATGCTTCGCGAAGCCGTCGCCAAGGGCACGCCCGTCGGCGTCAAGGCCAAGGCCGTGATGGAGGCGGGCGAGCTCGTGTCCGACGCGATCGTCTCGGCGCTGATCGGCGAGCGGCTCGACACCGCGACCCAAGGCGCAATCTTCGACGGCTTTCCGCGCACCCAGCATCAGGCCGAGGCGCTCGAGATGCTGCTCGCCGACCGCGACCGCACGCTCAATCATGTCATCGAACTGGTGGTCGACGAGGAAGCGCTGGTCGAGCGGATCACCGGCCGGTTCAGCTGCGCCAGGTGCGGCGCCAATTATCACGACCGTTTCCACCGGCCCAAAGTCGAAGGCACTTGCGACGTCTGCGGTGCCCACGAATTCAAGCGCCGGCCCGACGACAATGAGCAGACGGTGCGCACCCGCATGGCTGAATATCGCGCCAAGACCGCGCCGATCCTGCCCTTTTACGAAGAAAAGGGCCTCGTGCGAAAGGTCGACGGCATGGCCGGAGTCGACGAAGTCGCCGCCGCGATCGACGCCATCCTCGACCGCTAGCCGCGGACCAGCGTGACGAAGGCATAGGCGGGCCGATCGCCGTCCGCGCCATGCTCCTCTCGCGACACTTCATTCCACTCGCCGACATCGCGCGGGTCGGGCATGACCGTGTCCCCGGCGATGTCTCCCACGACCTCGGTCAGTTCGATCCGCTCCGCCATCGGCAGGAACAGCGCGAAAATCTCCGCCCCCCCGATTACCCACGCCGGCTCATCGCCCGCCAGTGCTAGCGCTTCCGCCGCCGAATGCGCGACCTCGGTTCCTGTTGCGCTCCACCGGCGATCGCGCGTGACGACGATGTGCCGCCGCCCCGGCAGCAACCCCGGCAGGCCGTCGAACGTCTTGCGCCCCATGATCATCGCCCCGCCCATCGTCAGCGACTTGAATCGCTTCAGATCTGCCGAAAGCCGCCACGGCAGACCGCCATCGCGCCCGATCACGCCGTTAGCAGATCGCGCGACGATGAGGGTGAGTGGATTAATCATGCACATTCCCTTGCCCTTGGCCCGCCGCTTTGCAAAGCCTTGGCGCATGAACCAAGCCGCCCTCATCGCCGCAGCCACGGCCCTGCTCGGTCCCAAGGCGGTGATCACCGATCCTGCTGACATCGCCCCATGGCTGACTGACTGGCGCGGACGCTGGAACGGTGCCTCGTCGGCACTGCTTGCGCCCGCGACGACCGCCGAAGTCGCGATCCTCGTCGCGCTCGCCGTCCAGCACCGCGTTCCGCTCGTGCCCCAGGGCGGCAATAGCGGCATGGTCGGCGGCGCGACTCCGCCCGCCGACGGTTCCGCACTGCTGCTCTCGCTTCGCCGGATGAATGCGATCCGATCGCTTTCGCCAGAAATCGCCGTCGCCGAGGCGGGTGTGATTCTCGAAACTCTGCACGAGCGCGCCGCGAACGTCGGCCGCCGGTTCCCGCTGACGCTCGGCGCGCGCGGCAGCGCGACCATCGGGGGGCTGATCTCGACCAATGCCGGCGGCACCCAGGTGCTCCGCTTCGGCACCATGCGCAGTCTTGTCACGGGGGTCGAAGCAGTGCTTCCCGACGGCTCGATCCACGACGGCCTCGCAGGGCTCAAGAAGGATAATCGCGGCTATAGTATCGACCAACTGCTCATCGGCGCCGAGGGCACGCTCGGCATCGTCACCGCCGCCGCGCTTCGCCTGTTCCCCGCCGTCCATGAGCGCGCAGTTGCGTGGATCGGCCTCGCCTCGCCGCAAGCTGCGCTCGACCTGCTGCGTCGTCTCGAGACACAGACCGACCGTATCGAGGGGTTCGAGATTCTCCCCCAATCGACGCTCGACCTCGTCCTAACCCATGTTCCCGGTACCCGCGCCCCGCTCACCGGCCGCCACCCTTGGCATGTCCTCGTCGAAGCAACCGCCACCTCGCCCGAACAGGAAGCATCGACGGCCTTGCTCGAACGCCTGCTGACCAGCCCGCTCGCCGAGAGCTTGGTCGAAGACGCAACCATCTCGGCCACCGAGGCCCACGCCCGCGCCTTCTGGCATCTGCGCGATTCGATCTCCGAGGCCGAGCGAGCCATCGGCCCCGCGCTCCAGCACGACATCTCCGTCCCGATCGACGCCATGCCGCGCTTCATGATCGACGCCGCCGCCGCGGTCGAGCGCGCCTTCCCCGGCAGCCATGCTTCGGGCTTCGGTCACCTCGGCGACGGCAATGTCCACTTTCACGTCCGCCCGCCATCAGCCGACCAACACGGTTGGATTGCCGCCAATGGCAGGGCCGCCAGCGCACTCGTCCACGACCTCGTCACCGCAGCCGGCGGCTCAATCTCCGCCGAGCATGGCATTGGCCAGATGAAGCGGGACGAACTCGCCCGGCTGGGCCCGTCATCGCGGCTTTATGCACTAAGGGCGATCAAGGCTGCGCTCGACCCGCTCGGGATCATGAACCCTGGCAAATTGATCTGAGGAAACCCCATGGAAGTCGAACTCTCCGCCGAAGCCAAAGACAAGAGTCTCAATCGCCTCGTCGCGATAACCGTCGTCGTCCTGTCAGTCGCGGTCGGGCTCGGCAACATCAAGGACGGCAACATCGTCCAGGGCATGGCCCAGGCCCAGGCCAACAGTCTTGATCGCTGGAATGAGTATCAGGCGACCCGCACCAAGCTCCACATCGTCGAAACCGCCCGCACTCAGCTTGCAGCCTCCGCAGGCCCCGCCCGCGCCGCTCGCGCGCTTGCCTCGTTCGATGCCGATACAGCCAAATACAGGGCCGAAACACCGGGGCTGGCGCAGCAGGCCAAAAACTTCTCCGCTCAATATGACGCGCTCAACGTCCATGACGACCAGTTCGACGCCGCCGAGGCCTCGCTTTCGACCGCCATCTCGATCGCCGCGGTTGCTGCGCTGACCGAAAGCATGATCCCGCTCGTTGCCGCCTGGGCGTTCGGGGCGTTCGGTCTCTTTTTCGTCTTCTGCGGCTTCCTTGGCTGGAGCTTCCATCCCGATGTACTGAGCACCATCTTGGGGTGAAACTGGGAACGGCTCGTCGCCCCACCCGTTGCCCCGCCATCACTAGTGGATTGATTCCAACGTTTGGTGCCCCCGCCTGACGGCGGCGAGGATGTTGTCGGGATCGGCCTTCCAGACGAACGGTCGTGGCTCCTCGTTATGCTCCT
>JANXUU010000152.1 GCA_025356055.1 Sphingomonas sp. | reverse complement strand
CTCGCCGCCGACCTCACCCCCGACGAGCTTCACGACAAGCTCGCGCAGAAGCTTGGCGCAAAATATCTCGAGCATCCCGACGTCAGCGTGGCGATCAAGTCGTCGACGCGGCGCAATTTGACAGTCGACGGCGCGGTCAATCATTCGGGTAGCTTTCCGATCAATGGGCCGACGACGCTGCTTCAGGCGGTGGCGACCGCTGGCGGCGCAACGAGCGATGCCAACCCGCACCGTATCGCTATCTTCCGCCAAGTCGGGGGCAAGCGCCAGGCGGCGTCGTTCGACCTGGTCGCCATCCGCCGCGGCGAAGCGGTCGATCCGCCGGTCTATGCCGGGGACATCATCATCATCGACGGGTCGAGCATCAAGGCGCTGCAGAAACAGATCTTCCAAAATTTGCCCTTATTCTCGATTTTCAAGCCTTTCTGAGCCAAGTCCGGATGGGCTTTTGCTCATCTGGGCCGAGCGTCACGTCCCCGAAGACCAGATATTCAAGTGAGACATCGTGAACCGTAACCTGCCCGTATCGCCCGATGGAAAATGGATCGTTCCCCACGACGGTTTGGAACGCTCGCCATCGTTCGAGAATGTTAATTCGGACAGTCAAGCGGGCAGCGGTCTCGACTTCGCGGCGATCACTCGCGCGCTTTATCACTGGCGCTGGCTGGTGGCTGGCGCGACCGTAGTCGGGATCGTCATAGGTATCATTGCGACCATGCTGACGACGCCGCTTTATCGCGCGACGGTCACTATGGAGGTCAATCCGCCGACCGTGCAGATTACCGACAGCAAGGATTCGCCACAGACCGTGCAGGGTGGGAATGGCACAGACCTAATTTCTACCCAGATAGGGCTATTGAAAAGTCGGGCGATCGCCGAACGCGCGGCGCGCGATTTGGGTCTTGCGAGCAACAAGGAGGTGGTCGGCGCGGGCGGCGATGCCAATGACAGACTGAAACGCGCAACCGACGTCGTGGCGTCGGGGATCAAGGTCGATGTACCCGAGACCGGCGACCTAATCGATTTTACTTACACCTCGCGGTCCCCGCAGCTGGCCGCGGCGGTCGCTAACCAGATTGCCGACAGTTTTATCAGTAGCGGTCTCCAGCGGCGCTATGACGCGTCCTCCTACGCCCGCAAATTCCTAAGCCAGCAGATCGCCAAAACCCGCGGCGACCTGGAAAAGTCCGAGCGCGATTTGGTTGCCTATGCCCAGGCGGAAGGCATCATCAATACCGGTGGCACCAGCAAGGACGGCGGGTCGAGCGGCGATGTGAATTCGTTGCAGGGCGAATCGCTGGTCGCGATCAACTCAGCGCTGGGTGCGGCCACAGCCAAACGGATGGAGGCCGAAAGCGCCTATCGCCAGGGGACCTCAGTCGGCGCGACAACCGACATTACCGCAAGCACGTCGGGCCTTCGCTCGACCCGTGCCGCGCTCCAGGCAGAATATCAGCAGAAGCGTACGCTGATGAAGCCCGATCACCCCGAAATGCTGAGCCTGCAGGCCCAGATCAACGAGATTGATCGTCAGATCGCCCGCGAATCTTCGCAAGTGTCTTCAAGCCGCAGCAATACGTTACTGAGCGATTTTCGCAGCGCGGCCGCCGCCGAGCGTGCACTCCAGTCCAAAGTATCCTCGCTCAAAGGCTCGGTGCTCAATCTGCGCGGACGCAGCATCCAGTATAATATCCTCCAGCGCGAGACCGATACCAACCGCAGCCTCTATGATGCGCTGCTGCAGCGTTACAAGGAGGTCGGGGTGGCCGCCGGGATCGGTTCGTCGCCGGTGTCGATCGTCGACCATGCCGAAGTTCCCGGCGGTCCGTTCAAGCCCAATTTACTTAAGAATTTGGCCATCGGCCTGATCATTGGACTGCTGGCCGGGGTCGGCGCGGCAATTGCGCTTGAGACTCTTTATGACACCGTCAAGACGCGCGAGGACGTCCGCGTGAAGCTCAACACGGCGTGCCTCGGCGCGATCCCCAAGATTGACGCCAACGAGTTTGCCAATAGCCTGCAAAACCAGCGGTCGGAGGTCAGCGAAGCCTATGCTTCGGTGCTCGCCTCGCTTCGGTTCAGCACTGAAGACGGGCTGCCGCGAACAATGGCGGTGACAAGCAGCAGGCCGAACGAAGGCAAGTCGTCGACCAGCCTGGCGCTTTCGCAAATTCTCGCACGGCTGGGCTATCGCGTGCTACTGATCGATGCCGACTTGCGAAAGCCAGTGTTCAAG
>JANXUU010000113.1 GCA_025356055.1 Sphingomonas sp. | reverse complement strand
ACGAGCGTCCCGCCGGCTGCGAAAATCAAGTCGAACATGTCGCTTGCGAAGTGAGCAGCGATGCCAACAACCGCCGGAATGATGCAGAAAAAGCCGAAAACGAGGAGTAGCTTAGCCCGGATAGGCGCGACCTTCTGAAACCAGTTCATGGCGAATTCCTACTTTTGGTGCGCACCGTCGACCCGCATCGGCATTCGGTGCCCGATCAAGTCGATGTAATGCCGGTCCAGCCAATATAGACAGGAGGACGGACAACCTTCGATCAAGCTCGCAAATCGATTGGCAGGCAGAGATCGTCGAGGGCGATTGCCAGCAGTTCATGAACTGTGACCGAACTGCATCATGAATGGACTATTCACCATTTCGCAATCCAGCAGGGCCGATGACGTTGCGATTAGCGGTTGTGTCACGAGTTGACATGACTCATCACATCCCGACGCTGTGTCGTGGGAGGTCGATATGCGCCGTCGTGCCAAGGAATTCATCGAAATCAGCGACCACACGTCGCTCGACATGCTGATCAAGACATTGGTCGCCATTCGCGACAACCTCGACGCCCACGCCGAGCCCGAGCTCAAACTGCGCGGCGATGATATCTTCGGGCGCCGCCTGTCCGTCAGCTACTTCCGCGAATTGACCGAGGAAGAGATTGCGCTCGACGCGCGCTACGCACACGCTCGGTTCAGCGCCGATGCGCGCGAGATCGAACGACTTCAAGAAGCACTCGATCAGATCCCCTCGCGACGCGACGATGACCGAATGCGCCACGCGGCCTGACGCTACCGCCTTCGCTATTGAGCAGAACGAGGCCCGCTCGGCTCACCATTCGGCGAAGCTGCCATCCTTCTGACGCCATACGGGGTTGCGCCAGCGGTGGGGCTCGCGCGCTGCCTCGCGTACCGCGGCCTCGTCGATGGTGACGCCGAGTCCGGGCTTTTCCGGTATCGGCAGATAGCCGTCGGCCGGCGACAAAACGTCCTTGTCGATAATGAAGTTGAGCAGATCGTGGCCACCGGTGTTGTAATGGATGCCGAGGCTCATTTCCTGGATCGCGACATTGGGTGTGCAGGCGGCGAGCTGAAGGCAGGCGGCGAGCGCCAGCGGTCCGAGCGGACAATGCGGCGCGACCGCGATGTCATAAGCCTCGGCCATGGCAGCGATCTTGCGACATTCGAGCAAGCCACCGGCGTGACTCAGGTCCGGCTGGATAATGTCGACCGCGCCGCTTTCGAAGAACGGCTTGAAATCCCAGCGTGAATAGAGCCGTTCGCCGAGCGCGATCGGCGTGCTGGTATTGCGCGCGATGTCGGCGAGGCCCTCGTGATTCTCCGACAGCAGCGGCTCTTCGATGAACAACAGGCCGAGCGGCTCTAGCGCCTTGGCGAGTTGCTTAGCGAGCGGGCGGTGGACGCGGCCGTGAAAATCGAGGCCGACGTCGACTCCTTCCGCCTGCGCCGCCTGAACCCGTTCGATCACCGCGTCGAACAGCTTTGGCGTACCGAGCCAGTCCATTTCGGCGGTCGCGTTCATCTTGACCGCCGAGAAGCCCTGGGCGCGCCGGCCCTTCGCCGCGTCACTGATCTCGTCGGGCCGGTCGCCGCCGATCCACGCGTAGGCGCGCACCCGATCGCGTACCCGGCCACCGAGCATTTGCCACGCGGGCATGCCATAGCGGTGCCCCTTAAGGTCCCACAGCGCCTGTTCGAGCCCCGCCAGCGCCGACATCAGGACCGGTCCGCCGCGATAGAAGCCGCCGCGATAGGCAACTTGCCAGATATCCTCGATGCGGTCGGGGTCGTGGCCGATGAAGCGGTCGCGCAGCGGTTCGAATGCGCCCATCACGGCTTCGCCATGCCCTTCGAGGCTAGCCTCGCCCCAGCCCACCGCGCCGTCGGCGGCCTCAATCCGCACGAACAGCCAGCGCGGGGGCACGAGGAAGGTTTCAATGCGGGCTATGGTCGTCGGCGTGATGCTCATCATGCGGCGTCCGGATTGGAAACTTGGGGCTGGTCACCGGTTCCAGCGACGGCAGCGGTCGCGGCGGCCTGGACCCGCGTTCCTGGCCAGCTGGTCTGCGACGGCGGGACGATCGGGACGGCGAGACACACCGACGAGGCCGGAAGCACATCGCGCCAATCGGCGATCAGTTTCTTGTAGGCGACCCCGACGTTGCGGATCTTGCGGTCGAGGTCGAACAGTCCGAGCGGATTGACGTTGCCGTTCTGCTCGCGAAGCGCGGTGTCCCAATCGACCTGATCGGTCAGCGAATACCATGTGAAGCCGACGGTCGGGATACCGACGTTGCGGAGGCGCAGCACGTTGGCCCATTCTTTCCACAGCCATTGCACCGCTTCCTGCCCCGTCGGACCTTCGCGCAGGTTCGTTTCGGTATGCATGATCGGAACGCGGTAGCGATTGTGGTACTGGCGCGTGATCTCGGAATAGCCGAACACCTCGCCTGACGCTTCCGTATGGCCGTCGGCGAACACCCGATGCTCGTTAGTCATATAATAGTCGTTGCCGAGGATGCAGTGCTGCTTGAGCCGGTTGTCGAGGAAGAAGTGATATTCCGGGCGGGTCATCCCGTTATCCATGAGATATTCGTACATCTCGCTGTCGACGCGGCGGCCGTAGTTGAGATCGAGGCTGAGGAAGCGCCGCGAGTTCATCACCTCGGCCTTGCCGATCGCGGCGGGGCTGTCGGCGTGAAAATATTCCGAGCTCTCGGACTGGATGAAGATCGCGTCAGCGCGGCGCTTGAGGATTTCGGTCATCGCCAGGATATTCGCCTTGACGATATGTTTGAGCGCGGTGACGAAAGTTAGGTCGGTCGTCCCCTGCTCGTTCCACCAGCCATATTTGGCCGAGAAGACCGCGCAGATGAACATCTCGTTGACCGGCGTGTAGAGCTGGATCCAGGGGTAGCGCTCGGCGAAGGCGGCGGCGTAGACCGCGAACAACGCAGGGAAATCGCCGTTCTGGAAATTGCCAATCCAGTCGGGAACGCCGAAGTGGCACAGGTCGATGATCGGGGTGATGTCGCGGCGTTTGAGGTCACCCAGCGTGATATCGGCGAATTCCCAGTCGTACCGGCCGGGCGCGAGCCATGTTTTATGTAGCGGCGGGCCGTAACGGAGGAAGTTGATCCCAACTTCCTGAACGCAGTCGAAATCCTCACGCCATCGGCGATAATGATCGGAGGCGGTCATCTGGTCAACTCGGACCGTCCCGTTCCGGATCGTCGGGATGCTGTTCTCGATCCCGGTGGCGAACATGAAATTGGTGATGATGGATCTCCGGGGGGCTGTCGGCGAGGCTAGCCTGCAAATGGGCGCTCGGCGATCCCGGTTGCACCGGGTTCGAGCATAAACAGGCCGCCCGCCAAGGGTTGCGCGGCGAGCGCGGTGTCGTCGAGACCCAAGCGGGCTGAGGTAATGTAGAGCCGGTCGAGCGCCGGACCGCCAAAGGCGACGCTGGTTGGACGTTGGATCGGCACTTCGATCATCGCGAGCGGAAGTCCTTCTGGCGAGAAGCGCCGAACCGCCCAGCCATCCCAGAAGGCAACCCACAGGCAACCTTCAGAGTCGACGGTCATCCCGTCGGGGTAGCCCTCAGCGCCTGGGAAATGAAGGAAGGTCTCGCGGTTGCCGAGTGAACCGTCCTTTGCGAGCGCGAATCGGTAGATCGTCCGGCGCGCGGAGTCAGTGTGATACATGATATTCCCTGACGGGCTGAAGGCTGGGCCATTGGTGACGGCGTATCCCTCGTCATACTTTGTGACGCGCCGCTCAGCGTCGAGCTGATAGAGCGAGCCAAGCGATTCCTTTTCGCGATCGTCCATCGTACCCGCCCAGAAGCGCCCTTCGCGATCGACTTTGCCGTCGTTGAAGCGGTTGTCGGGATGGTCGGCCTCCGGATTGTTGACAAGCCTGAAGCGCAACATATCGCCTTCGATTTCGATTAGCTGGAAACCATCCGCAGTTCCGGCTACCATCCCGCTAGCCGCACGTGGCGCGATCGAGCCCACGCACATCGGCGTTGCCCATTCCTTGACGCCATCGTCGTTGAGGCGAAACAGCCGGCGGTCCTTGATGTCGACCCAGTAAAGAGCAGCTTCGCGCTCGACCCAGACCGGCCCTTCGCCGAGGACGGCTTTGACATTGGCAACAAGGTGGATAGCGAGGGACATGCCGCGCGTGGATAGTCACTGAGCAGCAAATTGAAAGAGGCGACGTACCGCCTCGTTCGTCGGGAATGTAAATGTTCGCTCAATCAGGCTTCATCGCGGTCGACTGGGGCACCACCAACCGCCGCGCCTATCGGGTCGGCGGGGATGGTCGGCACGACGCCGAGTTCGAGGACGACCGCGGTGTGCTTTCGATCGCGCGCGGAGGTTTCCCGGCGGCGACGGCGGAGATTCGTGCACGGCTTGGTGACTGGCCGTTACTGCTGGCTGGCATGGTCGGGTCAAACAAGGGGTGGGTTGAAGCGCCCTACGTCCGTTGCCCCGGCGGGTTCGACGAGTTGGCGGCGAATGTTGTGTGGACCGAGCCCGAGCGGTCGGCGATCGTACCGGGGCTCTCCTATCTGGCCGGCGATCACGCCGACGTCATGCGCGGTGAAGAAGTGCAGATGCTAGGCGCGGTGGCGCGCGGGCTGATCCCGGCAGACGGGCTAGCGTGCCACCCGGGGACGCACAATAAATGGGTGTTGCTAGAGGGAGCTCGGATCACTGCGTTTCGGACGGTCATGACGGGTGAACTGTTTAATATGCTTAAATCGAGGGGGATATTGGCGGACTGGCTGCAAGGCCCCGTCGAGGTTGGCGATGTCTTTCTCTCCGGCGTCCGCGAAGGGCTGAAGGGTGGCGCGATGGCCGCCGACTTGTTCGCAGTGCGCGCGCGCGTCCTGCTTGGCCAAGCAAATGCCGCCGACGCGCCCAGTTTCACCAGCGGGCTGCTAATCGGGTCGGACGTGTTTGCCGGACTGGGGGAAGCAGCGGGTGCAGTGACTGTCATCGGTCGTCCCGACCTTACACGCCTCTATGCCGCTGCGATCGCCGAGGCGGGGCGCGAGGCGACCCAAGTCGATGGCGAAGAGGCGTTCCTCGCCGGCATCATCGAAGTCGCCCGGAGAATATCATGATCGAGTTGTTCAAACGCTATTTCGACCCATGTCCGCTTGTCGCGATCATCCGCGGTGTGACCCCCGACGAGGTCGAGATGGTCGGCGAGGCGATTTTCGCTGCGGGGATCCGCATTATCGAAGTGCCATTGAACTCCCCCGACCCGTTCGAATCGATCCGGCGCCTGTCGGCCCGGATGGGCGAACGCGCACTGATCGGCGCGGGTACGGTGCTCAATGTCCGGCAAGTGCGCGAGGTTGAGTGCGCTGGCGGGCGGCTGGTCGTCTCACCCAACACTAATCCTGATGTGATCCGCGCCACGGTGCACGCCGGCTTGGTCTCGGCGCCGGGCTATTTTACCCCGTCCGAAGCATTTGCTGCGCTCGATGCCGGCGCAACTGCGCTCAAGCTGTTTCCGGCAGAGGGGGCGAGCCCGGCGGTGGTCAAGGCGCAACGCGCGGTGCTGCCGAAGGACTTGCCGCTGCTCGTTGTCGGTGGGGTTTCTGCGGGTACGATGGGACCGTGGCTCGAAGCGGGCGCAAGCGGCTTCGGTTTGGGTTCAGGCGTCTTTTCTCCAGGTCGGTCAGCCGAGGACAGCGGCAAACGAGCCGCAACTTACGTTCAGGCCCTCGCCTCGATGTAAGGTGCGCCATCCTCGAGGTCGTGCGTGTCGTCGAAGCGGCCATAGTCGACCGTCCGAACACCATGCGCGTCAAGCCCGAGGATATCGACAAAGCGCGCGTTCCAGCGCAGGTCCTTTGGCGTGTAGGCCCAGCGTCCGTGGATGATCTGCCCGGTACGCTCGTCGACCCCAGAGAGCACGACGATAATCTCGAACCCCTCCGGCGGTTCACGGCTGTCAAGCCACGGGTAGAGCGGGCTGTCTTCATCGATCGGGTGCATGATCGTCCAAGTCAGCATGAAAACCGGGTTGGAGTTGCGCGCCAGCGTGAGGTCGCGAAAGCGCCGCATCCGGCTACCCTCGACAATCTCGTCACCGAGAAGTGAAACATTCGCAGCCACCTCGAAGATCAGGTTATGGCGCTGATTGGCGGCACGAAACATCAGCGTCGGCACCCCCTCGACCGGCCCGATCACCGCGACTTTCGAAAACAGAATCCGCGCGGTCGGGCGCGAGAAGCGCGCAAACATGATCCCAGTGACCAAAGCGAAAAACAGGATGCCGAGCGAAATCTCGAGCGCAACGAGAATGTTCGCGTACATTGTGATAGGGACCATATTGCCATAGCCGACTGTCGCGACGGTCTCGATACTGAAGAAGAACAACTCCCAGAAGCGCGACGCAGCGATCTGAGGATTTGGCGTGGTGAAGCCACTCGGATCGAGCAGGAACAGCCCGGCGAACAGGCAATTGAACAGGAAGAAAACGGTCAGGAAATAGCAGGTCAGCCGCGGCCAGGTCGCGCGCAGCAACTGGTGATAGACGTCGGGCGTCCGGAAACGCGGTCCGCCGAGCGGACGAACGCGCATCTGCGTATCATTCTTCAGCATCCGCGACAGCGACGAGGGGCTAAGCCGCGTTTTATCCTTAGTCATGGACCCGCCTAACCCGGCGCGACGGCAATCGAAACCCTCAGCGTCGCGATTAGCCCTGCGTTCCCGCGATCCAATGCTCGAGCCGGGTCTTGAGCGAGCGGCGCGAGGGAATGAAGCCGGGCTGCTGCGGGACAACCGGCTGTTCCTCGATCTCGGCGCTGTACAGTGTCAGGTTGAGCGGGGTCTTCTGGCGGAAGGTCTCGCGCCCGCGCATCATGTCCTCGGCCATCGCCAGGCTGCGGTGGACATCCTCGGCAGTAAACGGCTTCATCAGGCATCCGAGCGCCAAATCGGGCATCGGGAAGTCAGGCGCCTTGCCGGTCACGAACAGCACCGGAACGTTGTCGTCGGCAAGACGGACCGCGACCGAAAAGCCGGTCGTGCCGTGCGCCAATCTGAGGTCGACCAGCGCGAGGTCGGGCCGATGCTCGGCAGCGGCTTCGAGCGACGTATCGAGGTCGTCACTAATCGCCACCACTTGATAACGAGGGTTGTCTTCAACAAGATATTTTAGCGTCATCGCGAGCTGGCTGTCGTCTTCGACGATCAAGATGCGCAGCATGTCGAGGCCCCTTTGAGTTGCGTCACAACCACTTGCGAGCAAGGTGGCGTGTGCCGAGGCGAATGCGAATCCTTTAATGACTTTGTTAACGACGAACCGGGGCTTCGCAGCGCTCGGGCGTCGGAACCGCGTGATTATGCGCGATAGAAGATGTGCGCGCCGATTTGTTCGACCTTGATCAGCGCCTGCCGCCAGCGCGGGGTGACGTAGTCGGCGTGATACCACAGCACGTCCGCAGCCAGGCTGGCGACCAGTCGCTTCTCGGCGATGCGGGCGATCGCGCGGGCCTTGCGCCACGCCGCGCAACTGGCGTCGATTGCCGGAAACATGCCGCCGCGAACGAACGAGAATTGTGCATGCTGTTTGACGACACCACACAGGCTGGGGGGGTAGCGGCCCGATGCAGCGCGGTTCATGACGACCTGCGCGACCGCCAACTGGCCCTCCAGCGGCTCGCCCTTGCTTTCGAAGTAAACCGCTGTTGCGAGACAGTTCATTTCCTCGTCGAGATCACCGATGCTGTTGGCGTCGACCAGTGCCGCAAGCGGCTGACCCGACGCGGCGCCGGTGGCGCTGACATCACGATGCACCGTTACACTATCGGGCGAAGCGGTATAAGCTGACGAGGTCAGGTCGACCGCTGCGGGTGCCCCGGTCACGGGAATCAGAACAACGGGAGCATTTGCATCGGCGCTGCGTGCAATGGCGCTGATCAGCGCCTGGGTACGAAGGTCGAAGGCCGCGCTGCTCGACACCGCGATGGCTCCCGTAGCGACCGGTGCCTGCGCGCCCGCCGGGTTGGAACCCAGCGCGAGCAACAGCAAAAAACCACCGACCGCGGACGCGCCGCGGAATCCCAGGAAACGGGTCAAATGTTGCTCTGTCTTGTGCGGCCGTCCCGCCTCGGTGCGCAACTATCGCGCGATCCAAGGGGGCCTTCCGTCTTGCCCGGGGTCCAACGCAACAGCGGACCCGCTCGCTCTTGAAATTCTTGTCGAGCGCTGAAGTAGACGGAACTCCGTTAAAAAACAGTGACCCGTCGCTCAAGGGAGCCCGTCGCGGGACGAATGACGGAACTGTCTCGATTCAGGCCGCTTTTGCCCTGCTCGCGCGCTTGCGATCGTGCGGGTCGAGGTGAATTTTGCGCAGTCGAATCGATCCCGGCGTTACTTCGACCAGCTCATCCTCGTCGATATAAGCGATCGCTTGTTCAAGCGTCATCCTTTTGGGCGGAGTCAGCCGGATGGCGTCGTCCTTGCCGCCCGAAGCGCGGAAGTTGGTTAGCTGTTTCGCCTTCATCGGGTTGACCTCGAGGTCGCCCGTCTTGGCATTCTCACCGACGATCATGCCCTCATAGAGCGCCTCCTGATGAGCCACGAACAATATGCCGCGCTCCTCGAGGGGGCCAAGGGCATAGTTGTTCGCCTCGCCCGCGCCATTCGATATCAGCACGCCGTTCTTGCGACCCTCGATATTGCCCTTGTGCGGACCGTATTTCTCATACAGCCGGTTCATGATTCCGGTGCCGCGCGTGTCTGACAGGAATTCGCCGTGATACCCGATGAGGCCACGCGACGGGGCGGAGAAGGTGATGCGGGTCTTGCCGCCGCCCGACGGACGCATGTCGGTCAGCTCGGCTTTGCGCCCGGCCATCTTCTCGACGACCGTACCCGCATATTCGTCGTCGACGTCGATCACGACGGTCTCGTACGGCTCGGTCTTCTTGCCGTCCTCGTCCTCGCGAAAGAGTACTCGCGGGCGGCTGATGCCGAGTTCGAAGCCCTCGCGGCGCATCATCTCGATAAGCACGCCAAGCTGAAGCTCGCCGCGCCCGGCGACTTCATAGCTGTCCTTGTCGGACGACTCGGTAACCTTGATTGCGACGTTGGATTCAGCCTCGCGAAACAAGCGATCGCGGATCATTCGGCTGGTGACCTTGGTGCCTTCGCGACCGGCCATTGGCGAATCGTTGACTGCAAAGCGCATCGACAGCGTCGGCGGGTCGATCGGCTGAGCATGGAGCGGTTCACTGACCGAAGTGTCGGCAATGGTGTCGGCGACGGTCGCGGTAGTGAGGCCGGCGATCGAGATGATGTCGCCCGCTTCGGCGGTGTCAACCGGAACGCGTTCCAGCCCACGGAACGCCATGATCCGCGACGCGCGGCCGGTCTCGACGACCTTGCCTTCAGGGCTGAGCGCGTGAATCGGCGCATTGGTCTTGATCGAGCCCGAGAAGACCAGACCGGTCAGGATCCGGCCAAGAAAATTGTCGCGGTCGAGCAGGGTTACGAGGAACTTGAAGGGGCCATCGGGATCGGCCGAAGGGGCCGGCACGTGGCTGACGATCTGGTCGAACAGCGGGCTCAGATTGCCTTCGCGGACGTCATCAGTTTCGCCGGCATAACCATTGCGGCCCGAGGCGTAGAGAACGGGGAAGTCGAGCTGTTCGTCGTTGGCTTCGAGCAACACGAACAGGTCGAACACCTCATCGAGCACTTCCGACGCGCGGGCGTCGGGGCGGTCGATCTTATTGACGACGACGATCGGCTTCAGGCCCAGCGCGAGCGCCTTGCCGGTAACGAACTTGGTCTGCGGCATCGGGCCTTCGGCGGCGTCGACCAGCAGGATTACCCCGTCGACCATGGAGAGGATGCGCTCGACTTCGCCGCCGAAATCGGCGTGGCCGGGGGTGTCGACAATGTTGATGTGCGTTCCCTGCCATTCAACCGAGGTGCACTTCGCGAGAATTGTGATCCCACGCTCTTTCTCGAGGTCGTTCGAATCCATTGCGCGCTCTTCAACGCGCTGGTTGTCGCGGAAGGTGCCCGATTGGCGAAAGAGCTGGTCGACAAGGGTTGTCTTGCCGTGATCGACGTGGGCGATGATCGCCACGTTGCGTGAGGACATGGTTCGATTTTTCCGAAAAAGAGAAGGCGCGCCCCTAGCGCAAGTGGTGCGCTGCAGCAAGTTTTGCGCGGGACATTCCTACTTCGGCATGCGCTCAAGTATTTCCAACGCGCGCTCAACGGCGCGAAGTTCACTCTGCGCAAGGCGGGTGACGCGGGTGACCAATCCCCCGGTCGCAGTGCCGCGTTGTTCAAGCAGCGCCCTGCCCTGTGCGGTCAACCGTAATGCCAGACGGCGGCGGTTGGCGGGGTCGGGCTCCCGATCGACATGACCCGCCTGGACCAGCGTCTCGACTGCCCGGCTGGCGGCCGGGGCACCGCGGCCCGACGCCATCGCAACCTGTCCAAGCGTGGCTGGCTCATGGTCCGAAACCGCCGATAGCAACGCACGCGTCGCGCGGTCCGATCGCTCGGCTTGGCGGTTATCGTCGAGCGCTTCGAACAATGCCGAGAGGCGCGCGGCGATGGCTTGCGGGGACGACTGGTTCCACATTTTGTCAATCTGCAATGGTTTCGCATCTTTTACAATTGCCAACTGCAATTGCCGGTGACGGATTGATTCGCTGGCTTGCTACCGTCAATGACAGGAAATGGACGCCCCTTCCGCAACCCGCCCCCGCCTCCCCCGCACCGTTTGGGTGCTGGGCGTCGTCAGCCTGCTGATGGACCTGTCGAGCGAAATTTATCATGCGCTCCTGCCGGCGTTCCTGACGGTTACCCTAGGGCTGCCCGTGGCGGCGATGGGGGCGCTCGATGGTTTCGCCGAGGCGACGGCATCGATGTCGAAGCTCGTCTCGGGGCGATTGAGCGACCGTAACCAGAAGCGCAAGCCGTGGATCCTGCTCGGCTATGGGATGGCGGCGCTGTCGAAGCCGCTGTTTCCGCTTGCAAGCGGGGTTATTCCGGTACTCGGTGCGCGGTTCGTCGATCGCATCGGCAAGGGCATCCGCGGGGCGCCACGCGATGCGATGATCGCCGACGAAACTCCTCCCGAGCTTCGCGGACGAGCATTCGGATTGCGCCAGTCGATGGATACGGTCGGGGCATTTATCGCACCGCTGGCTGCGATCGGACTGATGATCTGGTTTCGCAACGATATTCGCGCGGTGTTCTGGGTGGCGGTGATCCCGGCTTTCCTGTCGTTCGGCTTTGCGTGGACGATGCTGCGCGAGACGAGCGAGCGGACGACGCCCAAGGCGAAGATGATCTGGGGAGGGTTCCGGACGCTTGATCCACAGGTCAAGCGGTTGATTGGGGTCGGCTTTCTGTTCGGGCTGGCGCGCTTCTCGGAGAGTTTCCTCATCCTCAAGGGGATCGACGCGGGAATCGCGCCCAGTTGGTCGCCGATCGTGCTGGCCCTGTTCAACCTTGCCTATCTACTGCTGGCCTACCCCGCCGGGATCCTCAGCGACCGGATGAGCCCAAAGGGCCTACTGCTCGCCGGGATCGGGCTGCTCGTCGCCGCCGACCTGATGCTCGGCTATGGCATGTCGCTGTGGACGCTAGGGGTGGGCGTGATCCTGTGGGGCGCGCATATGGCGTTCACGCAGGGGATTTTCAGCCGGATGATCGCCGACGCCGCTTCCGAAAAGCAGCGCGCGACGAGCTTCGGTGCGTTTTTCTTCGTGAGCGGCGTCGCGGCATTGATGTCGAGCCTCGGCGCCGGGCTCATCTGGGATCGCGACGGGGCGAGCGCAACATTTATAGCAGGTGCCGTGCTCGCCACGATAGCGGGCGCGATGCTGGTGTTGCTGCCAAAGTCAGATCCCGCGGCGCGGTGAATGGAACGGCGGCATGCGGTCGGCAACGTCGTTCTTGTCGAAAAATTGCTGCTTGAGCGCCGCGCCGACGTGGAGGACGAGCAGGGCGAGCGTGGTCCACACGAGGATAACGTGGATGTCGCCGATACCTTTGACTCCGTGAAGCCCGGGAATGAGCGGCAGCGGAATTCCCCCGATCAATGGTGTGCTCCATCCCGGCGCGCCGGCGGATACGGCGGCAAGGCCGGTAAGCGGTAGCGCAAGCAGCATGAAATAGAAGATGCGGTGGTTCCACACTGCGACAAAGCGCTCCCATTTGGGAAAGTCCTTCGGGAACGGCGGCGGCGGGTTGCGCAGGCGGACGATAAGCCGGGCGATGGCGAGGAGCAGGATCGTCGCCCCGAGAGTCTTGTGCCAGGTGAACAGCCCGTCACGCGCTGGCCCCTTGGCCATGTCAGCGAATTGAAGCCCGATCCACACTTGCGTCAGCAGCAGCGCGGCGGTGATCCAGTGGATCGCGACGGCCACGCTCTTGTAGCGGACCGCATGATCTCCAGTGTCGGCTTGTACCATGCGATCCATGGACGCTTCCTCTAGCGGGTGAACTTGCCGCCCGAAGCGGCCTTGTCGAGGAGTAGCTGGCTGAACGAGAAATCGCTACCCATCCGGGCTTCCTGATTCCTGAGCCCCGCGACGATCTTGTCCAGCCCTTCGCCGTCGGCCCAATGCATCGGGCCGCCACGATAGACCGGCCAGCCGTAGCCGTAGATCCACACGACATCGATATCCGAGGCGCGCTGGGCCATGCCCTCCTCGAGGATCTTCGCGCCCTCGTTGACCATCGTGTAGAGCGTGCGTTCGACGATTTCCTGGTCCGAGATGTCGCGCTTCTCGACACCTTCCTTCGCGCGGAACTCGTCGATGATCTCCTGAACCCGGGCGCTTGGGGACGGGCGGCGCTTTTCGTCGTAATCGTAGAAGCCGGCATTCTTCTTCTGGCCCCAGCGGCCTTCGGCGGCGAGCGCGTCGCGGATATTCTCGATCCGGGTCGGGTCGCGGTGCCAGCCGATGTCGACCCCGGCAAGGTCGGCCATCTGGAACGGGCCCATCGGCATTCCGAACTCGACATGGACGCGGTCGATCTGATCGGGCGTGGCCCCCTCGAGCAGCAGCTTGGTCGCCTCGACCTGGCGCGGCATCAGCATGCGGTTGCCGATGAAGCCGTGACAGACGCCGGCGACGACCGCCACCTTCTTGATCCGCTTGGCGAGCTGCATTGCGGTGACGAGCACGTCGGGCGCAGTATTGGCGCCGCGCACGACCTCGAGCAATTTCATGATGTTGGCGGGCGAGAAGAAGTGCAAGCCGACGACATCCTGCGGGCGCGAGGTGGCGGCAGCGATCTCGTCGATGTTGAGGTAGCTGGTGTTGGACGCGAGGATCGCCCCGGGCTTGGCGATCTTGTCGAGCTTGCCGAAGATCTCCTGCTTGATCTCCATCGTCTCGAACACGGCCTCGATGATCAGGTCGCAGTCGGCGAGCGCGTTAAAGTCGAGGGTGGGGTTGAGCGCGCCCATCGCCTGTTCGACCTGCTCGGGGGTCATGCGGCCCTTGGCGGCGGTCGCCTCGTAATTCTTGCGAACCGTGCCGGTGCCGCGATCGAGCGCGTCCTGCGCCATTTCGACGATCGTCACGGGGATGCCGGCCGAGAGGAAGTTCATCGAGATGCCGCCGCCCATCGTACCGGCGCCGATCACGCCGACGCGCTTGATGTCGCGGGGGCGCGTGTCGTCGGGGATATTGTCGATCTTGGCCGCCTTGCGCTCGGCGAAGAAGAAATATTGCTGGGCGCGGGCCTGGCTGCCCGACATCAGCTGCATGAACAGGCGGCGCTCGTCGAGCACACCTTCGGCATAGGGCTTGGCGACAGCGGCCTCGACCGCCTGAATGTTGAGCTCGGGCGCTTCGAAGCCCTTCATCTTGCGGGCGTTGGCCTTGCGGAAGTCGTCGAAGATCGCGGGGTTGGCGCGCGCTTCGGCGAGCTTGTCGTCGCGTTCGGAAGATTTCGGGAGCGGCCGGATGGCCCTGACCTCCTCGGCATAAGCCACTGCATGTTCGACGAGATCGCCTTCGATCAGTCGGTCGACGAGGCCGAGGGCCGCCGCCTCCTTCGCGCCGATCATGCCACCGCTAGTGACCATCTCCAGCGCTTTTGGCACCCCCGCCACGCGCGGGAGCCGCTGCGTACCGCCAGCGCCGGGGAGCAGACCCAGCTTGACTTCGGGCACGCCGAATTTGGCGGTGGGCAAGGCAACGCGATAGTGGCAGCCGAGCGCAATCTCGAGGCCCCCGCCAAGTGCCGTGCCATGGACGGCGGCGACGACTGGCTTGCTGCAACTTTCGATCCGATCCACCACCTCGGGGAGCCAAGGCATGACGGGCGGCTTGCCGAACTCGGTGATGTCCGCGCCGGCGAAGTAGGTCTGGCCGGCGCAGGTGATGACGACCGCCTTGATCGCGTCGTCGCCTTCCGCTTCTTTAATCGCGGCGACGAGGCCCTGGCGGACCGCTGCGCCAAGCGCGTTGACCGGTGGGTTGTTCGAGGTGACGATAAGGATGTCGCCGTGGCGGTTGGTCGAGATCGGGGATGTCATGGGCGGACTCCGAAAAAGGCGAGTTGTGGACACGGTTGACAGTGTGGGGCGTTTTTCTCAGACGCGATTTCCGTTTCAAAACAAGGGCTTGCTCACAATCGCGCAAACCAGTGCTTGTGACCTTGTCAAGTTCGCAAGCCTACCGGGAATGAATATGGCCGCGAAGTCGGAAGATATGTCATGGCGATGCTTATCATATTTGAACCAGATAGGAAAGGAAATGACATGGACAACACCTAAATTGCGGTTCGTCCATAGCGTTGTGCATTGAACGGGTGTGAAGAGCTTAGTCCACCGTCGACGACCAGCGCGTGGCCGTTGACGTAACTTGCCTCGTCCGAGGCGAGGAATAGCGCGGCGTTGGCGATCTCGGCGGGTTCGCCGCCGCGTTGGAGCGGATTGAGATGGCCAAGCTTGTCTTCCTGACCCTTGCCCCGCGCGCGTTCGTAAATGAACTCAGTCATGCCGGTCTCGATCAAGCCGGGACAAATGGCGTTCACTCGGACGTTGGAGCCGGTGAGTTGCTGGGCGGCCGATTTGACGAGGCTGATGACCCCGGCCTTGGACGCCGAATAGGCCGGGCCGCCGGCGCCCGAGCGGAGGCCGGCGACCGACGCGGTGCAGATGATCGAGCCGCCGCCAACCTCGGCCATGTGCGGCGCGGCATGCTTGATCGCGAGGAAAGGGCCGATCAGGTTGACGCGCAGGATTTCGGTCCAGTCGTCGGGCGTCTGCTCGAAAATCGACGCGAGGCCGCCCGAAATGCCCGCGTTGGCGAAAGCGATGTCGAGGCGGCCGTGGTCGGCAATCGCCTTGTCGACGAGCGCCTTGACCGACGCGTCGTCGCCCGCGTCGCATTCGACGTCGGCGTTTTTGAGATCCGCCCCGATGACGATCGCGCCTTCGCGGCGGAACAGCGCGACGGTCGCCTTGCCGATGCCCGAGCCCGCGCCGGTGACGATCGCGACCTTCCCCTCGAGGCGCATCAGAAGCCCGCCCCGAAGGTCGAGCCGCC
>JANXUU010000091.1 GCA_025356055.1 Sphingomonas sp. | reverse complement strand
GCCCCGCTCAATCACGAATGGTTCAAGGCAGGCCCATTCCTCGTCCCTCATCAAACCCCGAAGCACGATAGCCTCCCCAAAAGCTACCGTGAATCAGAAACTACCCCTGTTGGGAATCCCCTTTGTCAACAACTCCTAGTTCATGCTGATCAAACGGCAACTGCCGGCGCGGACCAAATGCGTCGTCACGGAGCAAGGGGGCATCAGGTGGACGAACTACCGGTCGAGACGACCATTTTCAGCTTGTCGAATGCGCCCCCCGCGGCGGTCAGCGAACGCCGCGATGGCGACCGCCATTTGACACTCTATCGCGTCGGATCGATGACCATCGACACGCGTCGCGAGCTTTGTCTAATCAAGAATATCTCGGCCGGCGGAATGATGATCCGCGCCTATTGCTCGATGCACGACGACATGGAGCTCGCGGTGGAACTCAAGAGCGGTTTTCCGATCAAGGGCAAGGTTTCGTGGGTACGCGATCTCAATGTCGGCGTGTCTTTCAACGAACCGATCGACGTGATCGAGATCCTCTCCGCCCCGATGGACGGCCCCCGCCCGCGCATACCGCGAATTGAAGTCGCTTGCTTCGCCACCGGGCGAGAAGGCGCGACCACTTATCGAATGCATGCCCGCGATATCAGCCAAGGCGGGATCAAGCTCGAAACGTCGGCAATCCTGCCGCGAAACAGCGACGTCGTCGTGACGTTGCCGGGCCTGTCTCCGATCCATGGAGTAGTGCGCTGGTTCGACGACGGCTTTTGCGGGATCACCTTCAATCGGCTGGTGCCGCTGCCGCAGTTGGTCAACTGGCTTCAGGAGCAGCGTGGCCAGATCAGCTCGGCCAGTTGATACCGCACCGTGACGCGAGCGCCAGCTCGCCTCTCTCCTGGAACGCCGGCTTATCCGCCGATGTAGGGCGAGCGAGGCAGCCAGCATTCGCCGACCCGCATGTCTTCTGCGCTCAACGGTTGTGACGACAGCCCGGGGCGGCGGAAATCAGGCTGGACACGCGGACGTGGCGTTGGAATGTGACGCATGACCAGATCAGGGTGGAGAGGCTCGCAAAAGGCCAGCCCCGCGCGCTTGCCCTCGACCCAGGCGATCCGTCCAGCGAGGCTCAGGTCGGCCTTGCGGAAAATCACTTCAGACCCCTCGACTGGAAGCTTGTCGCCTTCGATCAGCGCTCCTTGCGACGACAGGTTGCGAAGCTTGACCGAAAGCGAGGCTCCCGACAGCTCGATCGATGCGCTAAGGAGCACGTTCGACCTGCGAGTGCGGCGATTTTGGGTGGGGCTGCTTTCGTCCATCGGCCGGGTCTAGCCGAGAACGGTAAAACATCGTTTAAGATCAGCATGGCTGAATATTTTTCTCGGATGGCGCTGGTTGTGCTGTTGATCGCCCTCGTGATCGCCTGCGGTTTGGTGGGTGGGATTGGCAATCCGCTCGATGTCGCGCTGATTCGCGATGGCATTGCGGCTCGGGCTGCGAGTCCCCTTTCCACCGAGATGGGGCTGTTCCTCAATTATGCCGGGGGGGTCATCGCAACGATCGGGCTTGGTCTGGTCGCGGCCATTGTGCTTTGGCGGCGCGATCAGGTGCGCCTGGCTATCACGATCGTCACGATCACAATCGTCGGCCGTCTCCTGGTCGAGGCCGTCAAGCTGTCCGTCCACCGCGCCCGCCCGGCGCTCGACGCCCACCCGGTGACCCTCCACTCATTGAGCTTCCCCAGTGGCCACGCTGCCAATTCGATGATCGTGTTTCCGCTGCTCGCGCTCGTCTTCGCTCACCCCGGGCACCGCGTACCGTGGGTTGCGTTCGGCGTCTTCACCAGCCTTATCATTGGCGCGTCACGCTCGCTGATCGGGGTGCATTGGCCGAGCGACGTTGTCGCCGGCTGGGCGATTGGCGCGGCGTGGCTGATCGCCACCTGGCCGCTCGCCGCGCGGCTAGTGCCGGTCGAACCGCAGCATGATGTTGTTGGCGGGCATCGCTCGGCGGTCGGCGAGGTTTAGCCCCCGCGCCTTAACCTCGCGGACGAAGTCGGAAAGATTGCGCAGCCCCCAGCCCGGGTCGCGTGCGCGCAAGTCCATATCGAACACCTGGTTGGAGGGCGCGGTCGCCACGCCATCTTCGATCCACGGCCCGTAGAGGAGCAGCGGGCCACCAGCGGGCAACAACCGCGCCGCGCCGTCGAGCAGGCCGAGCGCCGTCGCCCACGGGCTGATGTGCACGAGATTGATCGCGACCATCGCGTCGGCGTGGTCGATCGCCCAACCGCTAACCGCCGCGTCGATCTCGAGCGGTGCAAGCAGGTTCGTCGGTCCATCTTCGCGCCACGCTTTGATAGATGCCAGGGCTTCATCCGATGCGTCGCTCGGCTGCCACTCGATGCCCGCAAAGCGACGCGCGAACGCCACGCCATGTTCGCCCGTCCCGCTCGCGAGTTCCAAAATGAGGCCGCTTGCCGGCAGCCACTTGGCAAGCACATCGCCGATCGGCCCGACATTGCGCAGCGCCGCCGGAGCCGACCGCTTCACTGCGTCGACCGGCGCCTCGTAGAATCGCCGGTCGCTCATCCGGGCACGCGATTTACGGCCGCCGGATCGTTTCGCGCCGCGGCCAGCAGCTTGCGCCCGCGAAGATACATCTCCGCGCGGGTCGCGCTGAGCAGGCCGAGCGCCATCCCGAGCAGCCCGTCGGTCAGCATCAACGCCGTCCCATGCATCGGGTCCACCCCGGCCGGCATCATCGATTTCGCACCCATGCGGACGACGATCAGCGCGACCAGCAGCAGCATCGCCGCGCGCGACGGGCGCTGCAGCAGGCTGTCGGTCGCCGGATCGACCTCGATGTGCATGAACTTGCCGCGCTGCCAGCCGATCAGGCCGCCGAAGACGACACCCGCGAACAGCACCGCCCATCCGGCCGCGCTCGGCGGGCTTGCCGCAATCAAGCCGACCACGAGCGCCGTATAGATGGCCGGCACGACCCACAGCTGGCCCAGCTTGAGCGGCCGCAGCCGGGTCATCCCGCGCATCCTCAGGGACATCACGACGATAATGATGACCGCCGGGATCAGATATTGCCCGATCGGTCCGCCATTGTTGGTGTGCATCGCCTAACCCCCTCCGACCTCGACCACCTCGCCGTTGTCGGCACCATCGGGCGCGGGGGTCTTCCACGCAAGCACAGGTTTGCGCGCGGCGAGCGTCTCGTCGAGCCGGCGACGCGGCGCGAAGATCGGCGCAGCCTTGAGCGCCTCGTCCCCTGCCCGAGCGCGCCCGGCGATCGAGCGCAGCGCAACAATAAACTGGTCGAGGCTGGCCTTCGATTCGGTCTCGGTCGGCTCGATCAGCATCGCTCCGTGAACGACCAGCGGGAAATACATCGTCATCGGGTGAAAGCCCTCGTCGATCAGTCCCTTGGCGACATCGATCGTCGAAAAGCCGTCCGCGAATCCGCGATCGGAGAAGATCGCCTCGTGCATGCACGGCCCCGACGAGGCGAAAGGCGCGTCGAGCACGTCCTCGAGGCTGCGCAGGACATAGTTGGCGTTGAGCACCGCGTCCTCGGCAACCTGCCTCAAGCCATCGGCGCCGTGGCTCAGCATATAGGCCAGCGCGCGCGTGAACATGCCCATCTGCCCGTGAAAGGCGACCATCCGCCCGAAGCTGTCCGAGCCCTCGGCGAGTGCAGTCTCTTCCTCGACCAGCTGGTAGCCGCCTTCGCTCGACTTTACGACATACGGCAGCGGGGCAAAGGGAGTAAGCGCCTCCGACAGCACCACCGGCCCCGACCCCGGCCCGCCACCGCCGTGGGGGGTCGAGAAGGTCTTGTGCAAATTGATGTGCATCGCATCGATGCCGAGGTCGCCCGGCCGCACCCGCCCGACGATCGCGTTGAAGTTCGCCCCGTCGCAATAGACCAGCCCGCCCGCCGCGTGCACCGCGTCGGAGATCGCCTTCATCTCCGGCTCGAACAGCCCGCAGGTGTTGGGGTTGGTGATCATCACCGCCGCGACGTCCGGCCCCAGCCGCGCCTTCAAGGCGCCAAGATCAACGCGCCCGGCGGCCGTCGCGGGAATGCCCTCGACCTTGTACCCGGCGAACGCCGCGCTTGCCGGGTTGGTCCCATGCGCGCTCTCGGGTACCAGCACGACCGACCGCGCATCGCCCCGCGCTTCGAGCGCCGCACGAATGGCGAGAATGCCGCACAGCTCACCATGCGCCCCCGCCTTGGGACTCATCGCCACCGCGTTCATGCCCGTCAGCGTGATCAGCCAATGCGCCAGCGTGTCGATCAGTTCGAGTGCGCCTTGCACCGTTTCCTGCGGCTGAAGCGGGTGGATGTCGGCAAACCCTGCCATCCGCGCGACCTTCTCGTTGAGCCGCGGATTATGCTTCATCGTGCACGAGCCGAGCGGGAACAGCCCGAGGTCGATCGCGTAATTCTGTCGCGACAGGCGCGTATAATGCCGCACCGCCTGCGGTTCGGACAAGCCCGGCAGGTCGAGCGAGGTGCGCAGCAGGCCGCCAAGTCCGGCGTCCGCGCCGTCCACCGACCGGTCGAAATCGACTCCCGTCTGGTCGCGCGATCCGATCTCGAACAGCAACGGCTCCTCGAGCATCAGCGCGCGGTTGCCGGTCGTGGTCGGGGGGGCTTCGCCATGGACGTCGCTCGGGGTCGCCGGCCGCCAGCCGGAGGGATTGATCGTCATGCGCAGCACTCCGTCAGCGCTGCTTCGAGCGCATCGATATCCGCGTCGGTCACCGTTTCGGTCACGGCCACCACCAGTCCGTTCGCAAGGCTCGCCTCGCCCGGGTAGAGCCGCCCGAGCGACACCCCGCCAAGCACGCCCTTCTCCACCATCGAGTGGACCGCGGGCCGCGCCTCGACCGGCAGGCGGAGCGTGAACTCGTTGAAGAAGGCATCGCCGACCAGGCTAACTTGCGGGATCGCCGTCAGCCGCCCGGCAACCTCGACCGCCCGCGCATGGTTGATCCCGGCCAACGTCCGCAGCCCCTTCTCTCCAAGAAGCGTCATGTGGACACTGAACGCCAACGCACACAGCCCTGAATTCGTGCAGATATTGCTGGTCGCCTTCTCTCGTCGGATATGCTGTTCGCGCGTCGACAACGTCAGCACGAACCCGCGCTTGCCCTCGGCGTCGATCGTCTCGCCCGCCAGCCGCCCCGGCATCTGCCGGACATGCTTCTCGCGGCAGGCGAACAACCCGACGTACGGCCCGCCAAACTGCAGCCCGACCCCGATCGACTGGCCCTCGCCGACGACGATGTCCGCCCCCATTTCGCCCGGCGCCTTGATCAGCCCCAGCGCGACGGGCTCGGTCACGACCGCGACCAGCAACGCTCCGACCGCATGTGCGGCCTCGGCGATCGGCGTCAGATCCTCGATCCGCCCAAAAATATCCGGGTACTGCACGACGACGCAGCTGGTCTCCCTCGTGATCCCCGCGATCAGCCGCTCGCTGTCCATCCCCTTGAACGACGGCAGCGCCGTATCGAGCACATCCCCCGTAAAACGCGCCATCGTCTTCGCCACCGAGACATAATGCGGATGCAGCCCCGACGACAGGATCGCCCCGGTCCGCCGGGTGATCCGCCGCGCCATCCCGATCGCTTCCCAGCAGGCGGTCGACCCATCGTACATCGACGCATTGGCGACTTCGCACCCCAATAGCCGCGCGACCTGAGTCTGGAATTCAAACAGCACCTGCAGCGTGCCCTGTGCGATTTCGGGCTGGTACGGCGTGTAAGCGGTCAGGAATTCCCCGCGCTGAATAATATGGTCGACGCTCGCCGGGACATGATGCTTGTACGCCCCGCAGCCGAGGAAGAAAGGCACCTCGCCCGCGACCATATTCTTGGCCGCCATCGCCTTGAGCTGCCGCTCGACCGACAGTTCCGAGGCATGCATCGGCAGCCCCTCGATCGGACCCTCAAGCCGCGCGTCGGCGGGGACATCGGCAAACAGTTCGTCGATCGAGCCGGCACCGATCACGTTGAGCATCTCGGCCCGGTCAGTCTCGCTCAGCGGTAGGTAACGCATGGAAATTCCTCAAATTACTAGAGGGTTTTGCACCACTCACGATAAGCTGGCTCATCCATCAGCCCGGTGACTTCCGACGGATCGGACAGCGTCAGTCTGAAGAACCACCCCTCCCCCTCGGCGTCACGATTGACCAGTGCCGGATCGTCACCGAGTACGGCATTGGCCTCGGTTACTGTCCCCCCGACCGGAGCATAAACATCGCTCGCCGCCTTGACCGATTCGACCATCGCTGCCTCGTCGCCCTTTACCAATTTCTTGCCGGCGTCGGGCACTTCGGCGAACACGATGTCGCCGAGTGCTGCTTGCGCATGGTCAGAGATCCCGACCGTTGCCGTGTCGCCTTCGACGCGGACCCATTCATGGTCCTTGGTGAAATAGAGGCTCATATCAGGCTCCCTGCACTCGGGGTTTGCGGTGATAGCGGTGGGCGACGAACGGCATCGCCGCGACCGTCGCCGGAAAGAGTTTGCCACGCTGTTCGAGCATGATCGTCGCGCCCGGCTCGGCCAGCGCGGTCGCGACATAGGCCATGCCGATCGGCTGCTCGAGGCTCGGCGAGAAACCTCCCGAAGTCACCCGCCCGACCTCATTGCCCTCGCCGTCGAGGACTCGCGCCCCTTCGCGCACCGGCTGGCGACCGTCGAGGGTGAATCCAATGCGCTTGAGCGGCGCGCCGCGCCCGATCTCGCCGAGGATCCGCGACGCCCCGGCGAACCCGCCCTCGGCGCGGCGGCGCTTGCCGATCGCGAAGCCCAAGTCGGCCATGATCGGCGTCGTCTCGCGGTCGAGGTCGTGGCCATAGAGCGGCAGGCCCGCCTCAAGGCGCAAGGAATCGCGAGCGCCAAGTCCGATCGGCTTCACCCGCTCGTCACTGCACAGCAGGTCTGCAACCGTCGGCGCTGCGGCGGTGGGGATCGAAATCTCGAACCCGTCCTCGCCGGTATAACCCGAGCGGCTAATCCACGCCCTGGCACCGGCAATCTCGAAGCTGCCAGCCTGCATGAATGACAGATCGGAAACTCCAGGCACGAGCGCTTCGAGCGCCACCGCCGCCTCGGGGCCCTGCAGCGCCAGCAGCGCCTGCTCCTTCATGTGATCAACCACCACTCCGCGCGGCAACCGCCGCTCAAGCTCCTCGATATCGCCCGCCCTGGTCGCGCCGTTGACGACCATATAGAAATGGTCGCCGCGCCGCGTCGCCATCAAATCGTCGATAATCCCGCCATTATCGTCGAGCAGCATCGAATAGCGCAGCCGCCCGTCCTTGAGCATCTGCAGATCGCCCGGGAGCAACGTCTCGAGAGCGCGATCGACGCCCTCGCCAGCGATCACGAGCTGCCCCATGTGGCTGACATCGAACAGCCCGGCATGGCTCCGCGTCCACAAATGCTCGGCGATGATCCCGTCATACTGGACCGGCATCGCATAGCCGGCGAACTGCACCATGCGGGCGCCCATGGCGCGGTGCCAGCCGTCGAGGGGCAAGAGCTGCGGTGGTGTTTCGACTTGATCGTCCACGGGGGTCACTCCAGCAGGTCCGTGACGGATCGCTGACGCGTCCCGCCTGAAAATCGGACCCCCGTCTGTCCCTAGGACCTGAGAGCTTTCCCTCGAACTTGTGTTCAAGGTTACCCCTTCGGCGGCCCCCGCCAGCGTGGACGGAGACACTTTCCAGACTGTCAGGCCCGCGCGGTCCTGGTGCCTGAGAGATTCCGGGGGCGGTTGCTCCTTCGGCGTCACGCGGTCCGAAGACCGCGAAACTCTCCCGCGCGTCCTTTCGGCACCAAGGCACCGATGACACAATCAGTCTTGGCGGCGGTGCTGCCTCAAGTCAACGCGAAGAATCGACACCCGGCCGCAACCTCTTGCCGCTGATGAGAGTTTCTGCGCCAAGCCCTGTTTCGGGCCCGTCAGTCAGGAGTATCCCCGCATGAAAATTCGCACGATAATGGCGCTGATCGCGCTCCCCGCCACAATCGCGATGGCGTCATCCCCGGCCGAAGCCAAGGGCTGCATCCGCGGCGCGATGGCGGGCGGAGTTGCCGGTCACTATGCGCACCACCACGCGGTCATGGGCGCGATGGCGGGCTGCGCGGCCGGTCATTATTACTACAAGCACAAGGCTCATACGGCAATGATGCGCCATTAAACCCGACGCGACGCCCGGTCGCGCTTAACGCGTCGCGTTATAGCGCAGCTGGGCGTCGGTCAGTTGAAAACCGAGCAACTGCTCAAACGTCGCGCGCGCCACAGCCGCGCGCACGTTCGGCTTCGACATTGGATCGATCGCAGCTTCAATCTCGCCCGGCTTGCGGTCGCGGGTCAGTTCGCGAGCGATGTCGGCGGGAAGCGTCGCGGCAGCCTTCGATACCCGGATGGTCGACTGGCCGCGTCCCTGCCCGCGCATCGATCCGGCGGCAAAGTCGAGCGAAACGGCGCTGACCTGCTTCGCGACGACGTTCGATCCTCCCTGCATCGCGACGTTGAACGTTGGCAGCACGACGCGGCGCGCTTCGCCACGATCGCGGCGCGTAGCAACGACGTCATAGCTCGCCGTGCTGGTTACGGTCGTGCCGTCGTCGCTACAGTTCGCGCGGACATTGGTCATCGTCGCGGCAACATCGATCGCGCGCGCGTCGCTGCTTCCAACCGGGTCGAACAGGGTGATGTCCCCTGCCCCCCCGACGATCCCGACGAGCGGGCATGACGAGCGGACGACAAAGACACCGCCGTCGGCGATCTGCCCCTTGCGCGAGCATCCGGCGACGAGTGCCGACGAAGCGAGGAGGGCGAACAGGGCGGCGGTGCGGAGCTTCACGTTTGGCATTCCTTCGGGCTAGCGGGCGGGCCACTGGGCAGTCTGGCGGACGGACTGGCAGGCAAGCCAGCCGGATTGGCGGTTCATAGGAAGCGCCTTGGCTGGCTGCAAGCAATCGCTTACATCGCGCTTCATGTCCTCCACCCCCCCCGACCGCCCGCCGCTCGACGTGCTGATCGCCGCCCCGCGCGGCTTCTGCGCCGGGGTCGACCGCGCGATCAAGATCGTCGAGCTGGCGATCGAACAGCACGGCGCCCCCGTCTATGTCCGCCACGAGATCGTCCATAATCGCTTCGTCGTCGACCGGCTGGCGGGCATGGGCGCGGTGTTCGTCGACGAGCTCGACGACGTTCCCGACGGCCGCCCGGTAGTCTTTTCAGCGCACGGCGTGCCAAAGTCGGTTCCCGCCGAGGCGCAGGATCGCGGTCTCGACTATCTCGACGCGACCTGCCCACTGGTCAGCAAGGTCCATCGCCAGGCGGGGCGATTGATCGAGACCGGGCGGCACATTTTGTTCATCGGCCACGCCGGGCATCCCGAAGTCATCGGCACCTTTGGCCAGGTCCCGGCGGGCGCAATGACGCTGATCGAATCGGTCGAGCATGTCGCCGGGCTGCACGTCGCTGACGAAACGAACCTCGCCTTCCTCACTCAGACCACTCTCTCGGTCGACGATACCGCAGAGATCGTCGCCGCGCTCCATGCCCGCTTCCCGACGATCAAGGGGCCGCGTGGCGAGGACATCTGCTACGCTACCTCGAACCGCCAAGCGGCGGTCAAGCAGATTGCGGTGCAGTGCCAGCGGATGCTTGTCATCGGCGCGCCCAACAGCTCCAATTCGCTGCGTCTGGCCGAAGTCGCCCAGCGGCTCGGCACTCCGGCAAGACTGATCCAGCGGGCCGCCGAGATCGACTGGGAATGGCTTGGCGCTCCAACCGCAATCGGCCTTACCGCCGGCGCCTCGGCCCCCGAAGTTCTGGTTCGTGAAGTCATCGATGCGCTGGCCAAGCGCTTCACCGTCACGGAGCGCGAAATGGCTCACGTCCCCGAGGACATGGTGTTCAAGCTGCCGCGCGAGCTCGTCGCCTGACATGACCGAACTGCCGATCGTCGAAATGTTCACTGACGGCGCGTGCCGCGGCAACCCAGGCCCGGGCGGCTGGGGCACGCTGATCCGCATGGGCGCGCGCGAAAAGATGTTGTCGGGCGGCGAAGCCGTCAGCACCAACAATCGCATGGAGCTGATGGCCGCGATCGAGGGCCTCAACGCGCTCAGCCGCCCGTGCCGCGTCACGCTTGTCACCGACAGCGTCTATGTCCGCGACGGGATCACCAAGTGGATCCACGGCTGGCGCAAGAATGGCTGGCGCACCGCCGACCGCAAGCCGGTCAAGAATGCCGAGCTATGGCAGGCGCTGCTCGACGCAGCCGAGCCCCATCGGGTCGAGTGGAAATGGGTCAAGGGACACAGCGGCCATGCCGAGAACGACCGGGTCGATGCGCTCGCCTGCGCCGCGGCCGATGCTCAGCGGGTGGTGAAACGAGTCGGGGCGTAGGGGTCGGGATCGATGTGCGCAACCATGGGGTCGGGCGCTTCGCCGGTCAGCAACGCCGCCGCCAGCTTGGCCGCCGCCGGAGCGGTCTGGATGCCGAACCCGCCCTGCCCCGCGAACCAGAAGAAATCACGCACGGAACTGTCATAACCATGGACCGGAAGCCGATCGGGCGCGAAGCTGCGCAGGCCCGCCCAGCTGCGCTCGACCCGCTCGACTGGCCAGTCGACCGCACGCTCGAACCGGTCGACCGCGACTGCAATGTCTATTTCCTCCGGCTGGGCGTCGCACGGCAGGCAAGCGATTTCGTCATGCGGGCTGACCCACACGCTGTGGTCGGTCTCGCCCTTGAAATAAAAGCTGCCGGCCGCGTCGAGCAGCTGCGGCATCCGGGCGATCCCGCTACGCCCGACCCTCAGCTGGACCATCGTCCGCCGCTTAGGCGCGATTCCGATCGGCGCGCGACCCGCGGCAGCGGCGACCAAGTCGGCCCAGGCGCCCGCTGCGTTGACGAGAACCCCTGCCTCGACCGATGACCCGTCCTCGAGCCTGATCGTCCACACGTCGTCCGACCGCACCGCCGCAATCAATCGCGAATTGGTGCGTATCGCCCCGCCGCCGCGCCGGAACTGGCGCAGATAGGCAGCATGGAGAGCGGCAACGTCGATGTCGGCACAGCCGGGTTCTTCCAGCGCCTGGACGAAGCGCGGGCTGAGCCCCGGCACTGTCGCATCGAGTTCGCTACGCGACATCGGGCGCGTCTCGACCGATTCGGGGATGTGCGAAAAGGCATCGGCGCGGCCAGTCGAATCAACATGAATCGCCCCGCGCGTCCGCAAAAACCCCTGTTCGGCCAGGTCGGCCGGCGGCGATGATAAAAATTCGTGCGACGCGGTCGACAGCGCGACCACCCCCGGACCGCCATAGCTTTCCAGCCAGAACGCCGCCGACCGCCCCGTCGAATGCATCCCCGGAATTGCCTCCGCCTCGATCAGCAAAACCCGCTGCGCCGTCCCCGACGCCCGCCCGACAAGCTCCGCCCCAAGGCTCGCCCCGGCAATGCCGCCTCCGACGATGACATAATCGAAACACTCCATCGCTCCCGGTTACGGTTTGGAAAGGCCCGCCGTCTAGGGGACAGGGCGATGACCCATTTTGTTTTCACCGATTTTGTCTTGAGCGCGCTCGCGCTGCTGCTGCTCGTGGCGGCGGCGATCGACATTCGCACCTTCACCATCTCGAACAAGCTGGTGTTTGCGGTCGCGGTCCTCGCCCCGCTTTACTGGTGGGCGGGCGGCGTGCCGTTGTGGCCCGATGCGGCGCTTCGCATCGGCGTCGCAGTCGGCGTCTTCGTAGTGCTCGCAGTTACCTTTTACATTGGCATGATGGGCGGTGGCGACGTCAAGCTCGCCGCCGCCCTCGCCTTGTGGTTTCCGCCCCAGGCTACCCTGTTCTGGCTCATCATTATGTCGGTCGCCGGCGGCGTTCTGACGCTCGCCATGCTGATCGCTCACAGGCTCCGCTCTCGCAAGGGGCGGCCCGAGATCCCGTACGGGGTCGCGATCGCATTCGGCGGCTTATGGTTAGTCGCCCAACGGTTTCTTAACCATTTTGCCTGATGTCTGAGAAGACTGAGGGAACCCTCTAGGGGAGGCGTATTCGCCATGGACGTGAAGAAAGTTGCGCTGCTCATCGGAGCACTGCTGATCGCGGTGGTCACTGCGGTGCTGGCCAAGAATATGTTCACCGGTGCGGGGGCCAATCAGGCCAACGCGGCGCCGGCTGTTCCGCTCGGACCCAAGGTCCTGGTGGCACGCAAGCCGCTGCCGGTCGGCTCGATGATCGACCCTGACAGTTTCTCTTATCAGCCATGGCCCCAGGAACTCATCCAGGGCGCCTATTACACCCAAGGCTCCGCTGACGGCGATCCGCAGAAGATGGTCGGCATGGTCGTCCGCAACGCGGTCACCCCAGGCCAGCCGCTGACCCGCGGCACGCTTGTCGGGCCCCAGGACCGTGGCTTCCTCGCTGCCGCGCTTGGCGCCGGGATGCGCGCCGTGACGGTGCCCGTCACCCAAACCACTGGCGTTGCCGGCTTCGTCTTTGCTGGCGACCGTGTCGACATGGTCCTTACCCAGGCAGTCGAAGGGGGCGGCGATGGCCCGCCGCTCAAGGTCAGCGAGACGATCGTCCGCAACCTGCGCGTGCTGGCCACCGATCAGCAGATGGACCAGGTCAAGGACAAGGATGGCAAGATCACCGTCAAGCCTTCCGCGACCGTCACCATGGAAGCAACCCCGCGCATCGCCGAAAAGATCGCCGTCGCCCAGTCGATGGGCACGCTGTCGCTCAGCCTGCGCTCGATCGCCGACAACAGCGCCGAGCTCGAGCGCGCCGTGGCCTCGGGCGAGGTCAAGGTCCCGGCCGGCACAAACCCCGCGCAGGAGCGTCAGATGCTGCTCGCGGTCGCCAACCAGCCGCTCGATTCGAACACCACCTTCACTACCGGCGGTGACGTGTCGCGCTTCCAGCGCCGCACCGTTCCCAGCAAGCCGGTCGCGGCCTCGGCTCAGACGGGTCAGGCGATGGCCGGGCTCGGCCACGCATTGGGTTCGGCCTTCGGTGCCGCTCCGATGGGACCGAGCGTCCGGGTGTCACGCGGCAATACTGTCACCGTCGTTCCTGTGGGGGCTCGCTAAGATGACCGTCAATCGTAACAAGCGTCAGCATCGCCTGGGCACTGCCCTTGCCGCGCTGGCCATTGGCCTCGGCAGTGTCGCCGTCGCCGCTCCCGCCGCCGCGCAGCCGACCGCCGCGCGTCCGTCCGAAACGCTCAACCTGTCGAAGGGCACGGGCAGCATCGTCCGCCTCAGCGCTCCGATGTCCGACGTGTTCGTCGCCAACGACGCCATCGCCGATGTGCAGGTTCGCTCGTCGAGCCAGCTCTACATCTTCGGCAAGGGCAGTGGCGAGACGACGGTCTATGCGACCGACAAGTCGGGCCGGGTGGTCTATGCCGCGAACGTCCGCGTCGGCAATAACATAGGCTCGGTCGACGAGATGCTGCGTCTGGCGATGCCCGACGCCAGCATCCAGGCGACCCCGATGAACAACCTCGTGCTGCTCACCGGCACGGTCGCGTCCCCAAGCGATGTCGCGGAAGCGCAGCGCCTGGTCCAGGCCTATGTCGGCACCGAGACGCAGGTGGTCAGCCGGCTGCGCTCGGCCACCCCGCTCCAGGTGATGCTCAAAGTGCGCATCGCCGAGGTCAATCGCTCGATCATGAAGAAGATCGGGGTCAATCTAGCGAGCTTCGATCCCACCAGCGGCTTCAAGTTCGGCGTTGGCCAGGGGGGACGAGCCTTTTCGCCCCAGTACACCCCGGATGGTGGACTCTTTACGGGCGGGGCCGCTGCGTCAAGCGGCACCAGCCTCATCACCCAGGTTGCTGGCGGCACGACGCTGGGCTTGGCTGGCAAATTATTCGGTCTCAATCTGCTTGGCGCGCTTGACCTTGCACAGAGCGACGGTCTGGTGACCACCCTCGCCGAGCCAAACCTCACCGCGCTTTCGGGCGAAACCGCCAGCTTCCTCGCCGGCGGCGAATTCCCGATCCCGGTCGCACAGGGCAATTCGGCGATCTCGATCGAATATAAGCAATATGGTGTCGGACTCGCTTTCACCCCGATCGTCCTCGCCGATGGCCGCATCTCGATGCGCGTCCGCCCCGAGGTCAGCGAACTGAGCGATGCCGGTTCGGTCAAGCTTGGCGGCTATGTCGTCCCGGCCCTGACAACCCGACGGGCAGAAACCACTGTCGAGCTCGGCTCCGGTCAATCGTTCATGATCGCCGGACTGCTGCAGAACCATCATTCGAACGGCATCGAAAAAGCGCCGTTCCTGGGTGACCTGCCGATCCTCGGCAATCTGTTCCGCTCGACCAACTTCCAGAAGAACGAGACCGAGCTGGTGATTGTCATCACCCCCTATCTGGTCAAGCCAAGCTCCAACCAGCTGGCGCTCCCGACCGACGGTTATCGCGTCCCGACCGATGGCCAACGCGTCCTCGAGGGCCAGAATTTCGACGGACAGTCGGGACCGCGCTCCACCCTCATCGCGCCGCGCCCCGGCATGTCGGCGCCCGTCGCCGGCACTGCCACCGTCGGCTCCGTGACCCCCGCCCCCGGCTTCAAGCTGTGACCGGCCAAAGGAAGGACAAGATCATGCGTCACTCTCTCTTGATCCTCGCCGCGGCGAGCAGCCTCGCCGGATGCGGCACCGTCGCGACGACGAGCGATGCAAGGCGCGGGCTCGAACCGGTCCACGTGCCGGTCGTCACCCGCCAGGATTTCGCGTTCGACGCGGCCGCCCCCGACGGATCGCTGTCGTCGGCCGAGCGTGCTCGCCTCGACGGCTGGTTCCAGGGCCTGGCGCTGACCTACGGTGACAATGTCTATGTCGAAGGCATGGAATCGGCCGATGCGCGCAATGATGTTGCTCGCGTTGCTGGCCACTATGGCCTGCTCGTCGCCGACGGTGGTCCAGTCCTCCCCGGTGCCGTTCCCCCGGGCACGATCCGCGTCGTCGTCAGCCGCACCCGCGCGACGGTTCCCAATTGCCCCGATTGGTCGGAGGCATCGCAGCCCAATTACAACAACCATTCACCGCCCAACTATGGCTGCGCGGTCAATTCGAACCTCGCCGCCATGATCGCCAATCCCGAGGATCTGATCCACGGACGCGGCGGCAACGGCGTCGGCGATAGCTTCACGTCGACCAAGGCGGTCGATGCCTACCGCAACGCCGTACCGACCGGAAACAAGGGTCTGCAGGACATCACCACGAGCAAGGGCAAATAGACATGAACGCTCCCTTCCACGCTCGCGCTGGCTTGCGCGATCCCTTCACCGCCTTCGTCTGCGACGATGCGACGGCCGACATGCTGCGTCCGGTCGCGGTCGAGCATGGCTGGAGCCCGGAAAAGGTCAACAAGGGCGGATTGCGCAACGCGGTCCAGTCCCTCTCGGTCTCAGCCAGCCCAAACATCCTGTTCGTCGACCTTAGCGAATCGGGCGACCCGCTCAATGACATCAACGCGCTCGCCGAAGTGTGCGAGCCGGGCACGATCGTCATCGCGTCGGGTCAGGTCAACGATGTCCGCCTTTACCGCGACCTCGTCGCCAGCGGCATCCACGACTATCTGCTGAAACCCTTCACGGTCGACCAGCTGCGCGACACGTTCGCCCACGCCCAGTCGATCATCGCGGGTCCGCGCGGGGAAGCGCAGGTCGACAAGCCCCACGTCATGACCGCCGTGGTCGGCGTGCGCGGCGGGGTTGGCGCCTCGACGCTGGCCACCAGTCTTGCCTGGTTACTCGGCGAAAAAGCGCATCGCTCGACCGCGCTGCTCGATCTCGACGTGCATTTCGGAACCGGCGCACTGGCGCTCGACCTCGAGCCGGGCCGTGGCCTGACCGACGCAATCGAGAACCCGAGCCGGATTGACGGGCTGTTCATCGAACGCGCCATGGTCCGCGCCAACGAGCGACTGTCGGTACTCTCCGCCGAAGCGCCGATCAACACGCCACTGATCACCGACGGCACCGCTTTTTTCCAGTTGCAGGAAGAAATGCGCAACGCATTCGAATCGACCGTCATCGACCTGCCGCGCCAGATGCTGATCCAGTATCCGCATCTGGTCCATGACGCGCATGTCGCGGTCGTCGTCGCCGAACTCACGCTGGCCGCGACTCGCGACACGATCCGCATTCTCGCGTGGCTCAAGGCCAATGCGCCGCAGACCAAGGTCGTGGTGGTCGCCAATGGCGTTCCCTCGGGCGGTGCGCTGGAGATCAGCAAGAAGGATTTCGAACAGTCGATCGAACGCTCGGTCGACATCGTCTTCCCCGAAGATGGCAAGCTCGCCGCCCAGGCCGCCAAGCTTGGCAAACCGATGGCCGAAGTTGCCACCGGCAAGATGGCCGCGCCGTTCGCGCAGCTGTCCAACATGGTGCTGAGCCATGCCAGTGAAGACGGCGGCGCGGCCGTGGGCAAGCCGACCGCGCTTGGCGGCGCCAAGCCGTCGCTTGCCGACAATCTGAAGTCGATGTTCGCCAAGAAGGCGGCGTGATGGATCGGGGCGGGAACGGCGCAGCGATCATGTCCGCGCCCTGTTCCGCACTCACTCGAAACGGGACGGCAGGACGATGACGCTGATCATCATGATGGCAATGGGTTTGGGGGCGCTGATCCTCCTGTACACCGCGACGAAGGGCCCTTCGGCGTCCAAGGCGGTCAAGCGCCGCATGGAGCTGATGAAGGAGCGTCACGCCGACGGAGTGCTCGCCGCCAACGCCAACGCGCAGATCCGCAAGCTGATGCAGGCGCGCGAAAGCCGTGTCGAAAGCTGGGCCTCGACGCTGATCCCCAAGCCCGCATTGCTGCGCAAGCGGCTGGAGCAGACCGGCAAGCAGGTTGCGCTGGGTAAATATGCCCTGATCTCGATGGGTATCTTGCTGTTCATCGTCGCGCTCGGGCTGATCAAGGGCGTGCCCTGGTATCTCGCCTTCGTCTTCGGCAGCTTTGTAGCGCTGAGCGTGCCACACTGGGTCGTCGGCAAGATGATCAAGAAAAGACTTAACAAGTTCAACGTCAACTTCCCCGACGCGATCGAACTGATGGTGCGCGGGCTTCGCTCTGGACTGCCGATCACCGAGACGCTCGGCATTGTCGCGTCCGAAATCCACGGGCCAGTCGGGATGGAGTTCCGCTCGGTCACCGACAAGATGAAGATTGGCCGGACGATGGAAACGGCCTTGCAGGAAACCGCCGATCGCCTCGCCACGGCCGAATTCCAGTTTTTCGTCATTACCCTGGCAATCCAGCGCGAGACCGGAGGCAATTTGGCCGAGACGCTTTCCAACCTAGCCGACGTGCTTCGCAAGCGCGCCCAGATGAAGCTCAAGATCCGTGCGATGAGCTCGGAATCCAAGGCTTCGGCGATGATCGTCGGCGCACTGCCGTTCATCGTCTTCGGTCTCGTCTACATGATGAACCCGACCTACATGGGCAAGTTCTTCGAGGATCAGCGGCTGATCGTGGCCGGGCTCGGCGGCATGTGCTGGATGGGTACTGGCGTCTTCATCATGGCCAAGATGGTCAACTTCGAGATCTAGTGGGACACAATTCGCATGACTCCCTATGTTCACCCGACCCTGCTTGGATTCGATGTCATCTGGGTGGCGACGATCCTCAGTGCCGTCGCCACCATGGCGGTGCTGGTCGCAATCTATGCCGCGACCACCGTCAAGGATCCGATGGCGCGCCGCGTCAAGGCGCTCAACGACCGCCGCGAACAGCTCAAGGCCGGCATCGTCGCCTCGACCAACAAGCGCAAGAAACTGACCAACAAGAACGAGGCCGCCGACCGCGTGCGCTCGCTCCTCGGCAGCTTCAAGATGCTCCAGGACGACCAGATCCAGAAGGCACAAGTCCGGTTGATGCAAGCCGGTATCCGCACCAAGGATCTCGCCTTCTTCATCATCTTCGCGCGCTTCGTCCTGCCGGTCGTGTTAGGCGGCGCCGCGATCGTCGCGGTCTATGTCTTCCACGCTTTTCCGCAATGGGGCTGGTTCAAGCACTATGCCTTCGTCGCTGGCACGCTGCTGCTCAGCTACAAGGCGCCCGATATCTGGCTGAAGAACAAGGTCACCAAGCGCAGCAAGGAGGTTCGCAAGGGCCTGCCCGACGCGCTCGACCTGCTCGTCATCTGCGCCGAGGCCGGCCTCACCGTCGACGCCGCCTTCGGCCGGGTCGCCAGGGAACTGGGCAAGGCCTATCCCGAACTCGGCGACGAATTCGGGCTGACGGCGATCGAACTCGGCTTCCTCAACGAGCGTCGCCAGGCGTTCGAGAACCTCGCCACGCGCGTCGATTTGGAATCCATTCGCGGCGTCGTCACGACCATGATCCAGACCGAGAAATACGGTACTCCGCTCGCCTCGGCGCTGCGCGTGCTGTCGGCCGAATTCCGCAACGACCGCATGATGCGCGCCGAGGAAAAGGCGGCCCGCCTGCCCGCGATCATGACCATCCCGCTGATCCTGTTCATTTTGCCCACCCTGTTCGTCGTCATCCTCGGGCCCGCAGCCTGCTCGATCAACGACAGCTTCATCCACGGCAATTGATGCCCCGCGAGGGGGTCACGAGCCTGGTCGTCTGAGGTGGAAGCGCTCGGCGCTTCCACCGAAGGCGTGAATCAGGCTCGATCAAAAAAATGCCGCGGCGGTTTCTTCTGGTGCAACTCGTTTCGGGAACGCTTCGCAACCTTGCGCGCTTAGCAATCACGCGAACCAACGAAGGACGAACCGATGCTTAGCTTCACCAGCGACCAGTGGGTCATTGTCGCCCTCATCTTCGTCCTCGGACTGCTCGTCGGCGGCTTCCTGTTCTCGGGCGGCGGGCGCAAATGGAAGCAGCGCTACACTGTCGAGACCGACCGCAGAAAAGAGCTGGAGCGCACCCACGCCGATCGCGAAAAAGACTGGCGCGAACAGGACAGCCTGCGTGCCGCTGCGCTGAAAGACCGCCCCCGTGACGAGCGCGTGGTCGGACGAGACGAAGTCATCGCCCCGCGCGACCCCGTCATCCGTCGCGATCGCGACTCGATCCCGGTAGTCGATCGCAACGACGACGGTGTAATCGACAACCGCGACCGCTAGTCACCCTATCCGCTTCCCTTTCGGGATCAGCAAGTCGATCGTCCAGCGGATTGTCCGACGATTGCTGGGAGCGGTCTTCACCTGATGAGGGCGACTCGCGAAGCGCGAGCGGAGGTAGGGGCTACCCCTCGATCTTCGAAAAATCCGCCACCCGGTGAACCGCATCGCGGAACCGCGCGAGCAGGTTCAGCCGTCGCGCGCGGTCGCCCGCGTTCGGATCATTGACCGTGACCTTCTCGAAAAACGCATCGATCGGCGCGCGCAGCAAGGCCAGCGCACCCATCGCCGCGGCAAAATCCTCGGCCGCGAGCGCCGCCGCTACGTGCGGCTCGGCCCCGTCGAGCGCCGCAACCAGCACTGTCTCCTCAGCGGGTGCGACCGCCTGAGCGATCGCCGGCTCCTCGACCGCGCTCAGCCGGTCCTCTTCCCCGGTCTGCGACATCCCCTGTTCTTCCGCATCGCTCATCACCCGGGCCAGTGACCGATCTTCCTTCTTGAGGATATTCGCCGCGCGCTTGTAGCCGGCGTGAAGGTCGGCGCCGTCGGGTGTTTCGATAAAGGATTGCAAAGCCGTCACCCGAGCGATGAGGCGAACAAGATCATCCTCCCCGCCCAGCGCAAACACTGCGTCGATGAGGTCGTGGCGGACACCAGCCTCGCGCTGCTGAACCTTCAGGCGATCGACAACAAACTCACGGACATCGCGCATGAAGATTCGATTGTATTGCTGAATTAGCTCAGTTCTTAAAGTTGTAGCTATGCTGAGTTCCGCACGCTCGTCTTCGATTCCTAGTTCGAGAAAAAACTGCCTCGATTGTGCAAGCCACTCAATGATTGAACCCCGCAAGTCAGACCCGAAGATGAGTGCCAAAATCCCGAGTGACGCTCGCCGTAGTGCGAAGGGATCCTTAGAACCCGTCGGCTTAATCCCCTTCAAAAAGAAACCAGCAATCGTATCCAGCTTGTCCGCCAGACTAACCGCCACCGTCACCGGCGCGGTCGGCACTTCATCGCCCTGCCCGACCGGCTTGTAATGATCGCGCACCGCGTCGCTGACCGCCTTTGCCTCGCCCTGCGCCGCCGCGAGATAACCGCCGATCACCCCCTGCAATTCGGGGAATTCCCCGACCATCCCGGTGACCAGGTCGGCCTTGCACAATTCGGCGGCGCGCCTCGCGTCCGCCGCCGATGCGCCCTTCACAATCCCTTCGGTGACCAGCCATTCGGCCAGCTTCGCCACCCGTTCGACCTTATCGGCGACCGTCCCCAATTTCTCATGAAACACGATCCCCGACAGCTTCCTGGCCTGCTCCTCCAGCGGAACCTTGACGTCCTGCTCCCAGAAAAACCGCGCATCGCTCAATCGCGCCGCCAGCACCCGCCGATTGCCCTCGACGATCGCGACCCCGCCGTCGTTCGCGGTGATATTCGCGGTGCACACGAACGCCGGCGCCAGCGCCCCTTCCGCCGTGCGAGCGACAAAATACTTCTGGTTGGTCCGCGCGGTCAGCTGGATCACCTCGGACGGCACATCGAGGTAATCGGCGTCGAACGTCCCCAGCAACGGCACCGGCCACTCGGTCAGCCCGGCATTCTCGGCTACCAGCCCCTCGTCTTCGACCAGCGCATAGCCCGCCGCCTCGGCCGTCGCCTTCGCTCCTGCGCGAATGATCGCCTCGCGCTCCTCATGATCGACGATCACATGGCACGCGCGCAATTTCTCGGCATAGTCCGACGCCCCGCCGATAGTGATCGGCCCCGGGTGATGAAAGCGATGCCCCACCGTCGTCGCGCCGCACGACACGCCGTCGATGTCGACCGGGACAATCGCGTCGCCCAGCAGCGCGACGATCGACTGCAACGGCCGCACCCAGCGCAGCGCGCTCATGCTCGTCGAGGCCTCCCCCCAGCGCATCGATTTCGGCCACGGGAAATCGCGCACGATCTGCGCCACCGCCTCGCCCAGCAAGCCGACCGCCGGGCGCCCCGGCTTGTCGATCACGGCGAATAACACCCCCTCGCGTTCCTCGATCTGCTCGCGCGCCAATCCGGTCTTGCGAAGAAACCCCTCGAGCGCCTGCGGAGGAGCACTTGCCCGCGGCCCCTTGACCTCCTCGCGCACCGCCAGCGTCTCGCCCGGCACCGCGCGCGCAATCAGCGCCAGCCGGCGCGGCGTCGACCACACATCGATCGCCCCGTGCGCCAGCCCGGCCTTCGCCAGTCCCTCGGCAAACATCCGCGCCAGGTCGTTCCGCGCCTTCGCCTGCATCCGCGCCGGCATTTCCTCGGACAGCAACTCGAGCAGGAAATCGGTCACGCCGCATACCCCTTGGCGTCCATCCACGACGCACACGCGCCCTTCGCCAGGTCGCGCACCCGGCCCATATAGGCCTGCCGCTCGGCGACCGAGATCACTCCGCGCGCCTGCAGCATGTTGAAGAGATGGCTCGCCTTGATCGCCTGCTCATAGGCCGCGATCGGCAGCTTCGCGGCCAGGCAATTTTCCGCCTCCGCCGTTGCCTTCTTGAACAGGTCGAACAGCGCCTCGGTGTTCGCGACCTCGAAATGATAGGCCGACATCTGCTGCTCATTGTTGAGAAACACCTCGCCGTAGGTCACGCCCGCGTCGTTGAACTTGAGATCGAACACATTATCGACCCCCTGGATATACATCGCCAGCCGCTCGAGCCCGTAGGTCAGTTCGCCCGCCACCGGCTTGCAGTCATACCCGCCGACCTGCTGGAAATAGGTGAACTGCGTCACTTCCATCCCGTCGCACCACACTTCCCAGCCGAGTCCCCACGCCCCCAGCGTCGGGCTCTCCCAGTCATCCTCGACAAACCGGATGTCGTGCTTCAGCGGATCGATCCCGATTGCGTCGAGCGACCCCAGATACATCGCCTGCAGGTCCGCCGGGCTGGGCTTCATCATCACCTGATATTGGTAATAAGCCCCCAGCCGGTTGGGGTTCTCGCCATAGCGCCCGTCGGTCGGCCGCCGGCACGGCTGGACATAGGCGCACTTCCACGGATCGGGCCCGAGCGCGCGCAAGACGGTCGCCGGGTGGAACGTCCCCGCCCCGACCTCCAGGTCGTACGGCTGCAGGATCAGGCATCCCCGCTCGCTCCAATAGTGGTGCAGCGTCAGGATCAGGTCCTGAAACGAAAGCGGCGCGGTCATGGCACGCGGCTTTGGCGGATGAGGCGAGTCCCGGCAAGTGGACGTTCACCTGCACCGTGCCTACATCCCCCCGAATCGAAGTTGAAGGAGCACTCATGCGCGTGACGAACTGGATCAAGCGGGGTCTTGCCGCGCTCGGCATGGCAGCGGCCGCAAGCTGCGCCACCGCGCCCCAGACCCCCGCGCTCGCCTCCGCCAAGCCCGCGCTGTGGCGCGTGTCCGACCCCGACACCAACATTTATCTGTTCGGCACCTTCCACATGCTTCCACAGGATTATCGCTGGGAGACTCCCGCGATCACCAACGCCGTTGCCAAGTCGAGCCAGCTCTATGTCGAGACGCTGATCGACGACAAGCACCCCGAAAAGCTCGCCGCCGAACTCGGCCGCGTCGGCTTCGGCGACAACTTGCCGCCCCTCGCGAACCGCATCGACCCCGCCCTCATTCCCCAACTCGCCACCGCCATCAAGGCAAGCGGCATCCCGGCGGGTTATTTTGACAAGATGAAGACCTGGGCCGCGGCGTTTACGCTCGTCGGCACCCAGTTCAAATCGCTCGGACTTAAGGGTGAGGCCGGGGTCGAGCCCGCCCTTCGCCGCGAGTTCGAGAGCGCGGGCAAGCCGGTCGGCGAGCTTGAGACCAACTCCGATCAACTCGGCTTCTTCAACACCCTCTCGCAGCCCGCCCAGCGCAATTTCCTTGAGGGCGCGATCAGCGAGCCCGAGAAGATGCGCGGCGAATTCAGCGACATGCTCAAAAGCTGGTCGTCGGGCGACGTCGCCGGGATCGCCCGCAGCTTCAACGCCGACCTCGCCGACAGCCCCGAACTTCGCGCCGCCCTCCTCTCCCGCCGCAACGCCAATTGGACGAGATGGATTGAGCAGCGCCTCCAGCAGCCCGGAACCGTCATGGTCGCGGTCGGCGCGGGCCATCTCGCGGGCGACGAGTCAGTGCTGAAGATGCTCGAAACGCAGGGCTATAAGGTGACGCGGGTGCAGTGAGGGCTGCGGTCAATTGTCCTTGAGTAGTTGACCTAATTCAGTCGTGCGGAACTTGATAATATCGACCAAGCAGCTGTTTACCGCCAAGGCAGCAATTGAGCCACCCTCGTACCATTTAGACCAGACGGCACATTGCTTATCGCGATATGTGAGCCACGCTCGCTGGCCCTCAAGTAACGTTCTCGAGAGGCTTCCTGCTCGAACTGCCTTTGCGCCATCGACAGATTTCATTCGCTTGGCAACAGCATCCCAAGCGCTGTTCAGTTCGACATCCGCGCGCAAGTAATCACGAAAAGAGCAAACGTTTAGATCGAACTGCGTGTTTCGGTTTTTGCAGTCCGGCGGCGGATCTAAACGCATCGACTCACTGAGTTGGCATTGGTCCTGCACAATGGCGCCAGCCAAGCGCTCACAATTAGGCGGGGCTGCGGCAGCAATCAAAATGGCCAAAATCACTCTACCGTCTCCCCGACAGGCGGTCGGTTATGCCCGAGCAGCCGCAGCACTTCGTCCGCCGCGTCCGCCAAATTCGTCCCCGGCCCGAAGATCGCCTGCACCCCCGCCGCGCGCAACATCGCATAGTCCTGCGCCGGGATGACCCCGCCGACGATGACCTTGATATCCGCCCGGCCGAGATCCTTCAACGCGTCGATCAGCTCGGGGATCAGCGTCTTGTGCCCCGCCGCGAGGCTCGAGGCGCCGACCACGTCGACCGCCTTGGCCACCGCCAGCTCGGCCGCCTCGCGCGGGGTCTGGAACAATTGCCCGGCGACGATCTCGAACCCCAGATCGCCGAACGCGCTACTGACCAGGTTCGCCCCTCGGTCATGCCCGTCCTGCCCCATCATCGCGACCAGCATGCGCGGCCGTCGCCCAAGCCGCTGCGCCACCGTCGCCGTGCCCGCGATCGCCTGCTGCCACCGCTCGTCGGCGCGCTGGCCATAAATCCCGCTGACCGGCGTAGGCGAAGTCGAATAGCGCCCGAACACCCGCTCCAGTGCATCCGAAATCTCGCCAAGCGAACAGCGCACCCGCGCCGCGTCGACGCTCAGCGCCAGCAAATTGGTACTACCCCGGGCCCCCTCTTCAAGCGCATCGAGCGTCCGCTTGACTGCGGCCTCGTCCCGCGTCGCGCGGATCGCTTCCAGCCGTGCGATCTGCCCGGTCCGCACCCTGGCGTTGTCGATCGACAGGATGTCGAGATGCGCCTCCTCGGCCAGCCGATACTTGTTGACCCCGACGATCACCGTTTCGCCGACATCGACCTTCGCCGCGCGCGCCGCCGCGGCTTCTTCGATGCGCATCTTGGGCAGCCCTTCGGCCACCGCGCGGGTCATCCCGCCATGCGCCTCGACCTCGTCGATCAGCGCCTGCGCCTTCTCCTCCAGCTCTCGCGTCAACGCCTCGACATAATAGCTTCCGCCCAGCGGATCCGCGACCGCGGTCACCCCGCTTTCCTCGGCCAGGATCAGCTGCGTATTGCGCGCGATGCGGGCCGAAAATTCGGTCGGCAAGGCCACCGCCTCGTCCAGGCTGTTGGTGTGCAGCGACTGCGTGCCCCCCAGCACCGCCGCCATCGCCTCGATCGTGGTCCGCACCACATTGTTGTACGGATCCTGTTCGGTCAGCGACACGCCGCTGGTCTGGCAATGGGTCCGCAGCAGCTTCGACTTCTCCGATTGCGCGCCGAGCTCGGTCATGATCCGCCCCCATAGCGTCCGCGCCGCGCGCAGCTTCGCCACCTCCATGAAGAAATTCATGCCGATGCCCCAGAAGAAGCTCAGCCGCGGCGCGAACTCGTCGATCGCCTGCCCCGCCGCGACCGCAGCGCGCACGTAAGCCATCCCGTCGGCGAGCGTGTAGGCCAGCTCCTGCACCGCCGTCGCCCCGGCCTCGTGCATATGATAGCCCGAGATCGAGATGCTATTGAACTTGGGCATTTCGCGCGACGTGTAGCCGATGATGTCCGCCACGATCCGCATCGAGGACTCGGGCGGATAGATGTAGGTATTCCTGACCGCAAACTCTTTCAGAATATCGTTCTGGATCGTCCCCGACAGCGCGGCGCGGGCTACCCCCTGCTCCTCCCCCGCGACGATATAAAAAGCCAGGATCGGCAGTACCGCGCCGTTCATCGTCATGCTGACCGACATTTCGTCGAGCGGAATGCCGTCGAACAGCAGTTTCATGTCCTCGACCGAATCGATCGCGACCCCGGCCTTGCCGACGTCTCCGATTACGCGCGGATGGTCGCTGTCATACCCGCGATGGGTTGCCAGATCGAACGCGACCGACAGGCCCTTCTGCCCCGCAGCGAGGTTGCGGCGATAGAAGGCGTTCGACTCCTCGGCGGTGGAGAAGCCCGCGTACTGCCGGATCGTCCACGGCCGGCCGGCGTACATCGTCGCATACGGCCCCCGCGTGTACGGCGCGACGCCCGGATAGCCCGGCTCGATATCGGCTGTATCTTCAGGGCCATAGACGGTCTTGAGGGTTATCCCCTCGATCGTCTCGCGGGTGAGGTCGGCTCCGGGAGCTTCTTTGGCGGCAAGCGCCTGCCATGCTTCGAAATCATTGGTCATGGTGGAGCGTTACCGCGAGGCGCGCCCCTCTTCCACCCCTCCCTTGCAGGGAGGGGAGGACATCAATGCGCCTGCTTGGGGCTTTCCATGATTTCGGTCAGCACCCCGCCCATGTCCTTGGGGTGGACGAAGAAGATCAGCGTCCCATGCGCCCCGATCCTCGGCTCGCCGAGCACCCGCGCGCCCTTGGCCTCGAACCACGCCTTGGCCTCGTGAATGTCAGGCACCTCGAAGCACAGATGATGCTGCCCCCCGAGCGGGTTCTTCTCGAGGAAGGCGGCGATGGGCGACCCCTCCCCCAACGGCTCGATCAACTCGATCTGAGCATTCGGCGCATCCACAAAACAAACCCGCACTCCCTGCGCCGGAAGGTCGAACGGCTCCCCGATAACGGTCGCGCCCAGCACATCGCGATAATGCGCAATCGATGTCTCGATCGAAGGGGTGGCTATGCCCACGTGGTTCAATCGTCCGAGTTTCATTTAAGAATCATCAGAATTTGCTTTGGGACCTTTGCTGACACGAGAATCCACCTTAATATCTGATACAAGGCACTGGCGATGACTACAGAGGCGACGGCAAGCGAGCCCAATATGATAAATGCACCCTTATCTGGCATAATTTTACCCGATGCCTTTTCGATCTGTTCCATAAGAGTTAGCACCTTATAAAATATTAGTGACACTCCGATGGGCATCATTGCTAATATTAAATCCGAAATTCGCCTCAACCACATTTTTTCAGTAAAATAATCCTCTAAATCGACAGACTTCAAACCCTTCGGCATGTTCAAAAGATTGCCAACAATTTGCGGTTTTATACGCTCTTTTTCGTTCTTTGAGTCACCTTCATAGACAACTCGAAAAGTCATCCAATCGCCTTCATCGAGAATATCAAAATTGATCAGAATTGCATCTTCTAGTTGTTCGAATTTGGCTGCCACAGCAAGCCTGCTTTGGTTGGGGCTCAGAACTTCGGCAAATCCCGGTTTTTGTCGGACTAATCGGAGAGGATCATTTCGCGCTATGTCTTCTTTGGAGTAAGCTATTGTTCCGCTATTCCAGATTACAACCGTGCAGACGCGCAGTTCCCTGACGGCATTTGCGTTGGCAAGGATCGAAATATTTTTGCCAAGATTGAACCTTTCCAGATCGATAATATCAAAGTCTTTTACATAGTAGCCCATGCCGCCTTTTCTGTAATAAGCCCGTGCGAGAAACCAGCTTACTGAAATGCCGACCAAAAGAGGCACCGCGGTCCAAAAAAAGTTGGCTCACAACGGAATATTGTCATGTTTTTTCCGCGGATTCTCAAGCTGCTTGTTCCGCAATTTCCGTAACCCCAGCGCCACCCGCCGCCGCGTAGAATGTGGCATGATCACCTCGTCGATGAACCCCTTGCTCGCCGCGACGAACGGGTTCGCGAACCGCGCTTCATATTCGCGCGTGTGCTCGGCGATCTCCTCGGCCGTTTTGCCCCGAAAGATGATCTCGACCGCGCCCTTCGCGCCCATCACCGCGATTTCCGCCGTCGGCCAGGCATAGTTCAAATCCCCGCGCAGATGTTTCGACGCCATCACGTCATACGCCCCGCCGTAGGCTTTGCGCGTGATCACCGTGATCTTGGGCACCGTCGCTTCGGCATAGGCGAACAGCAATTTTGCGCCATGCTTGATGATCCCGTTATGCTCCTGCGCCACCCCCGGCAAAAACCCCGGAACATCGACGAACGTCAAAATCGGAATGTCGAACGCATCGCAGAAGCGAACGAACCGCGCCGCCTTCTTGGACGAGTTGATATCGAGGCACCCCGCCAGCACCATCGGCTGGTTCGCAACCACCCCGACCGTGCGCCCCTCGATCCGAACGAACCCGACGATGATGTTGCCCGCGTGCCTCGGTTGAAGCTCGAAGAAATCGCCCTCGTCGGCGACCTTCCGGATCAGCTCGTGCATGTCATACGGGGTCGCGGCCGATGGCGGGACGAGCGTGTCGAGGCTGTCCTCCACCCTGTCCCACGCATCGTCGGTCGGCCGCTCGGGCACGTCGTGGCGGTTCGACAGCGGTAGAAAGTCAAAGAAATCCCGCGTCGCGAGCAGCGCGTCGATGTCATTCTCGAACGCGACATCGGCCACCCCCGACTTCTGCGTATGG
>JANXUU010000068.1 GCA_025356055.1 Sphingomonas sp. | reverse complement strand
CCGGTGCTTATGACCTTCCGCGATGCGGACGCGGCGAGCCGCAAATAGGCAGGTGAGCCGACCTTTGGTGCCGCGCCGCCAGCTGATCTTGCGCCATCTCTCGCCGGACAGCATCACCTCAGTGGACACCGGTGGCCGGTCGGGCATGTGGTACTGGCGGCGCCTGCCGGTCTTGGCGATCGGGAAGGTCAGGCCAACATCGGCCGGGTAGACATTCTGGCGTCGCGAGAGCCCGACGGCCCACAGCAGGCCGCGCTCGCTCAACGCCTGGCGGAAAGGACCGCTCGATCCATATCCCGCGTCGGCAAGCACGCAGCCGAACCGCGCTCCAGAAGCAATGACCCGATCGATCTCCTCGATCGCGATCTCGGGCTTCGTCAGAGCCTGCCTTCGATCCAGCGGGACGCGCGCCCGCGTCATGCGCTCGGCATCATCCGTCCAGCTCTCGGGCAGAAAGAGCCGCAGACCCACCATCACCGGCACCTCGCGCGAAGCCAGCGTCACCGACACCAGCGACTGGCAGTTGGATGTCTTCCCGAGCGATGAGGCATATTGTGGCGCGACACCAACCGAGTGGTGCCCCTTCTTCGGCAACGCCGTGTCGTCGATGACCAGATATCCAGCCTCGTCTCCAACCAGGCGGTCGGCCTCCTTCAGGAGAACGGCCTCGAGTGGCGCACTATCCCACACCCCGTCCGCGACAAAATGATGCAATTGGTCATAGCCAAACTCACCGCTACGAGCCGCCATCGGCTGCACGCTCTTGCGGTCACCGGGGCCGATCAGGCCTGCGATATATGCCGGACATACCTGCCTCCCTGTTTTATGCCGAAATGCCGCCAGAAATGGCGCCAACCAATTCTCCAGATCGCTGCGCCAAATCTCGGTCATCGCCAGCCTCCCATAAAGCTGGCTCCCCATGAATCAGGGAAATCCCCTCTTGGGAATCCTAAAAATCACATTTCTGCCAAAGTAGTGCTAGTAAGTTGTTTCCTGCGACGAAGACATCTCGACACTGATGGAAGTGCTAGTATTGTCGCTAGTTTTCGAAACAGGTTCTTACATCTTTACTTTCCAACCTTGTAACGTCTTTCGCCAACAAAGTTCTGCACTTTTTCCCCTATTCTTCAGTTAACGGAGAGAGCGGAGACGCAAATTTGCGGGATTTTCCAGAACAATAGTACAATAGCGTCAAGAATATAAGCCAAGGCACGCCTACAAGCCATGCAACATTCCAAAAATTAGTGTCGAACGCCATGGTCACCAAAATCGCAATTAGCAGCCCGATTGCGAGGATCTGGGCGTATGGAAAGAAGGGGGCGCTCACCGCTCGATCCGAAGCGAGATTGCGCGAGCGAAATCGCAGGTGACTAACGAGAATGGCGATCCATACCAGAATGCCGCCAAACAAAGCGATGCCGGTCAAATAATTGTAAGCCTTAGGGGTGAACATGGCGACACTCGCTGTCGCGAGGACGCAAAGACCCGAAAAAAGAGTCGCTGCGACTGGTGATCCGCTGCGTGAGAGTTGCCCGAATTGGCGTGGCGCGTGGCCGCCGCGCGCGAGCGAGAAGACCATTCGAGATGCCAAGTACAGTGAGCTGTTCATCGTCGACAACGCGGCAGTTATAACAACGAAGTTCATGACTCCCGCGGCTTCGCGCACCCCGAGATTGGAAAATAACCGAACAAATGGGCTTTGCGTTACGACGTCGGTGCCGACCTCGGTCCAGGGTATCAAAGTAACCATGATACCGATTGCAAGCAGATAAAATAAGATGAGTCGGGCGGCTAAGGTACGAAGCGCTGCCGGAATGGCGACCTTCGGATTTTCCGCTTCCCCGGAGGTTACTGCTACTAACTCTATTCCATAAAAGGAAAAGAGCGCCATCAGTACCCCAAACCAGACCCCGGTCCAACCGTGAGGCATGAAACCGCCAGCGAGCCCTGTCAGGTTTTGAGCCCCGACAGGCTCTCCAGTAAGCCCGAAGATCGTACTCAAGCCAAAGACGATGAAGAGGACGATTGCGACGACCTTGATAAGCGCGAGCCAGTATTCGAGCGTACCAAAGCTCGCCACGGACCTTGCGTTGACCCCGACCAGTGCTGCAGCTGCAGCGATCGACCACAACCAAATTGGGACGTTGGGAAACCAATAACCCATGTAAACACCGGCCGCGACCGCCTCGCTCCCGATCGCGATGACCTGAGCGGCCCAATATGTGTATCGCACAACGAAACCGGCCCAAGGGGAGATATAGATCTCGGCGTAGACGCCGAATGAACCTGCCGCGGGGTGTGCTACGGCCATTTCGCTGAGGCTGATGACCATGACAATGGCGATCAAGGCTGCGATTGCGTAGCTGATAAGAACAGCGGGCCCCGCATAGCCGATGGCAATGCCGCTACCCATGAAGAGTCCCGTGCCAATCGCGCCCCCCATCCCAATCATCGTAATCTGGCGCTTGGTTAGCGTGTGGGCGAGCCCGGACTCTCGAGCCAGAATCTCAGGTTTGTTCATCGCGTTTGTCTACTTTCCTATTCGCTGTTTGAAGCGTGTCATCAGACGAAGATTGGCCGGAGCCGATCCACAGCGATTTGAAGGGCTTTAGGATTGCGGCACACGCAGATGCGAAGAAAGCTTTCCGACCCTGGGCCGAAGAAGCATCCCGGCGCCAGACCGACGCCCGTACGCTCAAAAATCTCAATAAAGGCCGACCGGGAGTCCGGCATGCCCTCGACTTCAAAAAACACGTACATCGCAGCATTTGGACGTGTGCGAATCCGAACGCGTGGCATGGTTTCGAGGGCAGAGCAGGTTATATCCATCCCGCCGGCGCAATAATCCCTCATCCATGCGACGAATGGCTCGCCTTCTAGGATCGCAACTGCGCCAGCGTGCTGGAGGAAGGTCGCCGTGCCGCTTGACGTGTACTGTGTCATCATCGCGAACGTGCCGACGAGCGAAGGAGGATGTACGACCCAGCCAAGTCTCCAGCCGGTCATCGCCCATGACTTGGAGAAGCTATTTACCACGATCACGCGGTCCTCAGGCTCAGCAAGTTCTAGGATCGAAGGAGCAGCGAGCTCACCAAAGGCCATCCGCCCGTAAACTTCGTCAGCTACGATCCAGAGGCCGTGACACCGCGCGAGGGCAAGCAGTCGGGCTTGCGTTGAATGCGGGAGAATCGCGCCCGTCGGATTTCCCGGAGAAGCGTAAAAGATTAGTTTTGTCCGCGCGTCGCAGGCTGACGCAACGCGATCCGGGTCGACCACCCAGCCTTGTTCACCGAGGTCCATTTTGACCGAGCGCACCTCACCGCCAACAACTCGGACAGCGTTTCCAAGGTTGGGCCACACGGGATCGATGACGACCACATTATCGCCTTCACTGACGAGCATTTGGACCGTGAGCATGATGGCGGGCATCCCCCCCGAGGTCACTGTGATTCGGTTGGTGTTGACCTGCTTTCCTGTGAGCTTGGAATGATAATCCGCCAGCACTTCGCGCAATTCCGGCGTACCGTTCTGGTGTGTGTAGAAAGTCTCTCCCGCGCGGATCGCATCTTTTGCGGCTTTGCCGACGTAAGAGGGGGTTCCGACGTCGCCCTCGCCATACCATAAGGGAATCTTATCCCCGCGCGCCTCGAACGCCCCTTTGATCATGCTCGCAATGTTGTCGGGCGCAATTTCACTGATGCAGTGACGGATGCCATCCACCGCGCATCTCGATGCTACCGTCATGATGAAACGAAGACACTCTTGGCTGCCATATATTCGCGAATACCTTCCTGGCCGCCTTCGCGGCCAATGCCGGATCGCTTGAAACCGCCAAAGGGCGCCATGTGGCTGGTGACGCGGCAGGTGTTGACCCAAACCGTTCCGACCCTCAGCCTCGAGGGCAGCTTCATGGCGCGCCGAAGGTCGCGGGTCCAAATCGCCGCGGCTAGGCCAAACGGCGAGTCGTTGGCGATGTCGACCGCTTCTTCTTCCGACTCGAACTTGATGACTGCCAAAACCGGGCCGAATACTTCCTCGCGAGCAATTTTCATGGAATTGCTGACGTGCGTGAAAATCGTGGGCTCGACGTACCAGCCCGCCGCAGTTGCTGGTCGCGACGAACGCTTTCCGCCGGTCACACAATTTGCGCCTTCCGCCTTGGCGTCCGCGATGTATGCTAAGACTTTGTCGAACTGGTGTCGGGTTGCGATTGGCCCCATGTGAGTGTCTGGCAGGCGCGGATCACCGAGGTTCATTGCTTCGGCGAGCACAACAAGCCGCGCGACGAAAGCGTCGTGGATCGAGGAGTGCACTAGCACTCGCGAAGTTGCCATGCAGGTTTGCCCGCCGCCGGCGAATATACCGCGGATTACGCCGGCCGCGGCCTCCTCAAGGTCGGCATCCTCGAACACGATGCAGGGGGTCTTGCCGCCCAGTTCCAAGCTGACCGCTTTTAGCGAATGGGCCGCTGCTTGGTATACCGCCCGGCCTCCATCCTGACCACCCGTGAATGCCACTCTGGACACGAGTGGGTGCGAAACGAGCGGTTGACCTGCTTCCGTGGCATATCCGGTGATGACATTAATGACGCCCGGTGGAATTCCCGCCCGTTCGCACAAATCTGCAAGCGCCAGGATCGACGCAGAAGCGTGCTCTGATGGCTTGATTACGATCGTGTTTCCGGCAGCAAGCGCTGGTGCCAGTTTGAACGTTGTCAGGAGGAGGGGCGCATTCCAAGGAATGATCGCCGCAATGACCCCTAATGGCTCATAGCGGATGTAGTGGAAAAGCCCGGATTGATCGGTGGGTGTCACAACCCCTTCAACCTTGTCGGCAAGTCCGCCAAAATACGTGAACCATCCCGCCATGGCTTGGACTTGGCCGAGCATTTCCGCCAAAAGCTTTCCGTTGTCTCGGACTTCTACTTCAGCAAGCTGCATGGCCTCGGCAGCAACCAACGCAGCAATTGCGTTGAGCAATCGCCCGCGCTCCGCCGCATTCGTTTGGGACCATTGGCCACTTTCGAATTGATTGTGCGCAGCATTGACGGCAACATCTACATCGGCCGGTCCAGCACGAGGGATTGATGCCCAGGCAAGGCCTGTGAACGGATCGATCGAATTGAACCGGCGGCCGTCCAGGGCCTCGACCGGCTTCCCGCCGATGCGCATTGTTAGTTGCTGCAACAAACTGCCTCCGTGCGGGCGGCCGCATCTCCGTACTGGTGGAGTGCCAAAAAAGCATGTTCCGCGATGGCAATATGTGTTGCCATTCGATCGCTGACCGCAATCAAATCGCGGCTTAAGAATGCCGAGTAGAGCTCGCATAATCCGTCGGCTGCGACGGCTTGCGTGGTTGCGTCACGCAGCGTGGCAAGCCGAACTGTCTGAACGTGGTCCGCAAAGCGAGCAATGGTAGAGGCAAGTCTGGCGTTGCGCACCGAGCCAAGCCAGACAGCGCGAAAGTCTATCATAGCCAACACTAGTTTCTCAAAATCTTGGCTGTTGGCGGCTATGCGAGCGTTGCCAGCTGCAGCGCACAGCGCCGCCTGTCCCTCTTCCCCCATCTCACGCGCCGCGCTGGCGGCCGCCCGAGGCTCCAGAAGCTTTCGAACTTCAAAACTGTCACGCACGTCGTCGAGGGTAAGTATTGGGACCATGAAGCCGCGGGTTGTGCTTACTAGATATCCCTCGTGGACCAGCTGCAGCAGTGCCTCGCGCGCCGGCATGCGGGACGTGCCAAAGCGAGCGGCCAAGTCTACGTCGACCAAACGGTCTCTTGAGCTAAGCTCGCACCGCTGCAGCTTTCCGCGGAGGTCAAGGTAGATACGCTCGCGTGCGCTCGTGGATCGAGCCAGCGGGAAGACGTCTGCATAAATTCTCACGCTCATCAAGAAACTGATCCTTGGTTCCGTATACAGTTTGTCACGTCCTATGACCATGTCAAGTCAAGCGGTCTGAGCTAGGCCGAACTCGGATTTTTGAAAATACGCCCAAGAACCGTTTAGTTATAAGGAACTTGATCCGTAGAATTTGCTGGTGATGCCCTCTGATTGACGCTGACAACAGTATTCGGTTAGACCTACTTTAGAAGCTGTGTCGTGCGGGCAACCGAGGCGAGGCAACTCATGAAAATCAAGGGAAAGGCTGGCTGCCACGTGTCAAAGCTGTCGAAGCAGGTGTCCGCTGACGCAATCAGAGGTGTGTTGGGGATGTTGCCGACCCCGGCCACGGCGGATGCGGATCACTGGGCTTGCACGCAATCTGTCGACCTTGATGAGACCGAGCGCATGGCAAACATGGTCGTCGATGCGGGTATTTCGATTTTAATGACCGCAGGCTCCTTTGGCGAGGGCGCCTCGCTCACTTGGAGCGAACATCAGCTCCTTACCGACTGTCTCGTTCAAAGTGTGGGTGGACGAAGCCTGATCTTTGCTGGCGCGACGACGCTCAATACCCGCGACACGATCGAGCGGGGGCGCGGGCTCATCGCGATGGGTGCGGACGGTTTATTCCTTGGGCGGCCAATGTGGATGTCACTCGACCAAGTCGACATCGTAAAGTTTTACGCAGACGTGGCGGAGGCGCTGCCCGGCGTGCCGATAATCATCTATGACAATGCCCTCGCCTTCAAGGCCAAGATTTCCACGGCCACATACACTTCGCTCGCACGGAACCCGGCAATCGTCGCAACTAAGCACATCGGCGGCCCGGCAATGGCTGATGACCTGCGGGCGGTCGGGAAATCCATGCGGGTCCTTCCGGTGGACTCCCAATGGGCCGCCCTGGCGCGCGACTTCCCTGACGAGTCCGTAGCCTGCTGGAGCGGCAATGTCGCTGACGGTCCAGAGCCGTTGTTACTGCTCGAACAGGCCATCGTCGCTCGCGACTGGGGGCGGGCCGATCGTATTTGCGCGCGGCTCGAGTGGGCCCAGTCGGCGATGTTCCCGGACGGAAAAATCGAGAACTTCGTCGATTATAATGTTCCTATCGCACGTGCGCGACTTGAAGGTTCTGGATTGGTGAAATCGGGCCCTCCGCGACCACCCTATCTCTACGCCCCGGATGATTATTGGGAAGGCGGGCGCGAGACGGGCCGGCGCTGGGCGCAACTGCGCCACGAGATCCTTGCATTGCCCCACCCAAATAGCTGGGAAGGCGGCTAGCTTTTCTGGCCGCGGCTCAAGGCAGTGCATCGCGAAGGAGATGACGCTGCAGTTTCCCGGTTGCAGTGCGGGGCAGGGATTCCACAAAATCGATCGCACGGGGGTATTTGTAGGGCGCAATCGATGCCTTCACATGATTTTGCAGATCTCGCTTCAGCGACTGATCGGGACTTGTGCCGGCGGCAAGGACCACGAAGGCTTTGACGATTTGCCCGCGCGCTTCATCCGCAACTCCGATGACCGCGCATTCTGCGACTGCATGATGGGTCGAGAGTGCGAATTCAACGTCGGGCGGTGCGATATTATAGCCTGAAGAAACAATCATGTCGTCCGCTCTCGCGACATACCAGAAATAGCCGTCGCAATCGAGCCGATAGGTGTCACCGGTGACGTTCCAGCCATTAACAACATAACTCGCCTGGCGGGCGTCATCTAGATAGCGGCAACCAGTTGGACCCTTGATAGCCAGTCGCCCTTCGCCTTCCTTCAGCACGTCGCCGTCCTTGGAAAGAACGCAAGCAGTGTACCCCGGGACGACACGACCCGTCGCGCCGGGGCGGATGTCGTCATCGGCGGCCGAAATGAAGATGTGCATCAACTCCGTGGCGCCAATACCGTTGACGATGCGCAGGCCAGTTGCCTCGTGCCATTCATGCCAGGTTTCGGAAGGAAGATGCTCCCCCGCGGAAACGCATATTTCCAGGCTCGACAAGTCATGGCTCTTGATGCCTGTCGCAAGCATCGCTTTGTATGACGTCGGGGCAGTGAACAACACCGAGATGCGGTGTCGCGCGATCGCGTCGAGAACTCCTTGTGCCGAAGTGTTGGAAATTGTCACGCTCGTTCCGCGAAATCGAAAAGGAAACAAGACCAGAGCGCCCAGCCCGAAAGTGAATGCGAGGGGAGGGGTTGCACTCCAACTTGCGCCTCGCGGCGGGCGAAGAACCTTTGCAGCGAAGGCGTCGGCAGGTATCAACAAGTCCCGATGAAAGTGAATTGTGCCCTTTGGAACTCCCGTGGTTCCCGAGGTGAAGGCAATGATTGCAGGATCGTCTCGTCCCGTTTCGACAGGAGGAAAGCCGGGTGCGGCCTTGGCCATCCGCGCCTCCAAGGGGCCGGATCCCACGTCGCCGTGGTAGAACATGATTGAGCCAAGTTCACTCTCGGCTATTGCGGACGCTGGTCCCCGGCACCCAAAATCAACGATCGCATGACTGACTTGGGCCTTCGCGACCAGGGCCTCGATTTCGCTCTTGCGTAGCATCGGCATGGCCGCAACCGCAACGCCACCGGCCTTTAATATGCCAAACCAGGCTGTGATGAGCATGGCGCTATTCGGCCCGCACAACATTACTCGGTTGCCGGGTATGAGGCCTTCCTGCTCTACTAGAATACGCGCGATCCTGTCAGACCTGTCTTTCAAAGTCGCGTAGCTGGTTTCGCCGACATCATTGCGAATGGCGGGGCGTTCTCCCTCGCCCTCGGCCACTGCTTTGTCGAGCAGGTCCACCGCCGCGTTTAGGCGCTCAGGGTAAATAAAGTCGTCGAGCTGGAAATCGGGCCATTCCTCGAGGGGAGGCAATTGGCGGCGGACGAAGTCATCATATATTTCGTTGACCACCGTCATAACGGAGCCAATCGGTCGAGGTTGCTAACGCGCGTCAATCCCCATGAGCCTGCGCAGACTTGATCGTAGACCGAGCCATGGCATGAGTTTGCTGCAAGAGAGTCCGGACGGTGTCGGCCGACTTTCCCGTCGTGTGGGTTGCGGGAGCTCCGCGCTCTTGATCCCATCGACGAGCGACGACGTTAGCTGTGAGGTGACGGTGAATTGGTCGTCCCCGGATGTCCGCCGTACTCATGACTTCTCCAAATTCAACGCGAAAAGTACACGCCCCCTGCAATTGCTTCAAGCCTCAATCATCTGGGAATCTTCTGGGCATTCCATAAGCTAGGCCGAGGAGGCTCTATCGGCATGGTCAACTTGAGAGGTGATTTAGTCTTCAGGCGCATTTGCTTGGCAATATCCGGGAAACCTGGGTGCTACTTCGCCTAGGCAAGTGGTCCGACGCGGCGCCACTGCGTCGAGGTTATTTTGCCGAGCGAGCATTTGGTGCTTGCAATAGTGGAAAACTCAATCAAAAATGCTTTAAGGATAAAACATATGGAGGGGATCGATATGCTGACGGGGCACATTCGCAAGGCGGGCTATCGACCAAGCCTAATCGCCACCGGCTTGATTGCGACGCTGGCCTTGCCGGCAAGCGCGGCCTCGGCCCAGCAGCAGTCCGGATCACCTAAAGAGACTGGTTCCCAGAAGTCGGCAGATGCGGGCGGGCTCGAGGAGATTGTCGTCACGGCGACCAAGAGTGGCGCTGCCTCACTCCAAAAGGTGCCAATCGCAATCCAGGCAATCAGCGGTGAAACGTTAAACGCGCGTGGCGCCGATAACTTTGCAAAATTTGCCGGGTCGGTGCCTAGCCTCCAGTTTGACGACCTTGGGCCGGGCGACAAGAAATATATCATTCGTGGCGTAACCTCGACGGGCGCTTCGACGGTCGGCGTCTATTATGACGAAGCCGTCATCAGTGCATCGAACGCGAATGATGGCGGTGGTCGTAACGCCGATATCCGCCTCTACGACCTAGAGCGCATCGAAGTTCTCAAGGGACCCCAAGGGACCCTGTACGGCGCAAGTTCGATGAGCGGCACGATCAGGTACATTACGAATAAGCCGCGGTTCAATGTCTTCGAAGGCAATGTAACCACCGAAATCGGCGCGACCGAAAAAGGCGGACTAAATTATAATCTCCACGGAACGGTCAACGTTCCCATCGTCAAGGACGTCCTTGCCCTTCGCGTGACGGGCTGGCTTGATCATGAAAGTGGGTTCATTGACCAGACGCGCTTAGCAACGGGCCGGGTCAAAAATGTCAACGACGAACGTGTTACAGGTGGGCGGGCGTTGCTGCGGTTTCGGCCATCGGATGCCTTCACGCTTACCGCGTCGGCGACTACCCAGAAACTCAAGTCCCATGGCTCCTCGCGATACACACCGCCGGGGACAACGTCGTTCGGTACAACGGGCTACCCTTCTATTCCGGGTGGAGACTTGATCAATACCGACCTGACGCGAAGCCCGCTGACCGATAAGCTCAGCATCTACAGCCTGACTGGCGAATATAGCGCACCATTTGGCACGATCACCGCCACGACGAATTGGTACGGTAGGCGGTTTGACTATAATTTCGACAGCTCGGCGATTCTCTTTTCTTTTGGAGTGCCGATTCCGGGCATCACGAAAGAGCCACAGTATCGCCGGGTCTGGTCAAACGAACTGCGATATGCCTCGCACTTTGACGGGCCACTCAATTTCGTAATCGGCGGCTTTCTGCAGCGCGAGAAGTCAAATTTTGAGGTTCAAGTTATTCGTTCGACCCCGGACGGCGTTGCGGCCGGACCGTTCAGTCGCCTGAACTCGGACGACGCATTATCGACGCCCAACGGAAACACATTTTTTGGTCGTACCGATAATCAGAAGGTCAGCCAGGAAGCCTTGTTCGGAGAAGTGACGTTCAAATTTACGGATAAACTCACCGGCCTCGTGGGCGCTCGTTATTTCCGGTCAAGGCAGACTGCTGCCCAGGAGACGACCCATCCCTTTGGTGGATTTAGCTCATCGCCGGTCGGGGTGCTGTATAACTCATCCAAAAACAGCAAAGTCACGTACAAGTTCAACGTCGCCTACCAAGCACAGCCTGACTTGCTGCTTTACGCCACTGCGGCTCAGGGATTTCGGACCGGAGGCGTCAACGCGGCCGATCTTCCGTTCACGTCGAACATTCCCCGCGGATACACGCCGGACACTCTGTGGAATTACGAAGCAGGTGCCAAAACTCAGTTTTTCGACCATCGCTTGCGGCTAAACGTGGCGGCTTATGCTATCCGCTGGACAAATACACAGGTCCGCTCGGTCGACGCCACTGGCGCGTTCCCGTTTACCACTAATGCTGGGCGGGTGAATATCGATGGGGCAGAGGCTGAGCTTTATGCAAGCGTTGCAAAGGGCGTCGAGGTCGATCTTGGCGCTTCCTACCAGCGCGCGCGGTTAAGAGATAATCAGCCTTTTATTCCAGGAAATCCGAACCTTGGTCGGGCCGGCGATACGCTACCGAATGTGCCGAAACTGCAGGCCAACGCTTCAGTAAGTTACCGCTTTCCACTTGCGGGAGAGTTTGAAGGAATTTTGCGTGCTGACGCCAATTATCGGGGACGCACGAAGACGCAATTTAACCCTTCAAGCCCGTTCAATGTGCCGCTCGACGAATATGTCGCCGTCAACTTGAGGGCATCTGCGACCTCCGGGACCTGGTCCACCTCGCTTTTCGTCAACAATCTCTTCAATGCCCGTGCGCAGATCGATGCAATTTCCTCAAGCCAAGATCCGCTTGCTTTGCTGACTATTCGGCCGCGGAGCTACGGATTGTCCGTCACTCGTAAATTCTGATGGCTAATGGTGGGATGGGCCGCCTGAACACGTTCAAGCTCGGACTGTTCGGTGCGAACGCGGATGGCGGCCTAGCTGTTACGACTGTGCCTGAGCGATGGGCAGCGCGTTGGGCGGACATCCAGGCTGTCACCCAGATGGCCGATGAACTTGGACTCGAGTTTTTTCTTCCAATTGCTCGTTGGAAGGGATTCGGCGGCCAGACGAACGCGCGGCATCATTCATTTGAGACCTTAACACTCGCTTCGGCGCTTGCCGTATCGACGCGCCAGATCACGGTGTTTGCAACGGTTCATGCACCATTTGTCCATCCGGTGTTCGCAGCCAAGGCGATGGCGACCATCGATCACGTGAGTGGTGGCCGGGCCGGTCTCAACATCGTGTGCGGATGGAATGGGCCCGAGTTCGAGATGTTCGGCATTCCCCAGAGCCGCGAACCCTACGCCCAGGGAAATGAATGGTATGACGTGTTCGCGCGCATTCTCGCGGGCGAAGAAGTGTTCGACACCCCGGGACCCCATTACAAGCTTCGCGCGGTGGAGGGGCGGCCACTCTCGTTGCAGCGACCGCGCCCAATTACCATGTCTGCTGCCTTTTCGCCGCCAGGACGTGACTTCGCCGCCCGGACGAGCGATTTCATCTTTACAACTTTTGTCGAGATTTCCGACGGGGCGGCAACCATCGCCGACATGCGGGCCCGAGCAGCGGATCATGATCGCGAAGTCGGCGTATTCACGGCCTGCCACGTGGTGTGCCGGCCAACGCAAGGCGAGGCTGATGACTATTATGAACGTTTCGCGGTAAGGGAGGCCGACCATGCGGCCGTGGACACACACATGGCTATGAAGATGGCCATGTCTGGCTCGCATGATGCAGAAGCTTATGCGCGCCACCGCAAGAGATTTGCTGCCGGGGCGGGGACGTATCCCCTCGTAGGAACTCCGCAGCACATCGCGGACACGTTGGTATCGCTTCATAAGGCAGGATTTGCTGGTGTAGCGTTGAGCTTCGTCGACTATCTAGGTGAACTCCCTTACTTTGCGTCGAAAGTGCTTCCTTTGCTCGAGGAGGCCGGGCTTAGGGGCCGGAACGACGAATGACCGGACGGTATACGAACCATGCCTTGCAGCGCCTTCGTGATGGAAGGCCAGTGTCCTGCGTTTGGCTCAGCCTGGGATCGGTGGCCTTGGCTGAGATCGCGGCCGAATGCTCGCCAGACATGATTGTTTTCGATGGCCAGCATGGCCTGTGGGAACGCACTACGCTCCATGCAGGGATCCTGGCAGTTGGCGAAGCGAGCACGCCTGTTGTGCGGGTTGCAACAAATAACAGCCATCACATCGGTGAAGCACTGGATAGCGGTGCACTCGGCGTCATCGTACCGCTCGTTGAAAGCGCTGCCGAAGCAGCGGCCGCCGTTGTCGCAGCCCATTATCCGCCTCACGGCAAACGATCGGGTGGAGGGGTGAGGCCTCTGGCCGATTTCGCTAATTACAGCAAGGCTTGCACGACTCAGGTCATGGTTTCTGTCATGATCGAAACTGAGCTTGGCCTCGCAAATGCGCCTGAGATTATCGCGACTCCTGGTATCGACATGGTCTTCATAGGCTCGGGTGATTTGGCGCTTTCGCTTGGCCCGAACGGTGCCCCTGGACTTGAAAACGCTATCCAGCTGATCCTTGGCCTTTGTCGCTCAAGCGGCGTCCCTTGCGGCATATTCACACCAAGCGTCGAAGACGCTCGAAACCGCATTTCAGAGGGGTTTGCATTCGTCGTGGCCGAGGATGACATCAGGCTAACCAGAAACGGAATAGCGCGCTCGCTGTCCGCTGTCGGAAAGGAAATAAAATGACTGCCGTTTTACGGGAGGCACCGACGTCGCCTGGCCCGGCCATCCACGATATTCGCGCGCAGATCGCGGCTATAAGTTTAGACAACATCGCCAATATTGCCAAGGCAGCTTTTGACCCGAGTAGTGGCGTCCTGCCGCTTTGGTTTGGTGAGGGGGACGTTGCGAGCCCCGCGTTTCTCGCAGAGGCTGTGTCCGACGCGATCGCCGCTGGCCAGACTTTTTATTCGCATCAAAGTGGCGTTCCCCACCTTCGCGAGACGCTTTCGAGATATTACCAGGATCTTTATGGTTTGCCGATTGGAACCGATCGCACGACCGTGACGGCAGGCGGAATGCAGGCCATCATGCTTGCGGTCCAGATGCTCGTAAATGCAGGCGACAACATTATTGTCATCGATCCGGTATGGCCCAACATCACTGGCATGGTCAAAATTGCTGGCGGGGAAGTCCGTTCTGTTGGAATGAGCAATGGCGATACTGGCTGGACCCTCGATGTGGCCGAAGTCCGTGCGGCCTGTGACAGTCGGACGAAAGCAATCTTTTACGCCTCGCCGGGAAATCCAACGGGGGCCATGATCCCATTGGAGGTTCAGCGGGAGTTGCTCAATTTTGCACGCTCGGCGGGCATTTGGCTGATTGCTGACGAAGTCTATCACCGGCTCGTTTTTGGTGAGCGATGCGCGCCCTCGATCTTGACGATCTCTGACCCTGAAGATCGGGTGCTCGTCATCAATAGCTTTTCGAAATCATATGCGATGACAGGCTGGCGCCTTGGCTGGCTTGTCCATCCACCTTCGGTGGCGCCAATATTGGCCATGATGACCCAATATACGTCGAGCGGGACGACGACGTTTCTGCAATATGCCGCGGCCACTGCACTCAGGGACGGCGAGCCGTTCGTTGCAGAGATGAATGCTTATTGCGCGAAAGGCGCGGACATTGTGTGTTCCGCGCTGGAAAGGATGCCTCGCGTGCGCATGGCTACACGCCCCAAGGCGGCGATGTATGCATTTTTCGAGATCGAAGGGATGCCGGACTCGAAGGCCGCCTGTCTTGATATCCTCAACAAGACCAATGTGGGCCTGGCCCCAGGCGTGTTCTTCGGTCCCGATGCAAAAAGCTTCCTCCGGATTTGCTTCTGTCGCTCACCGGATTCACTGCACGAGGCTATGGACAAGCTAGCACCTGCGCTCAGCTGACGTCTTCTTGGACGGGGACCGCGATGTGTAACCTTATTTCAGAGCGTCGAATGGCGAACTGAACCCAGATATCTACCGTGGGTCAGGCCTGGTACTAAGGCGCCACGCTGCCCAGGCTCCTCCTAGGGCCAATGGCAGCGCGGTTGCGAACACCCATGTTGATGCTGATTGTGCGGCCGGAACCGTCATGCCTGCCTTGAACCCAGCTAGGTTCGCTGTTGCGCCTGCAACCGCAGCGCCAACAGCTCCTCCTGTCTGGCGAACAACTATGAAGGCTGATGCGCCTATTGCTCGATCATCGTCCGACAACACGCCCAATACTCGACGGTTTATAAGGCTGAAGCAAAGGCCGAAACCGACACCCATGAGCGCCGCAGAAGCGATGACCATCGCGACCGGGGCCACTCCGAGTCCCAGCATCAAACAGGCTACACTTGCAAAGATGCACGCGCCACCAAGCCGGATACAGCGGTTCTCCGCGGGACCGCTGGCGGCGGCGACGGTAAAGGCAGTTAGGGTCCATGCCAGTGCCTGGGCGGCTACGACATAGCCTGCCGACATCGGAGAAAGTTGCCGCGTGACTTGGAGGATTGGGGGAGCATAGACGATCAGTCCCATCGAAGAAGCAAACAGGGCGAACATCGCGGCATAGCCTAATCCTGCAGTGGTTCGCAGGCTTCCCGTCCGATGCGGAAACATCCGAATTCGGGCCTTGCCATCGATGCGAAGGATTAAGCAAAGCACCATAAGGCCGGTGGCGACGAGGCTGAACGCGACCGTCGAGTTGCTACCTAAGTTTGCAAGCGCAATTGCCCCGACGCCTACGGTGAGCAATGCGAGCTGAAGCCAGGGAATGGATGAGTGGTCTCGTTTGCCAACGCTGCCACGCAAAAGAAAGGGCGCAGCCGCGCTGAACAGGAGGGCCTGGAGGGCGAACAGCCAGAAGACTGCCCGCCAATTGCCTGCCTGAACCAGCATTCCCCCAATCAAAGGCCCCAAGACGGTTGCGATGCCCCACACCCCGGCAGTCGAGGCAAACATCCGGGCCAAGTGTCGCGCTGGGAATATAAGCGCACTTGCGACCATTGCGAAGCCCGAGATCCAGCCGCTGCCGACGCCTTGGACGACACGCCCAACCAGAAACATGCCGATGTTGGGTGCAAGTGCACTCATAGCGCACCCGGCAGCGAAGATGATGCCAGCGATGGTCGTTGCTGACTGCAGACCCAATAACTCAGACAAGCGACCGGCGCTCGCACTGGCCACAATCGCTCCTAATAGGAACCCCGCTACTGCCCAGCTAAAGAAAGCGTAGCCCCCTAGGTTAGCGCCAACGTTAGGCATGATCGTTGCCGTGACCAGGCTATCGGCCGCGTTCAGCCAAACTGCGAGACAAATGAACCAAAACTTTGACGCTCGTCCTTCGGCGAACAGATCGGCAAGGCCCGTATTCAGTGGGATTTGAGAATCGGACAATGGGCATTCCTGGTGGTCGAGACTGGTTTGCCGGCGAGCACGGCTTTCGGGCTGGGGATGTCCAAGCAGAGCGTGTCAGCGACAGCGGCTGAGGGGAGGGCCCACGCTTTATCACAGGTGTCGATTTCTGCCTCGCTGTGAGCTTCGGGCGGGGGCGTTACTTGGAAGACTTTCCGTTGTTACTGGCCAGTGTCTGGGAGAACCGCAGTTGCCTCAATCTCGATCAGGGCTTCAGGTTCGACTAGAGCAAGCACTTGCACAACCGCCATTGCTGGAAAGTTGCGTCCAAGCAGCTCGCGATAGACCTTGCCTATAGCTGGGAGCTCGCCGCGGTAGGCTTCGACGTCAACGACGTACCACGTCATCCGCACCAGATGTTCGGGTCTAGCGTCTGCCTCCGCAAGCACGGCAACGAGGTTGACCAGGATTTGGCGAAACTGGCCAGTGATGCCGCCGGTGGCAAATTGCTCGAACTGGTTCCAGCCGACTAGTCCTCCAGTAAAGACGGTTGTTCCGCGCGCTAGGACGGCGTTCGCGTACCCACGGGGGCGAGGCCAGCCGGGCGGAAGTAGGCTACGATGAATGCTCATGACCGTGCCTCCGCGATATGCTGGCGAGCAATGACCATGCGCTGCACCTCCGATGCCCCTTCATAGATGCGCAACGCGCGAACTTCGCGGTATAGCGCTTCAACAATGACACCGTGGGTTACGCCCGCCCCGCCGAATAGCTGCACGGCTTGGTCAACGACTCGCTGCGCAGCTTCTGTGGCATGAAGCTTGGCGAGTGCCGCCTCACGGGTATTTCGCCGTTGCTGCACATCGCGAACCCAGCCAGCGCGATAGACTAGCAGCGCCGCGCTATCGACCGCGAGAATCATCTCGGCGAGTTGCGCCTGGACGACGGCATTGTCAGCCAGCAGAGCCCCACCAAGCTGGCGTTCAAGTACTCGCCCGGTGGCTTCATCAAGCGCGCGCCGAGCGAACCCAAGAGCAGCTGCGCCGACCGTCGTACGAAAGATATCAAGTGTTGCCATTGCCTGACGAAATCCGTCGCCGCGTACGCCAAGCAAGGCGCCGCTGCTAACTTCGACATCATGAAAGTCGATCTGGGCAAGAGGGTGGGGAGCAATGACCCGCAGACGTGCGCCAATCGACAGTCCGCGGGCATCGGCGTCGACGATAAAGCTGGAGAGTCCACGTGCCCCGGGCGCTTCGCCAGTGCGAGCAAAGAGGATATAATAATCAGCGATGCCACCATTGGAGATGTAGGTCTTGGCGCCGTTGATGCGAAATGAGCCTTCGTGCTCGGTCGCACTAGTCTCGCACGCTGCAACGTCGCTTCCCGCCCCAGGCTCGGTAAGCGCAAAGGCGGCGATTTTCTCGCCGCGCGCAACGGCTGGCAGATAGTGCTGTTTCTGTTCATTCGTCCCGAACAGACTTATCGTGCCCGAGCCAAGGCCCTGCATGGCAAACACGAAGTCCGCGAGGCCCGAATGGCGCGCAAGCGTCTCGCGAATGAGCGACAAGGTACGAACGTCGAGTGTTTCGTCCATCCCGCCGAATTCGGCCGGCACCGCATATCTTAGCCAACCGCCCGCGCCGAGTTTCGCGACAAGCGAGCGGCAGGCCGCATCCACATCCTCGGGCTCGTGATGGTCGAGCTCGCTCGCGCACCACGCATCAAGATCACGAGCTATTGCGCGGTGGCGATCATCGAAAAAAGGCCAGTCTAGGAAGCTGGTGTCAGCCATTAATTACCCTCAAAAATTGGAGAGCGCTTTTCGGAAAAGGCCTCGAAGGCGCGACGAAAATCATTGGTTGTCATGCATATTGCTTGGGCTTGGGCCTCCATCTCGATCGCTGTTTCGAGACTGACATTCCATTCCGTATTGAGCATGGTCTTCGTAATCCCATGCGCAAAGGTTGGTCCCGATGACAATGACTGAGCCAGCCCAAAGGCCTCGCGATCTAGTGCTTCTGGATCGACCAGCCGATTATGAAAGCCCCAGCGCTCACCCTCTTCCGCGGTCATGACCCGGCCAGTAAACAGTAGGTCGGCGGCACGTCCCTGGCCGATCAATCTTGGCAAGATGGCACAGGCTCCCATGTCGCAACCTGCGAGCCCCACCCTTGTGAACAAGAAGGCAGTCTTTGCGCGCGGCGTAGCCAAGCGTAGGTCCGAAGCCATAGCAAGTATCGCACCAGCGCCAGCACATACCCCGTCGATAGCCGCGACGATTGGCTGGGGACAGGAGCGCATTGCCTTAACGAGGTCACCGGTCATACGAGTAAAGGCAAGCAACTCAGGCATTGCCATGCGGGTCAATGGGCCAATGATCTCATGCACGTCGCCGCCAGAGCTGAAGTTTCCGCCCGAGCCCGAGACGACGATTGATTTGATGGCGGGACTGCTCGAGAGGTCACGAAACAGGTCGCGCAGTTCCGCATAACTGTCGAATGTTAGGGGGTTCTTGCGTTCAGGCCGGTTGAGGGTGACGGTCCCTACACCCCGCTCAAAGGCCCAGGCGAAGTGTTCTGGTGTAAAGGCTTCAGGCTGCACGGACGCTGTCCTCCTTCGATTCTTCAACGGAGGTCCGCAGCCTGCCGAGCAGGACAAACAATCTCTCTTTATCGTTTGCGGCGAGTCCGGCGAACATCGTCTCGACCCATTGGTGATGCTCTCGGGAAAGGACGGCGAAGGCTTCTGCACCTTTTGGCGCCAGGCGAGTTATAGTCGAACGACCATCGTGACTGCACTGTTCGATCTCAACGAGACCCTCCTTAGCGAGCCAGTGCACAAGATGGGTGATGTTGCCGTTGGACACTAGGAGTTGGCGGGACAGGGCCGACATTGTGAGTCCTTCCGGATGGCGCACAAGTGCGGCCATCACGTCAAACCGCGGTAGTGTTGACGACCGCTCCGCGAGCTTGCGACGCAATCGCTTTTCGATGACTGTCGAGCAGCCGAGCAAGCGCAGCCACAACCTAATGTCCGTCGGCCCACCGCCGAGATTTCCATCATGTATTTCGCGGATCTTCGTTTTGCTCACGTTACTTCTCCGCCGGCCACGGCGATTGCCTGGCCAGTAATCGACTGGCTGTCGAGCCGGCACAGCCACGATACGGCTGCTGCCACCTCTTCGGGCGCGATCAGTCTGCGCTGAGGATTATAGCGCGCCAGTTCGGCGCGGGCTGCCTGCTCGTCCCGTCCAGTTAAGGCGCCGATGGTAGTGACCGCACGAGCCACCATATCGGTATCGGTAAAGCCCGGACAAACCGCGTTGACCGTAAGGGCAGTTGAGGCGAATTCTGCCGCTAGCGCTCGAGTCAGTCCGATTGCGCCATGCTTGGCCGCAACATAGGGAGCAACATAGGCGTATCCCTTGAGGCCCGCGGTCGACGAGATCGTAACGATCCTCCCCGCTGTTGCTGCCAGTAAATCAGGCAACGCAGCTTGGACGCAAATAAACAGCGCGTCGAGGTTCACTGCCATGGTTGCGCGCCATTGATCGAGCGAGATCGTTGCAAACTTGCCGCTTGGCGCGTCCCCCGCGCAATTTACCAGAATCTCAATTGGGCCCAAGGCGACGCGCGCTTTCTCGAATGCCGCGTTGACAGAGAAACGCTCGGTCACATCCGCGGCATATGAGAACCCTCCGATTTCCTCGGCCAGACTTGCGATTGGCGCAGGACGGCGCCCGATAAGCGTTACGTTGTTGCCATCCTTGGCGAGCGAACGGGCGATTGCCGCGCCAATCCCGGTTCCGCCTCCAGTGATTACAGCATGCCGGGCACCGCTAGCAAACTGTTCACCCTGCCGTTCCACCACTATCGCGCCGTCACCCGAACCCATGCCACCCCCTAACAACTTTAAGCTTGAAGTATTAGACGTGCGAATGCAAGATGGTCTTCTGCTTTTGCAAAAGCGACACCGGCCCGGCCAGCTGCTTTTGATTGTCGCAAAAGTTTATGCTTAAAGCAAATATATATGGCCGGCGGACTGCACGGCCCTGGTGGGAGCCCAACGGATGGACAAGGACCCGGTCACGATCGGCGAGCAGGGCCTGCAGCAGTCTTTGAGCAAAGCCCAGATCACGATGATCGGACTTGGAGGCGCCATCGGGACAGGGCTGTTTCTCGGCAGTGGGCTGGCGATTGGATATGCAGGGCCGGGCGTCCTGCTCAGCTACATTGTCGCGGGTTTCATCGCCGTAGTAATGGTGTTCAGCCTGTCGGAAATGGCTGTCGTTCATCCAACCGCGGGTTCTTTTGGCATATATGCGGAAACCTACCTCAATCCATGGGCCGGCTTTATGGTCCGTTACACTTATTGGTTGGCCCAGGTCATCGCGGTTGGCGGCGAGGCAGTCGCCGTTGGTCTCTACATGGGATACTGGTTTCCAGAGCTCCCGGTGTGGATATGGTCGATCGGTTTCGCGAGCATCCTGCTCTATTTCAACTCGCGCTCGGTCGGCAATTTTGGGACGATCGAATATTGGTTCGCCTTCATCAAGGTGGCCGCTATCGTTGTTTTTATCATCGTTGGCGCGTCAACTATCTTCGGCATCGGGCAGCCGGCGACAGGCGCCGCCAATCTTACTGGCCTACCAGGCGGTTTTCTTCCTCACGGTCTTGGCGGAGTGTGGATGGGCGTCCTAATTGGAATTTTCTCATTCAACGGGATCGAGGTCATCGCCGTGACTTCGGGCGAGACAAAAGATCCCGTAACGGCAATCCCCGCGGCGCTTCGAACCATGGCTTTTCGTCTCTTTCTTTTCTACATCCTGGCCTTGGCAATCGTCGTCAGTTTTGTGCCCTGGACGGAGACCGGCGCCAAAGTCATCACCCAAAGCCCGTTCGTAAAAGTGTTCGCGCATAGCGGCATTCGCCATGCTGCAGGAATGATGAACTTTGTTGTCATTACCGCCGCCTTGTCGAGCATGAACACCAACGTCTACCTTTGCTCGAGGATGCTCTTTTCCTTGTCGCGGGGGTCATACGCCCCCTCATTTCTGGGCAAGCTTAGTAAAAATGGCACGCCGGTCGCGGCCATCCTCGTATCGGGCGCAAGCATTCTCGCGGCCGCCGCACTTTCGGTGGTGACTCCGCTCGCTTACAATTACTTGTTCGGTGTCGCGCTGTTTGGAGCCATAGTTGTCTGGATAACCATCTTGGTCAGCCATTTGAGCTTCCGTCGGCATCACGGAAAGGCTGCCCTTCCCGTCCGAATGCCGCTATTTCCCTTCATGCAGATCACAGGGCTGGCGTTGCTCGGGGCGATCCTCGTGACAATGGGGCTGGACACGGAGTTCTGGAATATCTCGTGGATCGTGGGGGTGCCGTGGCTTGGTTTCATCACGCTGGCCTACTTCGCCTGGAAGCGAAGCCATCGGGACGCGGTTCCGCTTGCGCTTTCAGCCGATCTAACCGCCTGACGTGACTATTTCTGCGAGCTGGGCCGGGTCAAGGTTCCCGCCCGATACCACGGCGCAGACCCGCCGGTGGGAGTGCGCGCCATAAAGCGCCGCTGCGACGGAGACGGCGCCAGCTCCTTCAGCGACGACGTGATTGGTGGCGACCATCACTCGGATCGCTGCCTTTACCTGGTCAAGAGTGACAGTGACTACCTCGTCGACAAGCGACGATACCAACGTCCACATTTCTGGCAGCACTCGGCTATAGCCGACCCCGCTGACAAAACCGGGGGCCGCTTGCACGGTTACCGGACGGCCCGCCGACAAGGCCGCCTTAAGCGGTTGCGCGCTGGCCAGTTCGCAGACCACGATTTTGACAGAAGGCCGCAGTGCCTTGAGGGCGCAGGCTATCCCGCAGGCAAGCCCGCCACCACCAAAAGGGATGAAAACCGCATCGAGTTCGCCCGCATCCTCGGCGATCTCGACGCCAATCGTTCCGTCCCCGGCGAGCGCGGCCGGATCGCGTACTGCGTCGATGTAGAGGCCATCGAGGCCTTCGTGATGACCCGTTTCAATGACCTGCCACCACTGAGCATAGGGAAGCATAATGATTTGCGCGCCGAGCTTGCGCAGGCCAACAAGTTTCGCCTCTGGGGCATTCTCCGGAACCACTGCGGTCGCGCCGATACCCAGCTTGCGTGCCATCCACGCCAAGCCAAGTGCGCTATTTCCCGAGCTCGAAGTGTAAATGCCGCGGGCAAGCACGCTGCAATCACGCGACAGGACAGCATTCCCGATTGGCCGAACCTTGAACGATCCAATCTGCTGAAGATTTTCCAGCTTGAGCCACAGATCGCGGCCCGCTTGCGCCGCGTCACAGCGAATGACCGGGGTGCGAAGTGCAATTTCGCGGAGGCGCCGATGTGCGGCTTGTATTTCGGCAAGACTGATCGGCTCGACATTGGCGAACATTGAGTCGCTCCGGGCTGAGGTAGGGAACAGCTAGTCATGACTGATTTTGAAGCGTTGCGCAGTCGCTTTCCACTGCTTGGCGAAAAGACGTACCTCAATAGCGGTTCCTACGCAGCCTTGGCTGACTCCGTTCGGGCCGCTTTCTCAAGCTACCTGGACGACCGGCTCGCAGTCGGCGCCAACTGGGAAGTATGGGTCGCGAAGAATGAAGCAGTGCGGTCCGGGCTCGCGACTATCCTGAGGGCAACGCCCGACGAGATTGCAGTGACAAGTTCCACCACAGCCGGGATCAATGCCGTCGCAAGTGCGCTCGACTTTAGCGGCAAGCGCGACACCATCGTCACCAGTGACCTCGAGTTCCCGACCAATGCGCAGATTTGGCACGCCCAAGAAACGCGCGGTGCACGCGTCGTCCATGTGCCGTTAGGCGCCGATGGCTGGATTTCACCTGAGCGCTTCGCAGATGCCATCGACGAGCGTACCCGGTTAGTGGCGGTTACCCACGTAGGCTTTAGGAACGGCGCCCGGCTGGACGCAGCGGCAATTGGCCGCATTGCTCACGACCGCGGTGCGCTCATGATGCTAGATTGCTATCAGTCGGTTGGCTCAATGACAGTGGATGTAGGCGCGCTCGACGTCGATTTTGCGGTTGGTGGACTCTACAAATATCTGCTGGCAACGGCGGGTATCGGATTCCTTTATGTCCGTGGCTCGCTTATTCAACAACTCCTGCCAACCGTCTCCGGATGGTTTGCGCAGGCCGACATCAATGCGATGAACATAAAGAGCAATTGCCCGTCCTTAACGGCACGCCGGTTCGAGGGGGGAACTCCGCCGGTCGTTGCCTGCTATGCAGCGGAAGCGGCTTTAGGGATCATCGCGGAAATCGGAACCGATGCAATCGAGAAACGTGTGCGCAGCCTATCAGGGCAATGCATGGACCAGCTTGCCAAAATCGGATGGCCGGCGATCACGCCGCGCGACGACTCTCGCCGTGGCGCGATGATTGCGATACCATCCCGTGACAGCGGCGGCCTCGCCGCTGCTTTGGAAAAGCGCAATATTGTCGTGTCCCACCGTGACCAAAACCTTAGGGCGGCCTTCCATTTCTATAATAATGAAAACGACATCGCTGCCTTCATCAACGCGATGTGCGAACTAAAGGACAGCTTTGCCTCATGATCGAACGTCCAGGCGTCGATTTACGCATCCTTCGAGGCGCCGAGATCCGCGAACTTCTCCCGATGGCGGATTGCATCGACCTGATGCGCCGGACGATGATCGCGGTTTCCGAGGGTCGCGCTGAAATTCCTTTGCGCACGGTCATAAAAATGCCTGGTGACATTGGAATGATGGGGAACATGGGCGGCTTCCTCGCCGATCCGGAGTGCTATGGCGTCAAGATCGTCAGCTTGAGCCCGCGCAACGTTGGGACCGCCTACTCCTCGCACCTTGGCATAGTCCTGTTGTTCGAGACGGCGCACGGTCGCCCCGTGGCAATCCTTGATGCGGGCGAGATCACCGCCGTCCGCACCGCCGCCGTGAGTGCGCTCGCCACCGACCTTCTGGCGCGTCCCGATGCCGGAGACCTGGCAATCCTGGGTACCGGCGAGCAGGCCGTAAGTCACCTTGAGGCGATGCAATGCGTCCGGCCATTGCGCCGCGTGCGCGCTTGGTCGCCAAATCTTGCGAGCGCCGAACGCTTTTCTCAGGAACAGTCAGAGCGTACCGGATTAATGGTCGAACCAGTCGCCAATGTCGGCGACTGTGTCGCCGGAGCAGACATTATTTGCACTGTCAGCAAGGCCCGCGATCCTGTCTTGTTTGGCACCGATGTGGGGCCGGGGACTCACGTCAATCTCGTTGGGTCGAGCATCGTTACGACCGCCGAAGCCGATGTCTCGCTCGTTACTAAGGTTCGCTACTTTGTTGACCTTCGGCTTTCAGCAATCAACGAGGCGGGCGAGCTTCGTCGCGCGATTGACTCCGGCAAGATCGGTCTTGACCATCTGCTCGGCGAGATCGGCGACGTCGCTAACGGCAGCCTTGCCGGGAGGACGTCCCCGGAGGACATCACGCTATACAAATCGCTCGGGATCGCGGCACAAGACCTTGCGGCGGCTCATCTAATCCATGAGCGAGCATGCGCTCGGGGGATCGGACAAAAAGTAAGTTTCTGATCAAGCGCGAACTATTTTAGGTTTGAAGCATTTCGGCGATTAGTCTATCCCCTGCGTGAACGCTTCGAGGAACGAGTTTTGCGGATCAGTATCATTGGTGGTGGTCCAGGGGGCCTCTATCTCGGCATTCTTGTAAAGAAGGCACGACCCGACTGGCACGTCGAATTGTTCGAGCAAAACCAGCCCGACGACACGTTTGGCTTTGGAGTCGTTTTCTCGGACGAGACACTTGGCGAATTCCTCAGCCGCGATCCCGAATCCTACGCAATGATCGCCGATGCCTTTGCCTACTGGGATGACATCCGCATCCGCTTCAAAGGCCATGACATCCGGTGCGGCGGCAATGGGTTCGCTGGTTGCTCGCGGCTGAAGTTGCTCCAAATTCTCCAAGCGCGAGCCGATGCAGTCGGGGTCATAAGTCATTACGGAGTAACGATCGACCCGACGACAATCGAGCAACACCTTGCCTCGTCCGATGTGATCGTAGCCGCCGACGGGACCAATAGCCGCATTCGCGATGCCCACGCCGCCGCCTTTGAGCCGCTCATAAGCCCAACCCGCAACAAATTCACATGGATGGGTTCGACCCGGCCACTCAAAGACTTCACTTATTTTTTCCGCGAGACCCCGCATGGGATCATTGTCGCCCACTGCTATCAATATGACCGCGATCGTTCGACTTGGGTGATCGAGACGACTCCCGAATGCTGGGCAGGGAATGGCTTCGACTCGATGGACGAAAACCAGGCTGCACGGGCTTTGGAAGCTATTTTCGCCGAGGATCTCGAAGGTCACCCTTTGTTGGTCAACCGGTCGCTATGGCGCAACTTTCCGCGGATTAGTTGCCGGCGCTGGTCCCATGGCCGGATCGTGCTTCTTGGGGACGCGATGGCGACTGCCCATTTCTCAATCGGTTCGGGCACCAAATTGGCGATGGAGAGCGCGATTGCGTTGGCCGATGCGCTGCTGGAGAATGAACAGGACGTTCCGGCTGCTTTCGACGCCTATCGAGAAAACCGTGCGACCGCGATCGAAATCACCCAACATAACGCCGCCGTGTCGCTGGCTTGGTTCGAACATGTCGAGCGTTCTTGGGACATGCCTCCCCAGCAATTCGCAATGATGGTTATGTCACGCGCAAAATCGATCACGTGGGATAATCTCGAATTGCGGGACCCTGCCTTTCTTACGGCAGTCGAGGATGATTTCTACCAAAGCTACCATGCCGAAACGGGAATCGACCTTGTCGCCAAACGCCCGACGCCAATGTTCACGCCGTTGACGCTTCGCGGCCTGTCGATTCCCAATCGTGTCGTCGTAGCGCCCATGGCCCAGTATCGTGCCGTCGACGGCGTGCCTGGCGATTGGCACTTGATGCATTATGGTGCCCGAGCGGTAGGGGGTGCAGGCCTCGTTTACGTGGAAATGACCTGCACATCGAAAGATGCACGGATTACCTTGGGCTGTCCGGGACTGTGGAATGACATTCAGGAAATTGCGTGGAAGCGGATCGTCGATTTCGCCAAAAAAAACGGGCCCGCCAAGCTGGCGATCCAACTTGGCCATGCCGGGCGCAAGGCATCAACCCAACTTGGGTGGGAAGCAGCAGACCATCCGATTGCTGATCCTGCGCTCAATTGGCCAATCGTGTCCGCGTCGCCGCTCCCTTGGTTGCCGGGAGAAAGCCAGGCACCGGCCGAATTGGACCGCGCGGGGATGGACGCCATTATCGCCGATTTCGTTGAAGCAGCGCAGCGCGCGGATCGAGCCGGTTTCGACTTGTTAGAGCTTCACGCCGCACACGGATACCTTGTCGCTAGTTTCCTGTCGCCGCTCACCAATCGCCGTTCGGACGAATATGGCGGGTCGATTGAAAACCGACTTCGATTTCCGCTTGAACTGTTTGCGGCGATGCGCGCCACTTGGCCCGCGGCCAAACCAATGTCGGTCCGCCTCTCCGCCAGCGACTGGCGGGAGGGTGGGCTTAGCGAGGAGGATCTCATCGTCATCGCGCGCGCCTTCAAGGATGCCGAATGCGACCTCATTAGCCTGTCGTCAGGCCAGACCGTTCCAGATCAAGCCCCGGTCTATGGCCGAATGTATCAAGTGCCGTTTTCCGAGACAGTCCGCAACGAGGTCGGCATTCGCACCATGTGCGTAGGCGCAATCACGGAGCCCGGGCAGGTCAACACGATCATTGCTTGTCGACGGGCTGACCTCGTGGCGCTGGGCCGGCTTCACCTCACAGATCCAAACTTCACGCTGCGCGCTGCGGCTTGGTATGCGACCCGTGCCGTTGCGGTACCCAAGCCCTATCTTTCGGGGGCCGCTCAGTTAATGCGGGAGACCGCAAAAACGCGGGCGAAGCAATCAGAACTTCAGCAAAAGGCCAAGTCGCAGCGCCACAAGCAATTGGAGGTGACTAGCGCGAGGGCAGACCGAAATTCCTGAACAAACGCTGTAACATGTCGTTAAGTGTTGCAACCTCGCCAGCGGAAAAATCTTCAAAGCCATGTCGAAATATCCGGCTTGCTTGGGAATGAACGCTCACGGCCGCCTCGCGGCCTGCATCTGTTAGCCTGACTTCGGTTACCCGAGCGTCGGAGTCGCGCGTTCGCGTTGTAACCAGCTCGCCATCGGCGAGTCGCCTGACGATGCGGGTCATAGTGGACAGCCGGATAACGGCGTGATCGCACAACTCAGTGACGCTCGCCGGCTCGTGCTCGGTAAGAATAGCGAGCACACGCCAGCGAGGAACGTCCATTCCAATCGGCTTCAAGACCATGTCCATGTCGAGCCGGTAGCGGCCTGCAACGCGCGCCAGCCAATAAAGCGGCGAGTCGGCTAGCTCGAAGTCAGCGGAGGCTGGGTCAGCTCGATAAAGGGCGTCTCGCTTTGAAGCCATTCAATCCATCTAACCTGCCACGGCTCTACTGTCATCACTTGACAATTCACGTAAATCAGGCAGCTTCATGCTCCTAAATACAGGAGGAAGATACGTGACCGTTGGCGGCGATATACTCAATGGATTGGCGGTTGCGCTGGTCTCTGGCGCGGTCAAGGTCGTGGACCTGACTCAACCCCTCGAGCCCTCTACACCAGTGCTCCAGCTGCCCGCTGAGTTTGTACAGAATCCTCCATTCGAGATCGAAGTCCTGTCCGAATATGACGAGCGTGGACCTGCCTGGTACTGGAACTGGTTTAAGTGCGGCGAGCATACCGGGACGCATTTCGATGCGCCGATCCATTTCATCACCGGAAAGGATCACGAGAATAACGCAACAGATACCATTCCGGTCGAGCGCTTCATTGGTCCAGCGTGCGTCATTGATGCCTCAGTCGAGGCAAGTGAGAATCCTGATTTCCTAGTGACGGTCGATTATGTTGAGAAATGGGAACGGCAGCACGGCCAGATCCCGGAGGGAGCCTGGGTGCTGTTTCGAACCGATTGGTCGAAGCGTACAGACCCGACGGAGTTCCTTAATTTCGCCGAAGACGGGGCTCATACTCCCGGCTGGCACCCGGCAACGATCCCGTTTCTTGCGGAACAGCGCAAGGTGCGGGGGGTCGGAGTCGAGACGGTCGGCACGGACGCCGGCCAGGCTTTCGCGCTCGATCCCGCCTATCCGTGCCACACGCTCATGCATGGGGCGAACAAGTTTGGCCTGGCGAGCCTCACAAACCTCGATCAGCTGCCGCCGACCGGTGCAATCATCATCGCCCCGCCGCTCAAGATCGTGCGCGGCTCGGGCAGCCCGTTGCGCGTACTCGCGCTGGTGCCCGCCTGAGATGGCGGAGCGGTCCTTTGCTAAGGAAGTGGAGTCACTGCGGCTAGGCGCAGGGGATGTTTTTCACGGCGAAGGCATCTTGGCTGTCACCAAAGCCTTGCTGCAATCGGGCGTTGCCTATGTCGGCGGGTACCAAGGCGCTCCAATTAGTCATTTGATGGATGTATTCGCCGATGCCAACTCGTTGCTCATGGAACTTGGTGTTCACTTCGAACAGTCTGCTTCGGAAGCTTCGGCGGCCGCGATGTTGGCCGCATCAGTAAACTACCCGTTGCGGGGCGCGGTGACGTGGAAATCGACTGTCGGCACCAATGTCGCATCCGATGCGCTCGCTAACGTCGCCAGCGGCGGGGTAACCGGCGGCGCGCTGATCATCGTTGGTGAGGACTACGGCGAAGGCTCCTCGATCATGCAGGAGCGAAGCCACGCCTTCGCGATGAAGTCGCAAATCTGGCTGCTCGATCCGCGGCCCAACCTGCCGATGATTGTCGACATGGTCGAGCATGGCTTTGCCTTGTCCGAAGCATCCAATACTCCTGTTATGCTGGAACTTCGCATCCGCGCATGCCACCTCCACGGCCGATTCGAAGCCAGGGACAACCGCCGCTCGCCAATGTCACTCAAGCAGGCAATGGAGGCGCCGGTCCGCGACCCCGCCCGGATCGTGCTGCCTCCGGCCAATTTTGTCCACGAGCAGGAGAAAATCGCAGCCCGCTGGCCCGCTGCGATTGACTACATCGTCAGCCACAAGCTCAACGAGACCTTTCATGGGGCGCAACATCCGGACATCGGCATCATCGTCCAGGGTGGAATGTACAACGCTCTAATACGAGCGCTAGAGCTTGCGGGACTGGCTGACCGCTTTGGCGATACCCAGATCCCAATCTACGTGCTCAACGTCACTTATCCGCTCGTCGACGACGAGATTGCCACCTTCTGCAACGACAAGCGCGCGGTGCTGATTGTTGAGGAAGGCCAACCGGAGTATCTCGAGCAAGCGATAGGGTCGATTTTGCGCCAGCACGGTGTTGCGGCGTCTCTGTCCGGCAAGAGCATTTTCCCACGCGCTGGTGAATATACCGGACAAGTATTCGCCGATGGGTTAGCTGCATTTCTCAACGGTGCCCTAGGTCGGGCACCACCACCAAAGCCCGCGCCGATACCCCTAGCGATGACCGATGTCCCGCAGCGGCCGGCGGGTTTCTGCACGGGTTGCCCTGAACGGCCGGTGTTCACCGCCATGAAGCTGTTGCAAAATGAGCTCGGGCCGATCCACGTCTCGTGCGACATAGGCTGCCACCTGTTCTCGATCCTGCCGCCCTTCAACATCGGTAATACGACTATGGGCTACGGATTGGGCTGGGCCGGCGCGTCTGCGTTCAACGTCAAGAACTCGGCGCGGCGTACGATCAGCGTGATGGGCGACGGCGGTTTTTGGCACAACGGCCTGACAAGCGGCGTCGGCAATGCAGTGTTTAACAAAAACGATAATGTGCTCGTCATCGTCGATAACGAGTATTCGGCTGCAACCGGCGGACAGGATCTTCTATCGTCTAGGGCCGAAAACAGCGTGCGAAGCACTGGCCACGAAATCGAGCGGGCCGTCCGCGGAGTTGGGGTAGACTGGGTTCGAACAGTCCGAACCTACGACCTCAAGAAGATGAAGAGTACTCTTAAAGAAGCGATGTTGACCAAGCATGTCGGGCCGAAGGTCATTATTGCGCAATCCGAATGCATGCTCAATCGCCAGCGCCGCGAAAAGCCACTGTTCGCAAAAGCAGTAAACGAGGGCAAACGAATCGTAAAGCAGCGCTTCGGCGTGGACGAGGATTTATGCACGGGCGACCATAGTTGCATTCGTCTGTCCGGCTGTCCGTCGCTCACGATCAAGCCCAACCCTGATCCTTTGAGAGAGGATCCGGTGGCGGCAGTCAACAATGACTGCGTTGGATGCGGGGTGTGTGGCGAGATCGCTCATGCCGCCGTGCTCTGCCCAAGTTTCTTCCGTGCTGACATCGTCCACAACCCCACGGCACTTGATCGACTCCGTCATCGCATAGCCGCCAACCTGATCAGTTGGCTGCAGTCGGGCCGCGAACGGCGCCGTCAGGCAAGGCTGGCGTGAGCGAGGCCTTGCCGACCCGGCTGTCGATCAATGCCCTCGGCGGGCAGGGCGGGGGCGTGCTGGCAGACTGGCTCGTCGCCACCGGTGACGCGTGCGGCTGGTTCGTACAGGCAACCTCCGTCCCAGGCGTTGCCCAGCGCACTGGCGCAACGGTTTATTATCTCGAATTCTGCCCGCCCGATCCTGCTGGCCGCGTGCCGGTGCAAGCGCTCATGCCGGTCCCAGGCGATGTTGACATAGTGGTTGCGGCAGAATTGATGGAAGCCGGCCGGGCGATTGCCCGTGGCTTGGTGACGCCCGACCGGACAACGTTGATCACCTCAAGCCACCGCATCTTTGCCATTGCTGAGAAATCGGCGATGGGCGACGGCATCACCAGCCCGTCAAAGGTGCTCGATGCCTGCAGGACGTCGGCACGACGGCTGGTCCTTCACGACTACCAGGCACTTGCCGAACGAAACGGCAGCGTGATCAGCGCGGCCTTATTTGGTGCTCTTGCTGGATCAGGCGCGCTGCCCTTTCCACGGGCTGCATTCGAGAACGCCATTCGTGCTGGCGGGATAGGGGTAGAATCAAGTTTGCGAACTTTCTCGGCAGCCTTCGACCTGACCCTCGCTCCGCCCGAACAGGACGACGCGAAGCGTTTGTCGGGTGCAGCGCCGGGCCTGTCTACCGTCCGAAATGCTATTGCGCACCGCCTGCCGGAGGCGGCGTGGCCGACCGCCACGCTAGGCGTTGAGCGGCTCGCCGATTACCAAGATGGCGGCTATGCCGAACTGTATCTCGACCGGTTGTCTGCTGTGGCGGATGCTGAGCGTCAGCTGTCGCCGCATCCCAACTGGAAGCTGACTTGCGAGGCGGCACGGTACCTGGCTTTGTGGATGGCCTACGAAGACGTCATCCGCGTTGCCGACCTCAAAACCCGCGGTAGCCGCTTAGCGCGCGTACTGCTCGAGGCGCGCGGGCAGCCCGAACAAATCGTCGACGTCACCGAATATATGCACCCCCGCTTCGAGGAACTTTGCGACACCCTGCCATGGCGGCTTGGCGAGAGCTTACTCGCGTCCGACCGAGCTCGGCGCCTGCTCGGCCCGCTTCTCGAGCAAGACCGGACCATCACCTCTTCGCGGCTCGGCGGTTTTCTGCTCCTTCACTGTATTGCTTCGCTCCGCCGTTGGCGCCGTGGAACCCTTCGCTATCGCCTTGAACAAACGCGCATTATGGGGTGGCTGGCTTCGGCCCTCAACGCCGCGAGAACAGATCCCGATCTAGCGATCGAGATCATCCGTTGCCAGCGACTGATCAAAGGCTACGGCGGCACCCACGTGCGCGGCCTCCACAATTTTGCGACGATAATGCGCAGGCTCACGGACATCGTTCAGCAGCCCGGATCGGCGGCTCTTGTGAAGGTCCTGCGAGAGGCTGCGCTCAAAGACGATGAGGGTCGCGCTCTCGCGAGTGCTGTAGCAGGCCTTGAACAACCCGCTAATTCAAAAATTTCTGTTTAGTGATGGGGACGCAGCGACCTGTTGCCGTCTCATGTGCCCAAAAGCGCAACTGTAATGCTAAATTACCATCCCAGCGATTGACCGCTACTTCGGACGAGCAATTGCCGCGTAAAGCGTGCAGGCTGCGCGCCTTCAAGGATCGCGCTCGTGATTCCCGGCGGAAAGTAGCTTAGCCGAAGCAGCACTCCGAAATAGTCCCGATCATGCCCTTGCGCCTTGGCAAGCTCCTCGACCGTACGGCCGTCATGGGCTTCTAGCGCCGCGCGCGCCGCATGCGCCTTTACGATAAGCTTGATGAGGCTCGGATCGCGGCGGGCGTGCGTGGTGCTTATCGCCGCAGGCACAACCAGCTTCATTTCCCGCCCAATGCGTGCGAGCGTTGCTGGGACTTTGAGTTCGATGTCGGATCCGGGGACGCGGCCGACCGTGTGGTCGCCGGCCAGGCCTTGGACTGCGCTCCATCTTACAACAATGCGTACATCGGTCGCATGAAGCTCTACGCGGCTCAGCATGCCGATAATGGTCTGTCGCAATTCGCCTGCCGGCAGGGAGACGAGTCTGTCGGCCAACCTCCTGGCTTCAAACATCAGCGTATGGACCGACTCTGTGTCGAGCTCCTGGTTGCCCAAGCTATCAAGCAGCTGGCCTTCATCGAGCAGCAGGGCGCGGACGCGGCCAACGACCAGGGCCTCAAGGTCGCCCGCGGGAACGCGCCAGACTGGCCGGTCTTTGGCCGGTCCATCGGTTCGCGAGCAATAGTAGCGATAGCGCCGGACCGAACTTTTGACCGAGTGGCTCGGCGACATTTTCCGGCCATGCGCATCCCACAATATGCCGGCAAGCAGGCTCACGTTCGACACCCCGGTCATCACGTGATGGTTGTTGCGGTTGGCGACAAGCAGCGCGTGGACCTGATCGAACAGCTCGGGCGTCACGATCCCCTGGTGCTCGCCGGGATAGCTTTTACCTTTGTGGGTGATCTCGCCGCAGTAGATGCGGTTCGTGAGAAGAAGGGACAGCGCGCCCCGGCTCATTTCCTTCGGGGGCACGAGTTCGCCCGACAATATCCGCGCCCTGCCCCTGATGCCTTGCCGGCAGAGGTCCTCATGTAACGCCGATACCGAACCCAGTTCAAGGTAGCGCCGCATGATGAACCTGACGGTCTCGGCCTCGGTTTCGTCTATAAGTAGTTTCCTCGCCTCGACCCGGTAGCCAAGGGGGACCACGCCGCCCATCCACATGCCCCTCGCCTTCGATTGGGCAATCTTGTCGCGGATCCGCTCGCCGGTCACTTCTCGCTCGAACTGGGCGAACGAGAGCAACACGTTCAACGTCAGCCGGCCCATGCTGGTGGTGGTGTTGAACGCCTGCGTCACCGAGACGAAACTCGCTGGCGCCTCGTCGAGCACATCGACGATCCGCGAGAAGTCGCCAAGGCTGCGCGTCAGCCGGTCGACCTTGTAGACGACGATCACATCGATCCTGCCCGCGGAGATCTCGGCGAGCAATCGTTTGAGGGCGGGGCGCTCGAGCGTGCCGCCCGAGAAACCGCCGTCGTCATAATCGCCGGGGATAAGCGCCCATCCCTCGTGCCGCTGACTGGTGACGTAGGCCGCGCAGGCTTCCTTCTGCGCATCGAGACTGTTGAACTCCTGTTCCAGCCCCTCCTCGGTCGACTTGCGGGTATAGATGGCGCAGCGAATCTGTCGGGCCGGACCATTGTCCGGTCTCCCTCCCCTACGCATCAAGCCGCTCGGTCACGGGACGGGCGCGCTGACGAAGGCCGAAGAAGCGGGGACCCGACCAGTTAGTACCGGTGATGTGGCGGGCCACATGGGTGAGCGAGGCGAACCGGCGCTGCTCATACTCAAACCCGTTCTCGACCACCATGACGTTGACCGTCCGGCCATGCCACTCGCGCACCAGTCGCGTGCCGATCTTGAGGCTGAGCTGCCGCTCGACGTCGAGCTCGCCCGACCGCTCGAGCTGCTTCGCCAGCCGGGCGAGCTCGCGTACAGTGGCTGACGTCAAGCCGCCATGG
>JANXUU010000049.1 GCA_025356055.1 Sphingomonas sp. | reverse complement strand
GGGGCCGTGGGGCGCTGGCAGCCATGACGATGATGGGCCCGCCTCCGTCCCACCAGTCAGCCCGCCAAGCGACCCCGCTCCTCCTCCGCCCGCCGCGGAAAGCCCGTGGGGCGAGCCGCCCAAGCGCCGCTCCGACCGACCAAATAGCGGTGGCGGCACCACCCTCGACGACCTGCTGCGCCGCGGTCGCGAGCGCTTTGGCGGCGGCGGCGGCGGCGGCGGCGGCGGCAACGGCCCCGGCAACTCCCCCGGCGGTCTCTCGATCCGCCCCGATCGTTCGATCATCCTGTGGGCCGCCGCCGCTCTCGTCGCGCTGTGGCTGGTGCTGACCTCGATGCACTCGATCGCCCCGCAGGAACGCGGCGTCGTCACCCGCTTCGGGCGCTACGCCTACACTCTTTCACCGGGCGTCGGCATCACCTTGCCCTCGCCGATCGACAAGGTGCGCAAGATCGACGTCGAGAAAATCCAGACGATCGACCTTGGCAGCGAGGAGAGCGAAACCCTGATGCTGACCGGCGACGGCAACATCATCGACATCGCCTATCAGGTGCGCTGGAACATCCGCGTTCCCGAACAATATCTGTTCGAGCTCGCCCAGCCCGACGAGACCATCCGCCAGGTCGGCGAGAGCGCGATGCGCGCGGCGATCGCCAACGTCACCCTGCGCGACGCGACCCAGAAGCGCGGCGAGATCGAAAATCGCGTCCAGGAGGAAATGCAACGCGTGCTCGATGCCTATCATTCGGGCGTTCAGGTCCAGGGCATCGCGATCAAGCAGGCCGATCCCCCCGCCGCCGTGCTCGACGCCTTCAAGGAAGTCTCGGCAGCGCAGCAGCAGGCGCAAAGCTACACCAATCAGGCGCGCGCCTACGCGCTTCAGCTGACCGCCAAGGCGCAAGGCGAAGCGGTCGCCTTCGACAAGGTCTACGAGCAGTACAAGCTTGCCCCCGTCGTCACCCGCCGCCGCATGTATTACGAAACGATGGAGCGAGTCCTCCAGGGCGTCGACAAGACGATCATCGATGCCCCCGGCGTGAACAATTATCAGGCGCTCCCGCCGGTCGTGCGAAGTCCGCCGCAGGGAGCCGCCAAATGAACCTGCTCCTCCGCCGCCCTGTCGCCAGCGCCGCGCTTGCCTTGTTCGCGCTGGTGATCCTGCTCAATACGATCGTCGTCGTTCCCGAAACGCGGCAGGCAATCATCACCCGGTTCGGCAAGCCAATCTACATCCTCAACCAGTATCGCGTGGGCCAGCCGCTTGGCTCCGACGGCGCCGGCCTCAACTGGCGCATCCCGTTCTTCGACAATCTCGTGTGGGTCGACAAGCGCGTGCTCGACGTCGACATGGAGCGCCGCCAGGTCACTTCGACCGACCAGCAGCGCCTCGAAGTCGACGCCTTCGCCCGCTACCGCATCGTCGATCCCCTGCGGATGTACATTCGCGCCCGCTCGGTCGACGGCTTGCAGGCCGCGCTGGTCCCCAACCTGGGCTCCGAACTCCGCAACGAGCTCGGCAAGCGCTCCTTCGCCGCCCTGCTTTCGCCCGAGCGCGAGGGGGTAATGGACAATGTCCGCCGCGGCCTTGATCGCGTCGCTCGGCAATATGGTGCCCAGATCATCGACGTGCGCATCAAGAAGGCCGACCTGCCCACCGGCACCCCGCTCGACAGCGCCTATGACCGGATGCGCACCGCGCGCGAGCAGGAAGCGCGCTCGATCCGCGCCGAGGGCGCCAAGACCGCGCAGATCATCCGCGCCCAGGCCGATGCCGACGCGTCGAAAATCTACGCCGACAGCTTCAACAAGGACGCGTCCTTCTACGACTTCTATCGCGCGATGCAGTCCTACCAGACGACCATCGTCGGCGATGGGGTCAACAAGCCCGCCCCGACAACGGTCATCCTTTCGCCCCAGAGCGACTATCTCAAGCAATTCTCGGGGCGCTGACGCATCCTGCACCGTTCAAATCGCGTTCATGCAAACGACCTAGCGTCGCGCGGACATACGCTTCAATATATGAGGGTTTCCCAATGAGCTTCCTCAAGGAGTCACCGATCGTGCGCTACGCCTATGGAGTTGCGGGGGCCTTGTTGCTCGGCGGCACCGCTTTCTCGATCGCCACAGGGCCGGTCGGGGCGCAGGTCGCGCAGAATTCGCCCAACTCAATGACTCCGCGCCCGGGCGCGCCGATGAGCTTCGCCGACCTTGCCGCGCGGCTCCAGCCGGCGGTGGTCAACATCTCGACCAAGCAGCGCATCACGGTCAAGCAGCAGGCCGACCCGTTCGAGGAATTCTTCCGCCGCTTCGGTGGCCAGCCGGGAGTCGCCGGCCCCGGCGATTCGACCACCCCCGCCCAACCCCAGACGCGCGAGACCGGATCATTGGGCTCGGGCTTCATCATCTCCCCCGACGGCTACATCGTCACCAACAACCACCTTATCGCCGGCGAGAATGGCGGCACGGTCGACACCGTCACCGTGATCATGACCGACCGCAAGGAATATTCCGCGCGGATCATCGGTCGCGATACTGCTTCCGATCTGGCCTTGCTCAAGATCGACGGCGCCAACCTGCCGTTCGTCAACTGGGGCGATTCGACCCGTGCGCGCGTCGGCGACTGGGTCGTCGCGATCGGCAATCCCTATGGACTTGGCGGCACCGTCACCGCCGGAATCATCTCGGCGCTTCACCGCGGCATCACCGGGGCGGGCGCTTATGACCGCTACATCCAGACCGACGCCAGCATCAACATGGGCAATTCGGGCGGTCCGATGTTCGACCTCAACGGCAACGTCATCGGCATCAACTCGGCTTTGATCTCGCCGACCGGGGCCAGCGTGGGCATCGGCCTAGCCATCCCCGCCGAACTCGCCCAGCCGGTGATCGAGACGCTGCGCAAGGGCCAGCGCCCGTCGCGCGGCTATCTCGGCGTCGGGCTCCAGCCATTGGACGAAAATATCGCCGCCTCACTCGGCCTGCCCAAGGACATGGGCGAGATCGTTCGCTCGGTGCAGCCGAACGATCCCGCCGCGCGCGCCGGGATCCAACAGGGCGACGTCATCGTCCGCGTCGCCGGTCAGAACGTCACCCCCGATCAGACCGTCAGCTACCTCATTGCCAACACCCAGGTCGGCGCCCGCGTGCCCGTCGAGGTCATCCGCGACGGTCACCGCCAGTCGCTTGTGGTCGTCCCCGCCCAACGCCCGACCGAGGAGGCGCTCGCCAAGCAGGCTGGCGGCGGCGATGTTGCCAACGATGGCGCAACCGTCCCGACCGGCCCCGCAACCAAGGCGCTCGGCCTCTCGCTCCAGCCGCTGTCGTCGCAGATCGCACAGGCGCTGAGCTTGCCGCCCGGCACCCACGGTGTCGTCGTCACCGCAGTCGATCCCTCGTCCGATGCTGCGGACAAGGGGCTCAAGCGCGGCGACGTGATCGTCTCGGTCAACCGCGCATTGGTCACCACCCCGGCGCAGGTCAGCGCCGCGGTCGCCACCGCTCGAGCCGCCAACCGCACGAGCGTCCTCCTGCTGGTCAAGCGCGGCATCGCGCCCGAGGCGTTCATCGGCATCAACATCGCACCGCGCTAAACTCTTGTTGCACCCCCTGTAATTCGCCTAGGCTCCGGCCAAACGCGAGCTACAGGGGAGCGCATGATCGACACCACCACCCTCTTCATCGGTGCAGGCCCCGGCGGATCCGATCCCCAGTCGCTTGAGCTCAAGCGCGCCAACCGCCACGGGCTGATCGCCGGAGCGACCGGCACCGGCAAGAGCGTCACCTTGCAAGGCATCGTCGACGGGCTGTCCGCAATCGGCGTGCCCACCTTCGTCGCAGATGTGAAGGGCGACCTTTCCGGCCTCGCCATGGCCGGCTCGCCCACCGCAAAGAACCATCCCATCTTCGCCGCGCGCGCCGCCGAGATCGGCATGACCGACTGGCAATATCGCGACAACCCGGTCCAGTTCTGGGACCTGTTCGGCGAACAGGGTCATCCCATCCGTACGACCATTTCCGAAATGGGCCCGCTGCTCCTTGCCCGGCTGATGAACCTCAACGAGGTTCAGGAGGGCGTGCTGACGATCGCCTTCCACGTCGCCGACAAGGAAGGTCTTCTCATCCTCGACCTCGACGACCTCCAGGCGATGCTGGTCGACATCGGCAGCCGCGCCGACGAGCTGACCCTTGAATATGGCAATGTCTCGAAACAGTCGGTCGGCACCATCCAGCGCTCGCTGCTCCAGCTGCGCAGCCAGGGCGGCGACCATTTCTTCGGCGAGCCCGCGCTCGACCTCCACGACTTTCTTGGCATCGACGACCAGGGTCGAGGCATCGTCAACGTCCTCGCCGCGGACAAGCTGATGTCCTCCCCGCGCCTATACGCGACCTTCCTGCTGTGGATGCTCAGCGAATTGTTCGAGACCCTCCCCGAGGTTGGCGACCCCGACAAGCCGACGCTGTGCTTCTTCTTCGACGAGGCCCATTTGCTGTTTGAGGATGCACCCCAGGCTCTCCTTGAAAAGGTCGAACAGGTTGTCCGCCTGATCCGCTCAAAAGGGGTCGGCGTCTATTTCATAACCCAGAACCCGGTCGACGTTCCTGACAAGGTCGCCGCCCAGCTCGGAAACCGCGTCCAGCACGCGTTGCGCGCCTTCACCCCCCGCGACCAGGAAGGCGTAGCCGCTGCCGCGAAAACCTTCCGCGCCAATCCGGGCGTGGACGTCGCCACCGCGATCACTCAACTCAAGACCGGCGAAGCGCTGGTATCACTGCTCCAGGCCGACGGTGCCCCCACGCCCGTCACGCGAACGCTGATCAAACCCCCCTCGTCGCGCGTCGGTCCGCTCAGCCCTGAAGAACGTCAGGTGATGATCACCACCGACGCCATCGGCTCGAAATATGACGAACTGGTCGATCGACAATCAGCCCAGGAAATACTTCAGGCCAAAGGCGACGAAGCTTCCGCCGCCGCCGCCGAATCCAAGGCAACGACCGACTCCGCCAAGGCCACCGCGCAGCAGGCAAAGCTCGACGCACAGGCCGCCAAGGCCCAGGCTCAGGCCGACGCCGCCCAGCAGCGCCTTGAAATCCAGCGCCAGCGCGAGGCCGATCGTCAGGCTGCTGCCGCTGCCAGAGAAGCCGCCCGCCCGACGATGACCGACAAGGTGATCCAGTCCGCCAGCCGCGCGGTCGCCTCCTCGGTCGGTCGCCAGATCGGCAACCAGCTGATCCGGGGCATTCTCGGCGGACTGTTCCGTGGACGCTGACCGTGACGATACCCTGCGCGCCCTGGAAGCCCGCTGGCGCGCCGCGCTCTTGGCCCGCGACAAAAACGCCATTCGTGCGCTGCTTCACCCCGACTTCCGCCTCGTCGGGGTGCGCCAGTCGGGCGAGGCACTTTCGGTCGACGTCGACCACTGGATCGGCGCGCTCGACAAGATGGACATCGTCGCGGTCGAAATGAACGTGATCGACGCCGCTGGCACTGATGACACCCTCGTCGGCACGCTCGATGCCTGCTGGAAGGTGCGCTTCCTCGGCCAGACGATCGACGAACGCGTCTTCCTGACCGACGTATGGGTCCGCGCCGGCGACGACTGGCAGGTCATCCGCCGCCACACCAGCTTCATCCCGGAAGGCATGCCCCGCCGCTGATCAAGCAACAACGGGAGCGCGCTCATCCTCTCGCCCCCGGGAGCCACATTAGTGCACTGGATGACCCCGCTTACAAACCTGTCGTTGATGCGTCGGCCGTTGGCGAAGCCGCTCGCGAACCGCGCGGCGGCGCGATCGGCAGCGGATAGGCGGTAGTCGACTTGACCCGCTCCATCGCGAACCGCGAGGTCACATTCTTGCACGGCACGCTCGCGACCAGCCGTTTGTAGAAGGCATCGAAATCGGCCATCCCCGGCACCGCCACGCGCAGCAGGTAATCGACGTCCCCCGCCAGCCGGTGAACGTCCATCACCTCGGGCATCGCCGAGACCTTTGCCGCGAACTCCGCGATCCATTCGGCGCTGTGATCACCGCTCTCGATCTCGACGAACACCGTCAGTCCCAGCCCGATCGCCGCCGGATCGAGGATCGCGACGCGCCGCTGGATCACCCCGGCCGCCTCGAGCTTCTGGATTCGCCGCCACGCCGGGGTCTGCGACAGATGCACGCGGTTGGCGATCTCGGCGACCGGCAGCGACGCGTCTTCCTGGAGGATGGCGAGGATCTTGAGGTCGGTCTGGTCCATCAACGCGCGCCTTTTGGCATGAAATGCTCCGCTCGACGAACGCCATGAAAGAATGACGCCTTTTGCTGCGATGCTGTTTCCAACGTCGCCAAGGGCAAGTATCTTCCGTGCAGGCGTCGAGCAGTCGCGCCATAATCGCGATATCCGGACGTGGGCAAGAATATGTTGGAAGTTTCTTCTATGCGGTCGGCGGCGCGCTGATGGACGCCAAGCGCCCCGCGCTCCCGTTAGTCCTGACCGCCAACGACTTGCTGTCGGGCTACACGGTCTATCATGACGGCGCCCGCTGGATGGCAAAGCTCGGCGACGCGCTCGCCGCCTGCGATCCCGAGGCCGGCGACAAGCTCAACGCCATCGGCCTGGCCGAATTGGCGCGTGGAGCGATCGTCGACCCCTATCTCGCCGGTGTCGCGATTGGCGTCGACGGCGCACTCACCCCGCGCCATTTCCGCGATGCCTACCGCCTCTCGGGCCCGACCATCACCTTCGCCGGCCCGGCCTTCGTCCCCGGAGAGCAATGATGTACCGCTACGACGAATATGACGAGGCGATCGTTCGCCAGCGCGCCGCGCAATTTCGCGGCCAGGTCGAACGCCGTATCGACGGTTCGCTGACCGAGGAGGAGTTCACCCCGCTCCGCCTCATGAACGGCCTCTACCTTCAGCTCCACGCCTACATGCTGCGCGTCGCGGTGCCCTATGGCACACTCAACTCGCGCCAGCTGCGCCAGCTTGCGCACATCGCCGACAAGTACGACCGCGGCTACGGCCACTTCACCACCCGCCAGAACATCCAGTTCAACTGGCCCAAGCTGCGCGACATTCCCGACATCCTCGACAGCCTGGCCGACGTCGAGATGCACGCCATCCAGACCAGCGGCAATTGCATCCGCAACGTCACCGCCGATCACTTTGCCGGGGTCGCCGCCGACGAGGTCGAGGACCCGCGCCCCACCGCCGAGCTGATCCGCCAATGGTCGACGCTCCACCCCGAATTCGCCTTCCTGCCGCGCAAGTTCAAGATCGCGGTGACCGGCGCCCCTGACGACCGCGCGGCCATCGCGGTCCACGACATCGGGCTCCAGATCCTGCGCAACGAGGCGGGCGACATCGGCTATCGCGTCCTCGTCGGCGGCGGCATGGGGCGCACCCCGTTCATCGCCAAGACGGTGCGCCAATTCCTCCCCAAGGCCGAGCTGCTCGGCTATCTGGAAGCGATCCTGCGGGTCTATAATCTCGAGGGCCGCCGCGACAACAAGTTCAAGGCCCGCGTGAAAATCCTCGTCCACGAAACCGGGACCGAAGAGTTCGTCGCCCGCGTCGAGGCCGAATACGCCCGCAGCCCCAAGCCGAGCGTCCAGGCCGACCCCGCCGAAGTTGAGCGCATCGCGGCTTATTTCGCCCCGCCCGAATATGAGTCGCTTCCCCCCACTTCGAAAGCGTTCGACAAGGTCCGCGCGTCCGACCTGGCGTTCGAACTCTTCGCCGCGACCAACCTCTTCGCGCACAAGATCCCCGGCTACACCGCGCTGACCGTCTCGATGAAGCCGATCGGCGCACCCCCCGGAGACGCCTCGGCCGACCAGATGCGGGCCCTCGCCGACATCGCCGAGCGCTGGTCGCTCGACGAGCTGCGCATCACCCACGTCCAGAACGTCGTCCTCCCCCACGTCCGCCTCGACGACGTCCACGCCGTGTGGTCGGCGCTGGTCGAGGCCGGGCTCGAAACCCCCAACGTCGGCCTCATCACCGACATCATCGCCTGCCCCGGAATGGATTATTGCAAGCTCGCCACGGCGCGCTCGATCCCGATCGCCGAGGCCATTTCGACCCGCTTCGCCGACCCCGTCCGCCAGCGCGACATCGGACCGCTGGGCATCAAGATCTCGGGCTGCATCAACGCCTGCGGCCACCACCATGTCGGCGCGATCGGCATCCTCGGCCTCGAAAAGGGCGGGGTCGAAAATTACCAGATTACGCTCGGCGGCGAGCCCGGTACCGACGCAAGCCTCGGCGAACGGCTCGGCGCGGGGATCGACGGCGACGCGGTGCCCGGCGCCATCGAGCGCATCATCGACACCTATCTCGACCTGCGCTCCGGTGATGACGAGGCCTTCATCCAGACCGTCCGCCGCGTCGGGCTGGAGCCGTTCAAGCCTGCCCTCGCCACCCCCGTTGCGGAGGCGGCAAATGCCCTTGCTTGATCGCACCGGCCTCAAAGCCGACCCCTTCACCCGACCAGATTTTTCGAGCGAAAACGATCCCGCCACTGCCGCGATCATCGTTCCGCTGGCGTCGCTTGAGGAGGCTTTGTCCGCGCGCAGGAGTGGCCAGCGCATCGGCATCGACGTGCCCAATACCGCCGTCCCCGATGACCTTCCGACGCAAGCCGGGATCGACCTCATCGCGATCGCCTTCCCCAAGTTCGGCGACGGCCGCGGGTTCAGCATCGGCCATGCCCTGCGCGAACAGGGCTTCACCGGCACACTCCGCGTCTCGGGCGCGCTCCTCCCCGACCAGTTCGCCTTCGCGCTGCAATGCGGCTTCGACGAGGTCGAGATCGACGCCGACCGCCTCGCCCGCCAGCCGATCGAGCAATGGCTCGCCGCGCTCGGCGACGTCACGCTCAGCTATCAGGAAGCCACCGACGGCACCCCCTCGATCTTCGCCAAGCGAGCCGCTGCCAGGAAAGCTTTGGCCGAGTGAAGGATTTGATCGCCTCGATCACCGGCGCAACGCCATGGGACCGCCTTGCCTCCCTGCGCGATCTGGTCGACGGCCGCATTGTCTTCACGACCAGCTTCGGCATCGAGGATCAGGCGCTCACCCACATGATCTTCGACGCCGCGCTCGCGATCGACGTCCTGACCATCGACACCGGCCGCCTGTTCCCCGCGACCTACAAATTATGGGCCGACACCGAAGAGCGTTACGCCCGCCGGATCCAGGCCTGTTATCCCGACGCGCAAACCGTCGCGGCGTTCGTCGCCGATTGGGGAATCAACGGCTTCTACCACGCCCGCGAAGCCCGCTCCCGCTGCTGCGGCGTGCGCAAGGTCGAACCGCTCCAGCGCGCCCTTACCGGAGCATCGGGCTGGGTCACCGGCCTTCGCGGCGACCAGTCCGAAACGCGCGGCGCGGTCGCGCTCGCCGGGTGGGACGAAACCCATAAGCTCGTCAAAGCCGCACCGCTCTACGACTGGACGCGCGAGCAGGTCGTCGCCTTCGTCGAAACCAACGGTGTGCCCGTCAACCCGCTCCACGCGCACGGCTATCCCTCGATCGGCTGCGAACCCTGCACTCGCGCGGTCGCCCCGGGCGAGCCAGAGCGTGCCGGGCGCTGGTGGTGGGAGAGCGACGAAAGCAAGGAATGCGGCCTCCACATCGGCACCGATGGCAAGCTCGTCCGCACCAAGGTGGCGGCATGATCTCCCGCGTGCCCCAACCCATGCCGCCGCGCATCGCGCCGATCGCAACGCTCCCGGCGTTCCACAAGCTCGACGGCCGCAAGGTCGTCGTCGCCGGCGCGTCGGAAGGCGCACTGTGGAAGGCCGAGCTCCTCTCCGCCGCCGGCGCCAACGTCCTCGTCCTTGCCAGCGACAACGCAGACCTCTTCGCCGCGCTCGCCGCCAGCCCCGTCGCCGGCCCCGTCACCGTCGAACCGCGCCAGTGGACCCCCGCCGACCTCACCGGCGCCGCGCTCGCCTTCGCCGACCTTTCCGACCACGCCGAAGCCCTCGCCTTCGTCGCCGCCGCCCGCGCCGCCGGTGCCCCGGTCAACATCATCGACCAGACCCCGTTGTGCGACTTCCAGCTCGGCACGATCGTCAATCGCTCACCGGTGATCATCGCCATCTCGACCAACGGCGGCGCACCGATGCTCGGCCAGTCGATCCGCACCCGCATCGAAAGTGTTCTCCCCGTCGGGATCGCCGCGTGGGGCCGCGCGGCGCTCGCCTGGCGCCCGCGCCTCAAGCAGCGCATCACCACCTTCGCCGAGCGCCGCGACTTCTGGGGCCGCTTCACCGCCCACGCCTGGACCAACATCGCCCGCGATCCGGGCGAGGCCGATTTTGAAACCCTGCTCGGCAACTATGAAGCCGGCACCCGCCGAGGCCGCGTCATTCTCGTCGGCGCCGGCCCCGGCGATCCCGAACTCCTTACCCTCAAGGCCGTCCGCGCGCTCCAGGCCGCAACGGTCATCCTCTACGACGACCTTGTTACCCCCGGCGTCCTGGAACTGGCCCGCCGCGAGGCCCGCCGGATCGCTGTCGGCAAGACCGGCTACGGCCCCTCATGCAGTCAGGCCGACATCAACGCGCAAGTGGTCGCCCTCGCGCTCGCCGGAGAAACCGTCGTTCGCCTCAAGGGCGGCGACCCGCTGATCTTCGGCCGAGCGACCGAGGAAATCGACGCGTGCCACGCCGCCGGAGTGCCCGTTACCATCGTTCCCGGAATCTCCGCTGCACAAGGCGCTGCCGCCTCGCTCGGTTTCTCGCTGACCGAGCGCCACCACGCGCGCCGGATCCAGTTCGTCACCGGCCACGGTGCCGACGGCAAGCTTCCCCGGGACATCGACTGGCCCGCCATCGCCGACGCCCGCGCGACCACCGTCATCTACATGCCGCGCAAGACCCTCTCCGAATTCGTCGCCAAGGCGGTCGCCGCAGGGCTCGATCCTTCGACCCCCGCGATTGCCATCGCGTCGGCCACCCGCGACAACGAGGCGCACGTCGCTGCTACGCTCGGCGCGCTCCCCGCCGAGGCCGCCACCCTCCCCGCCGGTGCGCCGGTCACGATCATCGTCGGCGCGGTCGCGCGCGGCGAAGTCGCGGCGCTCGCCCTTCGCGCAAGGACCGCCGCATGACCGTTCGCGCCCTCACCCACCTCGAGCAACTCGAGGCCGAATCGATCCACATCATGCGCGAAGTCGTCGCCGAGACGACACGCCCGGTGATGCTTTATTCGGTCGGCAAGGACTCGGCGGTGATGCTCCACCTCGCGCGCAAAGCCTTCTTCCCCGCGCCGCCGCCCTTCCCCCTGCTCCACGTCGACACGACCTGGAAATTCCAGGCAATGTACGAGCTTCGCGACAAGGTCGCCGCGATGAGCGGGATGGAGTTGATCGTCCACCGCAACCCCGAGGCCGAACGGCTTGGGATCAACCCGTTCGACCACGGCAGCCGCCATACCGACATGTGGAAGACCGAAGGGCTGAAACAGGCGCTCGACAAATACGGCTTCGACGCAGCGTTCGGGGGCGCACGCCGCGACGAGGAAAAAATCCGCGCCAAGGAGCGCATTTTCTCGTTCCGCTCGGCAAGTCATCGCTGGGATCCCCGCAACCAGCGCCCCGAGCTGTGGAACCTCTACAACACGCGGCTGTCACCCGGCGAAAGCATCCGCGTCTTCCCGCTGTCGAACTGGACCGAGCTCGACATCTGGCAATATATCTATGCCGAGGACATCCCCATCGTCCCGCTCTACCTCGCCGCGAAACGCCCGACGGTGACACGCGACGGCCAGCTGTTCATGGTTGATGATGATCGCTTCCGCCTTAACCCCGGCGAAGTCCCGGTCGACCGCTCGATCCGCTTCCGCACCCTGGGCTGCTATCCGCTGACCGGCGCGGTCGAGAGCGAGGCGGCGACCCTTCCCGAGATCATCGCCGAAATGCTCGTCGCGACCACCTCCGAACGCCAGGGCCGCGTGATCGACAAGGAAGGCGGCGCGGGGATGGAGATCAAGAAGCAGGAAGGCTATTTCTGAAGATGGCCGCGACTGCTTTCAAGCTGCCCGATCGCGCCACCGAAGCTCGCGCCGAACTCGACGCCTGGCTCGCGCTCAATGCGAAGAAATCGCTGCTCCGCTTCCTCACCTGCGGATCGGTCGATGACGGCAAGTCGACCCTCATCGGCCGCCTGCTCTACGACACCCACACGCTGTTCCAGGACCAGCTCGCCAGCCTCGAGGCCGACAGCGGCAAGTCGGGCACCCAAGGCGCGGTGCTCGACATGGCGCTGCTCGTCGATGGCCTCGCCGCCGAGCGAGAACAAGGAATCACGATCGACGTCGCCTACCGCTTCTTCTCGACGTCGAAGCGCAAGTTCATCGTCGCGGATACGCCGGGTCACGAGCAATTTACCCGCAACATGGTCACCGGCGCCTCGACCGCCGAACTCGCCGTCCTGCTGATCGATGCGCGCAAGGGGGTGCTCACACAAACCCGCCGCCACAGCTTCCTCGTCGACCTGCTAGGCATCCGCAACATCGTGCTCGCGGTCAACAAGATGGACCTCGTCGGCTATTCGCAGGCCCGTTTCGACGAGATCGTCGCCGACTACCGCGCATTCGCCGACGAAGCGGGAATCGCCGGCTTCACCGCCATCCCCGTCTCGGGGCTGACCGGCGACAACATCGCTTCGCGCAGCCCGGCGATGCCGTGGTTCGCCGGCCCGTCGCTGATCGAGCATCTTGAAACCATCCCCGTCGCCGCCAAGGCCGAAGCGAGCGAGCCATTCCGAATGTCGGTCCAGTGGGTCAACCGCCCCAACGCCGCCTTTCGCGGCTACACCGGGCAGATCGCCAGCGGCACCGTCCACCCCGGCGACCGCCTGACCGTCTCGCGCACCGGCCTTGCCTCGACCGTCGCCAAAATCGTCAACTTCGACGGCGACCTCGCGCAAGCCACCTCCGGCCAGTCGGTCACGCTGACGCTGGCCGACGAACTCGACATCGCGCGCGGCGACCTCCTCGCCGCCGCCCCCGTCCCGCTCGCCAGCGGGCTCGATGCGACGCTCGTGTGGATGGCCGAGGACAAGCTCGTCCCGCGCCGCTCCTACCTGATGAAGATCGGCACGCAGATGCTGTCCGCCTCAATCACCGCAATCGACCAGAAGATCGACGTCGACACGCTCGCCCGCAGCCCCGCCACCGCGCTGGGACTCAACGACATCGCCGAAGTCCGCGTCGACCTCGACCGCGCCATCCCCGCGCTCGCCTACGCCGGATCGCGCGCCCTCGGCGCCTTCATCCTGATCGACAAGGTCAGTCACGCAACCGTCGCCGCGGGCATGATCCGCGCGGTGCACGCCGGCGCCCGCCTCAGCCTCGACAGTGACGAAGCCAACCGCATCCACTGGATCGGAGGCACCTCGCCCGCCCGCCGCGCGACCCTCATCGGCCACCTTCGCCAACAGCTCCAGGCGAGCGGCCACCCGGTCATGCTGCTCGACGACACAGCCTTGCGCGACCTCAACACCGACCTCGCCGAGCCGTCATCCGAAACAATCCGCCGCGCCCGCGAAGTCGCGCGCCTGCTCGCCCGCGCTGGCGCCAACGTCATCCTCGACCTCGGCGCAAACGCGGACCAATCCCATCCCGGCACCTACATCGACGCCGACGCCCCCGAAGCCGATCCGTCCGAAGACTGGGTGATCTAGCGACGTGACGATCGGTTCGCCCCCTACCCCAACCAGTCCGGCAACTTGTCCGCCCGGATCAGCTCTTCAATGTCCTGCCGCGCGCGCACCACCGCAAACTTGTCCCCCGACACCATCACTTCGGGCGTCAGCGGCCGGCTGTTGTAGGTGCTCGCCATCGTCGCCGCATAAGCCCCGGCGGTGCGGAACACGACCAGATCGCCCGCCACCACCGCGCCCATTCGCCGCCCGGTCGCGAATGTATCCCCGCTCTCGCAGATCGGCCCGACAACATTGACGGTCATCTGCGAATTCCCCGGCGTCACCGGGTCGATCGCGTGATAGGCATCGTACAGGCTCGGCCGCATCAGATCGTTCATCGCCGCGTCGACCACCACGAACGGATCGCCGACCCCCGGCTTGACCCGGATTACTTCGGACAACAGCACGCCTGCATTGGCGACGATCAGCCGCCCCGGCTCGAACAGCAGCCGCACGCCCCAATCGGCCGTAATCCGTGCCACCATCGCGCCATATTCCTGCGGCCCCGGCGGATGCGGCATGTCGCGATCATAAGGCACGCCCAATCCGCCCCCCAGATCGGCAAAGCGAATATCATGCCCCGCCACGCGCAATTCGCCGATCAACTTGCCCACCTTGCCGAACGCGCTTTCAAGCGGGGCGAGATCGGTCAGCTGGCTGCCGATATGCACCGCCACGCCCTGCACATCGAGCGCCGGCAACTCCCTTGCCCGCGCATAATATTCGAGCGCATCCCCAATCGGCACCCCGAATTTGCTAAGCGCGCCCCCGGTTGAAATCTTCTTGTGCGTCCGCGCATCGACATCGGGGTTGACCCGGAACGCGACCGGGGCGGCAACGCCCAGCGACGAGGCCACCGCCGACATCATCTCGGCCTCCTCGACGCTCTCGAGGTTGAACTGCAACAGCCCGCCGGTCAGCGCATAGGCCATCTCGTCGGCGGTTTTGCCCACCCCCGAAAAGATGATCCGCTCGGGCGGAATCCCGGCTGCGATCGCCCGGCGATATTCACCGATCGAGACCACGTCGGCGCCAAGCCCCTCCCGCGCCAGCGTCGCCAGCACCGCGCCATTGGGATTGGCCTTGACCGCGAACGCCACCAGCGGGTCGCTGGTGGCCGCCACTGCATCGCGAAACACCCGCGCATGGCGAACCATCGTCGCCGAGGAATAGACGTAAACCGGCGTCCCCACCGCGGCCGCAATCTCGGCCAAAGGCACATCCTCGCAATGGAGGGCACCCTCGCGCAAACTGAAATGATCCATCGAAACTTACTTTCGTCGAAACGCTTGTCGCGCTCCTCGCTAGCGCCTGGTCGTTTGAGGTGGGAGCGATCCACGCTTCCACCGAAGGCGTGAATCAGGCTCACAACAAAAACTAAGCCGCGAGGAGCCGATCGGCGGGATCGACCATGCCCGGATCGATCACCGGCAGCTGGTCGAGTTCGGCATAAATCGCCGCGAGGTCGTTCCGCTGCACCAGATCGAGCACGTCCGAAAATCGGTCGATGACGAAGTAATTCTGCTGGAACGCATCGGTCCGGTACCGCGTGCGCAGCACCCGTTTCAAGTCGAAGCCGAAGCGTTTGGGAAGCTCGCTCTCGAGGCTGTAATGCGCCTCGCCAAAGCTCGACAAAATCCCCGCGCCATAAATCTTGAGTGCGCCATCCTCGCGGCACAGCCCGAACTCGACCGTGTACCAGTAAAGCCGCGCCAGCCGGTCGAGCGCGCCATGCTCCGTCGCCTCCAGCCCCAGATGCCCGAGCGCCTGCATGAAGTCCGCTACCTCTGGCTGGGCCAGCATCGGCACATGTCCGAACACGTCGTGAAACACGTCGGGTTCCTCGAGGTAATCGAGCTGGTCGGGCTTGCGGATGAAATTGCCCGCCGGGAAGCGCCGTTCGGACAGATGCTTGAAGAACACGTCGTCGGGCACCACCCCCGGCACCGACACCACCGTCCAGTTGCTGCGCTTGTGAAGCCGCTCGTTCAACTCCTCGAGGTCGGGCACCCCCGGGTGGCTGAGGCTGAGCACATCGAGCCCTTCCTCAAACGACGCCGTCGCCTTGCCGTGCAGCAGCGTGCGTTGCCGAGCGAACAATGTATCCCAAACTTGGTGATCGACCGCGGTCAGCTCGTTCCACTTCTGCGGCACGGTCCAGTCCGCCGCGACCCCCGGCGGCGGGGTCGGCGAGGCGAGTGCGCCATGCTTGGGACTGTTCGACTGGTCGGTCATGGAAGATCTCTCTTATCTCAAAGGCAATAAAAAACCCCACCGGGGCGTCCTGGCGGGGCTCGATTTTGGCGGCGTTGCGCGCGCGTCAGTCGATACCCGTGCCGGTATAATAATTAGCAACACTCGATTTGGGCGCAGCGACCCACAGTTTCGCGAACGCAGGTTTCGTGAAGGCGAGGAGCTTGATCATCGCGGCCGATATAGGCGAAAACGGGATCCCGTCAAGGGTTTAGCCCGCCCGGTCGAGGAACTCCGCAACCTCGGCCCGCTCGACCGACTTGTCGACGAACGCCGCGCCAATCCCGCGCGCAAGGATGAACGGCAACCGCCCGCCCTCTTTCTTCTTGTCGGTCATCATCGCCGCGACCAGCTCGGCCCCCGAAGCGCTCACCCCCGCATCGCGCAACCCAGCCGGAAGCCCGACACGCACCAGATGCGCCCGCACTCGACCCGCGTCCTCGCTCGAACACAGTCCGCGCTGCGCCGAAAAATCAAACGCCAGCGCACACCCCGCCGCGACCGCCTCGCCGTGGAACAGCGCGTCCGAAAACCCCGTCGCCGCCTCGAGCGCATGCCCGAACGTGTGCCCCAGATTGAGCAAGGCCCGTCGCCCCTTCGTCTCGCGCTCATCCTCCGCCACGACCTTGGCCTTGCCCGCCACCGCGGTCGCGATCGCATGCTCTCTCGCGGCAGTCTCTCCGGCAATAACCGCCGAGCCATGCGCCTCGAGCCACTCGAAGAACCCCACATCCTCGATCAGCGCATATTTGAATATCTCGGCATAGCCCGCCCGGACATGACGCGGATCAAGGCTCGCGGTCGCCGCAGGATCGATCAGCACCAGCGCGGGCTGATGAAATGCCCCGACCAGATTCTTCCCCGCCGCGACATTGATCGCGGTCTTGCCCCCGACGGACGAATCGACTTGCGCCAGCAACGACGTCGGCACCTGGACATAGCCGCACCCGCGATTCACGATCGCCGCGGCGAACCCGGCAAGATCGCCGATGACCCCGCCGCCAAACGCGATGAGATGGTCGTTCCGCTCGATCCCCAGTACTAGCAACTGGTCGACGAGGTTCGCCAGCCCGACCCAGCTCTTGCTCGCCTCCCCCGGTGCCATCACGATCGGCACCGCGTCGAGCCCGCCCAGCCCGGCGACGAACCGCTCGCCCAGCGCCGCCCACACATTCGCGTCGGTCACCACGATCAACCGTCCGTCCCGCGCAAACGAGAATAATCGCTCCCCCGCCCGCCCGATCAAGCCATCCTCGATCACCACATCGTAAGCACGCGCGCCCAGCGCGACCGGAATCACGCTCATCCGCGGTTGCCCCCGCACTGGCCGCGATGAAGCAGTTTCTGGTCGGCGAGGACCAGCGCCATCATCGCCTCGACCACTGGCGCGCCACGGATCGCCACGCACGGATCGTGCCGCCCCTTGGTCACGATCTCGGTCTCCGCGCCCATGCGATCGATTGTCTCGACCGGAGTCAAAATCGACGACGTCGGCTTGAACGCGACCCGCACCACCACCGGCTGCCCGGTCGAAATCCCGCCCGCAATCCCGCCGGAATGATTCGCCAGAAATTGCGGTCCATCCGCGCCGCTACGCATCGCATCGGCATTCTCCTCACCCCTCAACCGCGAGGCGTCGAAACCGTCGCCGATTTCCACTCCCTTGACTGCATTCATCGACATGCACGCCGCCGCCAGCTCCGCATCGAGCTTGGCATAGATCGGCGCCCCCCAACCGGCCGGCACTCCAGTCGCAACACACTCGATCACCGCGCCCAGCGACGACCCCGCCTTGCGCGCCGCATCGAGCGAAACCTCCCACCGCGCCGCCGCCCCGGCATCGGGACAGAAGAAGGGATTGGCGGAAACCTGCCCCGCATCGAACGCCCCCCGGTCGATCCGGTCCCCGCCCATCTCGACCAGATACGCGACAATCGACACCTCGGGAACGACCAGCCGAGCGACCGCTCCCGCCGCGACCCGCGAGGCGGTTTCGCGCGCGCTGCTCCGCCCGCCCCCACGCCAGTCGCGATGCCCGTATTTCGCGTCATAAGCATAATCGGCATGCCCCGGCCGATACGCCTTCGCGACCTCCGAATAATCCTTCGATCGCTGGTCGACATTGTCGATCATCAATGAAATCGGCGTCCCCGTCGTCCGCCCCTCGAACACCCCCGACAGGATCCGCACCTGGTCGGGCTCCTGCCGCTGCGTCGTGAAGCGCGACGTTCCCGGTCGCCGTTTGTCGAGCCACGGCTGGACATCGGCCTCGCTCAGCAAAATCCCCGGCGGGCAGCCATCGACCACCGCCCCGATCGCCGGCCCGTGGCTTTCCCCCCAGGTCGAAAAGCGCAGCATCCGCCCAAAGCTGTTGACGCTCATTGCCGAGGCTTCGCAGTCAAAGGGGCCTTGCGGATCAGCGCGAAGTGAGTCGCATTGTCGGGATCATCATGCATGTCGCGCTTCAACACCACCAGCCCATAAGCCACCGCCGCCGCCTCGCTCGCCAGCACCGCACGGTCACGCCGGTCGAGCGCCGCCGCCGCCACCGCAGTATTGCTCGCCTCCTCGGTGGCGATCCCCAGCGCAACGAGATGCTCGGCGCATTGCGCCAGCGCGACGGGGTGCGAAGCGATCATGACCACCTCATCAATCGCCACGCCCGGAAGCGCAAGCAAATGCACCCGCACTGGCAACGCGCGCTCCTCGACCACGATCAACCGCACATCGCCGAGCAGCGCCGCCACGCCCGGAACCTCGCCCGCCCGGCTGTTCCGCACCGGCAGCACCCCAAACTCCGCCGCCCCCGATGCGACCGCCTCGGCGACCGCAGCGAATTCGACGACCGGAATCGCCACCCGGTCGGGCGCAAATGCCAGCGCGGCCTCATGCGCAAATGCCCCCGGCGCTCCGGCATAGGTAATCGTCATTCGACCCGCCCGCCGAGCGAACGCATCAGCTCGGCATAGCCCGGGAAACTCGTCGCAATCGTCGCCGCCCCAGTCACCGCCACCGGCTCGTGCGAAGCCATCCCCAGCGTCAGGAAACTCATCGCAATGCGGTGGTCGTGGTGCGCATCGATCGTCGCGCCCCCGAGCGGAGGAGCGCGTAGCCCGTCGATGATCAGACTATCCCCCTCCTCCCTTGCCTCCACCCCGCAAGCCACTAACCCGGCGATGATCGCCGCCAGCCGGTCGCTTTCCTTGACCCGCAATTCCGCCAGCCCATGCATCACGCTCCGTCCCTCGGCAAAGGCGGCTGCAATCGCCAGGATCGGATATTCGTCGATCATGCTCGGCGCCCGTTCCGCGGGCACGGTCACGCCCCGCAGCGCGCCGAACGTCGCGGAAATATCGCCGACCCGCTCCCCCCCAAAATCGCGTTCGTTGGCGATGGTCAACCGCGCGCCCATCTCGACCAACGTCGTGAACATTCCGGTCCGCAGCGGATTGAGCATCACCCCGGTCACCGTCACCGCCGACCCCGGCACAATCAACGCTGCGACCAGCGGAAACGCCGCCGAAGACGGATCGCCCGGCACATAGACCTCGGTTCCGCTTAGCGTCCGCTTCGCGCCCAGCCGCGCGACCTCGCCCGACTCCACCTCGACCCCGAACGCCCGCAGCATATTCTCGCTATGATCGCGGCTCCGCGCCGGCTCGACCACCTCGACCGCTCCGCTCGCGCGCAGCCCCGCGAACAATATCGCCGACTTGACCTGCGCCGAGGCCTTCTCGTTGACAAACCGCAGTCCGTTCAGATTACCCCCATGAATCGTCACCGGCAACCGGTCGCCGTCGGCGGCTTCGACCCCAGCCCCCATTTCGCGCAGCGGCCCGAGCACGCGCCCCATCGGCCGACCGCTCAAGCTCTCGTCGCCGGTAAAGGTCACCGAAATCGGAAACCCCGCCGCCGCCCCCATCAGCAACCGCGCGCCCGTCCCGCTGTTTCCGAAATAGACCGGCTCGTCCGGACTGATCCATTCACACCCCTCGACCCGCCACTCACCCGGCCCGATCCGCTCGACGTTTGCCCCCAGCGCTGCCACCGCGCGCGCCGTGTGGAGCACATCCTCGCCCTCGAGCAGCCCGTAAATCTTGGTCACCCCCTCGGCCAGCCCGCCGAGGATCAGCGCACGGTGAGACATCGACTTGTCCCCCGGCACCACGATCGTGCCATGGAGCGCGCCCGACGCACTTGCCGTCAGCCGCTCGCCGCTCACCCTAGCACCGCCGCGATCGCCGCCAGTTCATCGTCCGGAATATCCGCCTCGGCCATCCGCCCCGCCATCACCGCGCGCCCGTCCGCCGTCTCGACAGCGCCTAAAATCCGTACCCCCTCGGGCAACTCCCACGTGACCCCGTCAAGCTCGATCAGCGCCACCACCTCGCCCGCCGCCGCCGCCGCCAGCGCTTCCCCCGGCGACCCTGCCGCGACGATCGGCGTCACCCGCCCGAACCGCTCCCGCGCCGCCTCACGCAGCGCCACCGCCGCATTGGGAGCATAAAGCTGCACCGTCATTTCGGCCTGCGAATGCCGGCTGTGCGCCATCAACTCGCGCCACACATGCGCGATCAGTTCGGGCGTCGCGATGCTTGCCTTCGCCGCCAGCCGCGCCACGATCGCACTCTCGCGCCGCGGCCGAAGCTTGAGCAGCCCGTCGTCGCCCTTCAGCCGAGCGACGCGCATCGCCACCCCCATCCGCCGCTCGAATAGTTCAAGCAGTGCATCGTCCAGCGCGTCAATCTCCACGCGCAGATCGTCGAGCTTCGGCGGCGCCTCATGCGCAGGGGAAGGGTCGGCACTGGCCATCCTCCGGCCATCCGAAGGCAGCGCCAACTTGTCAAGTTGGGATCCCGTCGCCATGGACGCCAGCATGACCAGCGCGTCCCCCCACTCCGACGTCGCCGCGACCCTCACCGCCGCCCGCCGCGTCACGGTCAAGGTCGGCTCATCATTGCTGATCGGGGCCGACGACCGCCCGCGCCACGACTGGCTCGCCTCGCTCGGCGACGACATCGCCTCGCTCCGCCAATCGGGCAAACAGCTCATCATCGTCTCCTCGGGCGCGGTCGCGCTCGGCCGCTGCCACCTGAACTTGCCCCGCTCGGCCCGCCTCGACCACAAGCAAGCCGCCGCCGCCGCCGGCCAGGCGCTCCTGATGCAGGCATGGGAGCGCGCGCTTGCCCCCCACGCCATCCCCACCGCGCAGCTGCTCCTGACCTTCGACGACACCGAACAACGCCGCCGCGCACTGAACGCCCGCGCCACGCTCGACGTCCTGCTCGGCGCGGGCGGACTGCCGATCATCAACGAGAATGACAGCGTCGCCACCGACGAGCTCAAGTTCGGCGACAACGACCGTCTCTCCGCCCGCGCCGCGCAGCTTGTCCAGGCCGACCTGCTGATTCTCTTGTCGGACGTCGACGGCCTCTACTCCGCCGACCCCCGCCGCGACCCGGCCGCGCAATTCATTCCCTATCTTGCCGCCATCACGCCCGAAGCCGAGTCGGGGGCTGGCGGATCGGGCGCAGCGGGAGTCGGCACCGGCGGAATGCGCACCAAGCTTGCGGCCGCGCGCCTCGCCAGCGGCTTTGGCTGCGCCACGATCATCGCCTCGGGTACCGCGCCCCACCCGCTCGCGCGCCTCCTCTCGGGCGAACGCGCCACCCTGATCGCCGCCTCAGGCTCCCCCGCCTCGGCCTACAAGAGCTGGATCAAGTCGAGCCTCGCCCCCGCCGGATCGCTGACCATCGACGACGGCGCCGCCCGTGCTCTCGGCAGGGGCAAGAGCCTGCTCCCCGCCGGCGTGACCCGCGTCGACGGTCGCTTCGACCGCGGTGCATGCGTCCGCGTTCTTGACCCGACCGGCCATGAGCTCGCGCGGGGAATCGCCGCCTACGGGTCCGCCGACGCTGCTGCCATCGCCGGCCTCGCCAGTGCCGCGATCGAAGCCCGCCTCGGCTTTGCCGGTCGCGACGAACTCATCCACCGCGACAATCTGGTGATGCTATGACCCCCAAAGGCAAGTTACGCGAAGACATGCTGACCATCGGCCGCAACGCCCGCACCGCCGCCGATGCGCTCCGCTCGATCCCCGGCGAACAGCGCAGCGCGGGCATCTCGGCCATGGCCCGCCATCTGCGCGTGTCCACCCCCGCAATCCTCGCCGCCAACGCGAAGGATGTCGCCGCAGCCACCCGTCTCGTCGACCGCCTCCGCCTCGACGGATCTCGTGTCGAAGCCATGGCCGCCTCGCTCGATATCATCGCCGCGCTGCCCGACCACATCGGCGAGGAAATGGCGCGCTGGACCCCGCCGAGCGGGCTCGACATCAGCCGCATCCGCACCCCCATCGGCGTCATCGGCATGATCTACGAAAGCCGCCCCAATGTCACCGCCGACGCCGCCGCGCTGTGCCTGCGCTCAGCCAATGTCGTCATCCTGCGCCCCGGCTCCGAAGCCTTCGCCAGCTGCCAGGCAATCGACGCCGCGCTCCAGGCCGGGCTCGCCGAGGCCGGCCTTCCCCCGCACGTCGTCCAGCTCGTCCCAACCCCCGACCGCGACGCCGTCGGCCTTCTGCTCGAAGGCCTCGACGGCGCGATCGAGCTGATCATCCCGCGCGGCGGCGCCCCCCTCGTCGAACGAGTCACCCGCGAATCGCGAGTCCCGACATTGGGCCACCTCGAAGGCCTGTGCCACACCTACGTCCACGCCTCGGCAGACCCCGCGATGGCGGTCGAGATTGTCGCCAACGCCAAGATGCGCCGCACCTCGGTCTGCGGCGCAACCGAGACCCTGCTTATCGACCGCGCGGTCGCGCCTTCGCTCCTCCCGCGCATCGCCAAAGCGCTTGGCGAGTGCGAGCTTCGCGGCGACGACGAAGCCCGCGCCATCGTCCCCATGGCCCAAGCGACCGAGGCCGACTGGTCGACCGAATATCTCGCCCCCATCCTCGCCGTGCGCACCGTCGCCGGGCTCGACGAGGCGATCGCCCACATCCGCCGCTATGGCACCGGCCACACCGAAGCGATTATCGCCGCCGACGAGGCCGCAGCCTTGACCTTCCTTACCCAAGTCGACGCCGCAATCGTCATCCACAACGCCTCGACCCAGTTCGCCGATGGCCGCGAGTTCGGTTTCGGCGGCGAGATCGGCATCGCCACCGGCAAGCTCCACGCGCGCGGTCCGGTCGGCCCCGATCAGCTGACGAGCTTCAAATATGTCGTTCGCGGCGGCGGTCGCGCCCGGCCATGAATGTTGCGCCGAAGCACCGCTAGCCCGCGAAACTGCGCAAACGGGATCCCAAACTGTCCTTTCCGCTTGACCCCGCCCTTGCATCCGCCGCAGAGTTCCCCCGACATGACCACCGCCACCGCCTCGATGACCACCACTATTATTACCCGCCCGCGGGGAAATATCGGCTGATCATCGACGTCATCACCGAATTTCCGACCCGCTCCCCAATCACGGCGAGCGGGTTTTTTTATGGCCCCGACCGCCCTATTCGACGAAAGTGACCATGATGGACCACCAGCCCGCCCGCAAACGCCTGTGCGTGCTCAAGTTTGGCTCGAGCGTGCTTGAGACCGAGGGCGACTATGCCGCCGTTGCCAACGAATGCTACCGCCACGTCCGCGAGGGCGAGAAGGTCGTGGCGGTTGTCTCGGCGCTGGCCGGCGAGACCGACGCCCTCCTCAACCAGGGCATGCGCGTCGGCGGCGAACAGCCCCTGCTCCTCGCCCGCGTCGCGCGCACCGGCGAGCTTCATTCGGCAGCACTCCTTGCGCTCGCGCTGGGTCAGATCGGGGTCCGCGCCACCACCCTCGATCCGCACGAAATGGGCCTCGTCGCACAGGGCGACCCGCTCGATTCGACCCTCACCGGCCTCGACGCCGACGCCGTCCTCGCCAAACTCGCCGATCATGACGTGCTCGTCGTCCCCGGCTTCACCGCTGGCCATTCCGACCATGGCGTCGTCACTTTGGGTCGCGGCGGCACCGACCTCACCGCGGTGTTCTTCGCCGCCCGCCTCGACGCCCACCGTGTCCGCCTGATCAAGGACGTCGACGGCGTGTACGACCAGGATCCCGCGCGAAATCCCCTCGCCGAACGCTTCGCCCAACTGTCCTACGCCGACGCCGCCAGGGTCAGCGCCGGCCTCATCCAGGAAAAGGCGATCCGCGCCGCCGAGACGCACGGCGTCCTGATCGAGGTCGCCGCGATGGGCTCGGCCGAGGAAACTACCATCGCCGACCTGCCGCTGGTCAAATCGCTCCCGCTCCAGCGCGCGAAGCTCCGCGTCGCATTGCTCGGCTGCGGCACCGTCGGCGCGGGCGTGATGACTTACCTGCTCAAGCGCCCCGACCTGTTCCTGCTCAACAAGGTCCTCGTCCGCTCACCCGACCGCCGCGACAACCCCTCACTCTACACCGACAGCCTGGCCGAGGCGATGGCGGGCGAGGTCGACATCGTCGTCGAGACGATGGGCGGCGCGCACGAATATGCCGACGCGTTGTGCGACGCACTTCGCTCGGGAATCCACGTCGTTACCGCGAATAAAGCCGTCGTCGCCGCGCACTATGATGCGCTCCACGCCAATGCCGCCAAAGGCAACGCCAAGCTGCTTTACTCGGGCGCGGTCGGTGGCGGAGCTCCCGTTCTCGAAGCCGTCGCGCGGCTCGCGCAAGACCCCGGGATCGTCGCGCTCGAAGGCGTCGTCAACGGCACCGTCAACTTCCTCCTCGCCCGCCTCGCCAATGGCTGGAGCTTCGAGAAAGCACTGACCAAGGCGCAGGAACTGGGCTTTGCCGAGGCCGATCCGACCTCCGACGTCGAAGGCCACGACGCCGCCTACAAGCTCTCCCTGCTCGTCCGCGACGCAATGGGGGTCGCGGTTTCCGCAGAGGACATCCCCAAGGATTCGCTTGGCACCGTCACCGCCGAATCAATCCTCGCCGCCCTCGCCAGGGGGCAGGTCCTCAAACAGGTCAGCCGCGCCCGCCTGCTCGCCGACGGCAAGGTCGAAACCTCGGTCCGCATCGAAAGCCTCCCCGCGAGCCACCCGCTGGCCAAGGTCACCAACACCGAGAACAGCGTCCTCATCACCGCCGCCGACGGTCGCGTCCACGAAGTCCACGGCCATGGCGCGGGCCGCTGGCCGACCGCCGCTTCGGTCATGGCCGACATCATGGACCTGCAGCGCGCCGCCCCGTGCCAGCGCGCTGCTCCGACCGCCGGGTCGGGCGTCGTGCCCTTGCGAATGACCGCCTGATGCCCGCCAAAGCCACCGCAAGCGCGCCCGCGAGCATCGGCAACGTCATCGTCGGGTTCGACATCCTCGGCCAGTCGCTCGACGCCGCGCGCGATACGGTGACGGCAGTGCGCGAAGACGAACCGGGCGTGCGTTTGGGCGAGGTCAGCGGCCTCGTCTCGACCCTCCCGCCTGAAGCGCACCGCAACACCGCACTCGCCGCCGCCGCCGCCGTCCTTACCGCTTCAAACTCCCCCTTCGGCGCGCGCCTGTCGATCGACAAGGGTGTCCCGATGTCCGCCGGAATGGGCGGATCGGCCGCCTCCGCTGTCGCCGCCGCGGTCGCCGTCAACGCGCTGCTCGACGATCCCTTCACCCTTGAGGAACTGTTCCCCTTCTGCCTCGAGGGCGAGCGCGTCGCCTCCGACCCGCCGCACTGGGACAATGTCATGGCGAGCCTCATCGGCGGCCTCGTCCTCGCCTCGCGGCTCGACCCGATCGGCGTGACGAGCCTGCCCGTCCCCCCCGGCCTGACAACCATCCTGTTCCACCCCGCCGCGCAGATCGAGACCCGCATGGCGCGCGCTATCCTCATGCCCGAGGTGCCGCTAAAGCTCGTCATCGAGCACAGTCGCCGCCTCGCCGCCTTCATCGCCGGCTGCACCACCGCCAACCTCGCGCTCATCCGCGACAGTTTCGAGGACATCCTCATCGAACCCCAGCGCGCCCACCTGCTTCCCGTTCTTCCCGCCGTTCAGGCCGCGGCCCGCGAAGCCGGCGCGCTCGGCTGCTCCTTCTCGGGGGCGGGGCCCTCGGTATTCGCCTGGGCACGCAACGAGGACGCCGACGCGGTCGAGGAAGCGATGCGCTGGGCGTTCCTCGATGCCGGCCTCGCCGCGCGCGCCTACCGCGCCGCGCTCGATTCCCCCGGCGCCCGCCTCGAAGCTCTCGCCGAGAGGGTCGAATAATGCGCTTCGTCTCGACCCGCGGAACCGCCCCCGCCGTCACCCTCAGTGCCGCCATCCGCGCCGGCGCCGCCCCCGACGGCGGTCTCTACCTGCCCGAGCAGCGACCCACCGCCGACATTGACCCGGCGCTCCCGCTCCCCGAATTCGCTGCCCGCTTCCTCGGCCCCTTCTTTGCCGGCGACCCGCTCGCTCCCGACCTCCAGGCAATCTGCTCCGGCGCTTTCACCTTTCCGCTCGAGATTGCGACTCTCCCCGATGGCCGCCGAGCGCTCGAACTGTTCCACGGCCCGACCGGTGCATTCAAGGACTTCGGCGCGCGCTTCCTGATGGAGTGCCTCGACCGCCTCGGCGACCCCGCCCACCCGCTGACCGTCCTCGCCGCAACCTCGGGCGACACCGGCGGCGCGGTCGGCTGCGCGGCCGAAGGACGGTCCTCCGTTCGCGCGGTGATCCTCTATCCCAAGGGCCGGGTTTCGCCCTTCCAGGAGCACCAGCTGACCTGTTGGAACGCCCCCGTCCGAGCGATCGAGGTCGACGGCGATTTCGACGATTGCCAGCGCCTCGCCAAGGCCGCCTTCGCCGATCCTGCGATGACCAAGGCACTTAACCTCACGTCGGCCAACAGCATCAGCATCGGTCGCCTCATGCCCCAAATGGCCTATGTCGCCTTCGCCGCAACGCGCATCTTCGCCGAGACTGGCCAGAATCCCGGCTTCGTCATCCCCACCGGCAACCTCGGCCACGGCTTCGCTGCCGTCTACGCGCGGGCAATGGGCGCCCCGATCGGCCCGATCGTCTTGGCGACCAACCAAAACCGCACCCTCGCCGACTGGGCCGCGACCGGCACCTATCAGCCGCGCGCGTCAATCGCGACGATCGCCAACGCGATGGACGTCGGCGCGCCGAGCAATTTCGAACGCCTCATCGCCCTCGACCCGGCCCAGCGCGACGTATCGGTCGAGCTAGTCACCGACGAAGCGATCAAGGCCCGCATCCTGGCCGACCAGGCCGACTACCTGTGGTGTCCCCACTCCGCCGCCGCCGCCGAAGCCCACGCGCGTCTCCCCAAGGCCCAACGCACCGAGCGTCCGTGGCTGATCGCCGCCACCGCCCATCCCTACAAATTTGCCGACGTCATCGAACCGCTCACGGGCAAGGCCATCGAAGCCCCCCCAGCCCTCGCCGCGATCCTCTCGCGCCCCAGCCACAAGGACTGCATCGCGCCGGATCTAAGCGCGCTCGAAGCCTTGCTGACAGTCCCCGCCTAGCGGTCCGCCCCGCTGGTCACCGCGCCCTGCGACGCCGACCCGACCAGCATTGCATATTTGGCGAACGCCCCACTTGATCCCGCCCCCCGCGGCTTCAGCGCCGGCGCCTCGCGCGCCTCAAGATCGGCATCGGTCTCGATCACCTGCCGCTCGACGTCGATCACCACCCGGTCACCCGTGCGCAGCTTCGCGATCGGCCCGCCGAGCGCCGCCTCGGGCGCGACATGCCCGACCATGAACCCATAGGTCGCCCCCGAGAACCGCCCATCGGTGACCAACGCCACGCTCTCGCCAAGCCCGCGCCCCTGGATCGCGGCGGTGATCGCCAGCATCTCGCGCATCCCCGGCCCGCCGACCGGCCCCTCGTTGCGAATAACGACAATGTCGCCCGGTTCGATCTCGCCATGCGTGACCGCCGCAAAACAGGCTTCCTCGCCGTCATAGACCTTGGCCGGCCCGTCCATCAGCATCTGCTCATGCCCGGCCAGCTTCACGACGCAGCCCTCGGGCGCGATATTGCCGAACAAGATGCCGAACCCGCCGCGCTGTTTCAGCGGTTTGGCCGCCGACAGGATCACCTCCTGCCCCGGCGTCTCCCTCGCGCCCGCAAATTCCTCGAACAGCGACTTGCCCGTCACCGTCGGTGCGTCGGTCAGCAGCCCCGCTTCCTGCAGCCGCTGGCCGAGCAGCGCCGATCCGCCCGCCGCGCTCATGTCGGGCGCCATGAACCGCCCGCCGGGCTTCAAGTCGGCGATCACCGGCGTCCGCCGCGACACTTCGTCGAAGATC
>JANXUU010000118.1 GCA_025356055.1 Sphingomonas sp. | reverse complement strand
CGAGGACAGTACTTCATGTCCTATTTGAATCGCTTGTTCGGTATGTCGCACCTCTTCTAGTGTTCACGTCGGAAGAGATTTGGCAAGCTCGGTATCCAAATGAGCCCTCCGTGCACCTGGCGCTTTGGCCTAATATCGATCAGGAATGGAACGATCCTTCGGTGGCCGATCGTTTTCAGCCGATGCTGGTCGCCAGAAGCCAGATCAACGAAGCAATCGAACCGCTCCGCCGTGAGAAAATTGTGCGTTCGAGTCTTGAAGCGAATGTGATTTATCCGGCTATCTCGCTAGACCAGCAGATGCCCGGGGGGGCGAAGATGGATGCTGTGGCGCTCGCAGAGTTTGCTATCGTGGCAAATGTGACGTTCGGCGACACTCTCGAAATCTCTCGAACCGCCAACCACAAATGCGGGCGCTGCTGGCGGCATCTGCCCGAGGTCGTCGAGGACGGCGATCTCTGCAAGCGGTGCGAGGATGTCGTTCATGCAAGCTAACCGCGCCTACGCCTTCCTCGTCGCCGGGATCACCTTTCTCGTCGATCAGCTCAGCAAATACTGGGTCACCGGCCCGCTCGGCCTCACCGTGGAAGGCGACCAGCGCTATGTGCTGCCAATCTTCAACTTCACCCGCACCCACAATCTCGGCATTTCGCTCGGCCTGTTTCGCGCCGACAGTGACGCCGCGCGGTGGGGGATCGTAGCGGTCACCGCCGCCATCGCCATCGCCATGCTGGTGTGGATCATCCGCGAACCGCGCCATGGCGACCGGCTCGCCCTCGGGCTTGTGCTCGGCGGGGCTGTCGGGAACATCCTCGATCGGATAAGGCTCGGCTATGTCGTCGACTTCGCCGATCTTCACTTCGGGGCATTCCGCCCCTTTTTGGTCTTCAATATCGCCGACGCTGCGATTAGCATCGGTGTCGTGATCCTGCTCGTGCGCGCCTTCCTGATGCGCGACACGGCAGACCCCAAGGAGAATATCAATGCGTAAGGCCGTCATCCTCCTCACCGTCGTGGCCCTCGGGCTGGGAGGCTGCGCCATCGGCAAGAGCCGCGGCAAGGCGCTCGACGAGTTTGCGGTGGCGCGCAACGCCCCGCTGGTTATCCCCCCCGACTACACGCTGACCCCGCCGGTCGCCGGCACGATTGGCATCAGTGCGACCGACGCGCAGAGCCAGGCGATCGACGCGCTGTTTGGAGGCCCCGCCCCGCGCAGCTTGACCGAATCGTCGATCCTCGACAGCGCGGGACGCGACCGCGCCCCGATCGGCGCGCGATCGACCGCGGGCGACCCGGCAACGCGCGTCGTCGACAAGGGCGCAGCGACCCCGGCGATCATCGCCGCTCCGGCCGGCAACGGGCAGGATGCCTCCGCCGCGATCCCGAAGTAAGAAGGCGACGCGCAGCATGGCCACCGAAACCCTCTCTGCCCGACTCGTCGAAGTCGAAGCGATGCTCGACCGGTCGCGGCGCCGGTTCGAGGAGGGAACCCGGCTGGTCGAGGAAGCGCACACGCTGCTTGGCGATATCCAGCAGCAGCTGATGGGATCGCCCGCGACGATGACCGCCGACGAGAGCGAGGAGGCGGCCTCGCAGCTGCTGACCTCGATCAAGGCGTCGGGCGGCGACATGCCCCCGACACTGTGCGGTGGACGCCTCGCGGTCGACCAGTCGCAGCGGCTGATTCGCATCGACGGCCACCCGATCGGCATCACTGAAATGGAATATCGCGTGCTCGAACTGCTCGCCTACGCGCGCAACAATGTCGTCACGCGCACGATGCTGCTCAAACACCTCTATCGCCGTGTCGATGACCAGCCTCAGCCCAAGATCATCGACGTGTTCATTTCCAAGCTGCGCAAGAAGCTGCGGTTGGCGTCGGACGGGGCCGAGTTCATCGAGACGATGCCTCAGCGCGGATGGATCCTGCGCGACGTCGACAATCCAGCGGACTGACCCCTTGGGGGCTTAAGGGTTCGTTAGCTGCGCGCGTTTACACTCGCGTGCATGATCCATTTCCTGCCCGATGAGTTCGACACGGCGACGCCGTATAATGAGGCGGTTGCCCGACTGGCGAGCATCCGCACCGCGCTGATCGTTGCCGAACAGGTCGCGGGGACACACTCGAGCGAGGCAATCGAGCCCGAGACGCCGCCAACGGCGTGGTTTGAGATGCCAGCTGCGTGGCCCGAAGCGCGTCGACGCTGCTTCGACGCACGCTCGACCGAGGTTGCGCAGGGCGCTGCGGCGGGTCTCGAGATGCTCGTGGCGCAACAAGCGGCGGGGACTGAGGCGCATCCCAAATCGGTCGAACGGCTGACGCTCACCCTGCGCACCGACCTCACCGACTTGGAAGAATTGTTCAGTCTTTAGAGTGGCCTAGCTCTTTCTGGGTAGCCGGATCGGCACCCCATTCGGTCCAGCTCCCTTCGTATAATCTGGTCGAGCCATTGCCGAGCAGATGCGCCGCAAAAAGCAGCGAACAGGCCGTAACCCCCGAACCGCAGCTCGCGGCAAAGGCGGCGGCGGGGTCGATCCCCGCGTCGGCGAACAGGCGCTTGACCGCATCGAGCGGCTTCAACGTGCCATCCTCGGCGTACAGCGAGGCAAAGGGCAGGTTGCGCGCGCCGGGGATGTGGCCGTCAGCGATGCTCGGGCGAGGATCGCTCGACTGGCCGGTGAACCGTGCGGAGTCGCGGGCGTCAACGAGAGGCAAGTCGAGCCCGGCGATGATTTCGGACTTGGTCACGCGGGCGCTCGCGCGGCTGTGCTCGGCGAACGAGGCTTCGCGCACTTGCGCCGGGCCGCTTTGGACGGGCCTGCCCTCGCTGATCCATTTGCCGAGCCCGCCATCGAGCACCGCAATGTTGCGAGCGCCGTGATGGCGCAGCAGCCACCAGCCGCGCGTCGCGCTGCGCAATGGGGTGTGGTCGTAGACGATGATGCGATCGTCGCTGCCAACGCCGAGCTGCTCCATCGCCTGGGCGAAATCGGGGGTGGATTTGAGCGCCGCGAGGTCGAGGAAGCGCGCGCCGGGGACGTGCTGATGCTCGAACGCGGCGCGCATGTCGGCGGGCTGGCCGGGAGGGGGCAAGCTCGCGTCGACGATGACAAGGTCGGGGGCACCGAGTTCGGCGGCAAGATCCTGGGTCGTGACGAGGTCGCGCATCACCCTCTCCCGCGGTAGCCGGCGACGCCCTGATCGGGGAGCCACAGGCCTTCGGGCGGCGCGCCCGACTGCCAGAAGACGTCGATCGGGATACCGCCGCGTGGATACCAGTATCCGCCGATGCGCAGCCATTTAGGCTTCATTTCCTCGGCAAGGCGCTGGCCGATGCCGACCGTGACGTCCTCGTGGAAGCCAGCGTGGTTACGGAAACTCCCAAGGAACAGCTTGAGACTCTTCGATTCGACGATGGTGTCGGCGGGCGCATAATCGATCACGAGATGCGCGAAATCGGGCTGGCCGGTGACCGGACACAGCGAGGTGAACTCGGGAACGGCGAAGCGGACGAGGTAGAGGGTGTCCGCCCGTGGATTGGGGACATAGTCAAGCACCGCCGCCTCAGGGGAGGCGGGGAGGCTGCTCGATTGACCGAGGTGGAGCGGGACGGCCATCAGCGGTAGGTCGCCTCGCTGATGACCGGGCCATCGGGGGCGGCGATCGCTTTCGAGGCGTCGCTGCGGGTCTTGAAATAGAGGTAGGCGATCGACGCGGCGAACAGCGTCAGGCCGAGCGGGACGGCCATCGGCCAGTCCTTGACCACTTCGAGGGGCGAGTCGCTGCGGGTGGCGGCGACGATCCCGGCAAAGGCGACCCCGAACAGGCTTTCGCCGACGATCAGCCCGGTCGCCATCAGTACCCCGAGTCTTTCGGCGAAGGCGGGGTTGGGGGAGCGTTCGGCCCAGCGATTGTAGAACCAGCCGATGAATGCGCCGACCGGGATGAGGAGGGTGATATCCATCGGGAGATAGATGCCCATGCCGACCGCGAGCGGCGGCAAGCTGTATTTGCCACCGCGTTTCAGCAGTTCGTCGAGGACCACCACGCCCGCGCCGATGGCAGCACCGAGGCCGACAAGGTTCCAGTCGAGATTGCCGCCGAGCACGCCCTGCGCGATGCTGGAGATCAGCGCGGCCTGCGGGGCGGCGAGCGCGTTGGGGCCAGCGCCGGGCGCTCCGACGAAGCCGAAAGCGGTGTTGAGGACGGTCAGGATCGGCGGGATGACGACCGCGCCGAACAGCACGCCGAGGATCAGCGCGACCTGCTGCTTCCACGGAGTCGCACCGACCAGCTGGCCGGTCTTTAGATCCTGGAGATTGTCGTTGGAGATGGTCGCGACCCCGAACACGATGGCGGTCACGAACAGCGCATAGGCGACGAGACTCTTGGTCGCGTCGATGCCGAGGTGGCGGCCGAAGATCGCGACGAGGATCAGCGAGATGCCAAGCACGGCGAGAATGCCGACCCCCGAGATCGGACTATTTGAGGCGCCGATCAGCCCGGCCATGTAGCCGCACACCGCCGCGATGACGACCCCGGCGACGAGGATGTAGGCGACCGTGGCGGCGATCGTCAGCCCGGGGGCGGCGGCGATCGGGGCGGTCTGGGCAAAGGCGGCGAGGAGGAGGCCGATCGGGATCATCGACACGAGGATCGTGCCCCCGACAATGCCGATGGGAAGGTCGCGCTCGGCGATGTCGAGGCTTGCATTGCCTTGAGCGGCGCGAGCGCGGTTGGCGGCGAGCGCGGCGCGGAGGCCAGCGATGATCGGCCCAATGATCTTGAGCAATGTCCAGACCGCCGCAACACCGATCGTGCCGGCGCCGATAAAGCGGACCTTGGCCTTGAACACCCCACCGACGAACTTGGCGAGGTCGGGGGCGGCAGCGAAGGTGGGATCGATCGCGGTAAAGTGGGGGACGAGGATCGCCCAGCTGATCAGCATGCCGCTGAACATCGCAATGCCGACGGCGATGCCGACGAGGTGGCCGACCCCGATGAGCGCCATCGACATGAGGGCGGAGACGCTAGTCGCGCCATCGCCCGCGCGGAAGGTCCTCGATGCCTCGCCGGTGACGAAGCCCATGTAGGTCAGGAACTGGTAGGCGGCGGAGACGACCGAAGCGATGACGATCATCGCGAGGCCGCGCTTGTTTTCCTCCGCGCCGCCGCCCTCTCCGGTGCCGACCTTGAGCACTTCAGCGGCGGCGACGCCTTCGGGATAGGGGAGGTCGGAGCCGGTGACGAGCGCCCGGCGCAGGGGAACCGAGTACATCACGCCGAGGATGCCGCCGAGCGCGATGACCGCGGTCGACAGCCAGAAGGGGAAGCCGGTCCACCAGCCGACCATGATCAGCCCGGGCAGGACGAAGATGATCGCCGACAGCGTGCCCGCCGAGCTGGCGATGGTCTGGACGATGTTGTTCTCCTGGATCGTCGCGCCGGAGAAGTTGCGCAGGACCGCCATCGAAATGACCGCGGCCGGGATCGAGGTGGCGAAGGTGATCCCGATCTTGAGCCCGAGATAGACGTTCGCCGCGGTCAGCAGGACGGTGATAATCGCGCCCAGGAAGACGCCGCGTATGGTCAGTTCGGCGGGGGTCGCGGAGGTGCCCATGGTCGGTCGTTCCTTGTCTTGTCTCAGGCCCAGCCGTCGGCCAGGAAGCGCGTGGCAAAGGCGCAGTGCAGCGCGACTCCGCGCGCAAGGGCGGCTTCGTCGACCAGCATTTTGGCATTGTGGATCGGCGGGCGGGCGGCTGGGTCGCCTTCGGGCGGAGCAACGCCGAGGATTGCCATCGCACCGGGAATTTTCTGGAGGACGAAGGCAAAATCCTCGCCGCCCATGATCGGCGCGGGGATGTCATGATAGGCGTCGGTGCCGAGGAGGTCGTTGGCGCAGGCGCGGACGAGGGCGACTGCGCGCGGGTCGTTGATCGTGGCGGGGTAGCCGGGTTCGATATTGGTCTCGGCGGTGCAGTCATGGGCCTGGGCGATGCCGGACACGATCCGCTTGAATGCGACCCGGCTGTCGTTGCGGCGGGCCTCGGACAGGGTGCGCAACGTGCCGCCGATGGTCACTCGGTCGGGGATGATGTTGTGCGCGCTGCCGCCGTTGATCTGGGTGATCGAAAGGATCGCGGGGTCGGTGAAGGTGGTCCGCCGGGCGATGTGGGCTTGCAGCGCGACCACGGCTTCGCAGGCGACGGGGATCGGGTCGCGGGTATCGTGGGGCATCGCCGCGTGGCCGCCCTTGCCGATGATCGTCGCGGCGAGCGTGTCGGTCGCGGCGAGGAGCGCTCCCTCGCGGCAGGCGATGATCCCGCCGGGAACGTTGGGGAAGACATGAATCGCGAAGGCGGCTTCAGGGGCGGGATCGTCGAGTAGCCCCTCGTCGATCATGTGGCGTGCCCCGGCCATGCCTTCCTCGCCAGGCTGGAACATGAACAGGATGGTGCCGGCGATCGCATCGCGGCGTGCGCACAGGATCCGCGCGGCGCCGGCGAGCATGGCGGAATGTGTGTCGTGGCCGCAGGCGTGCATGTGGCCGGAAATGGCCGAACCGAACGCGAGGCCGGTGTCTTCGTGAATCGGGAGCGCGTCCATATCTCCGCGCAGGATCACAGTGCGGCCGGGCTTCGCTCCATCGAGGCGAGCGACGAAGCCCGAGGTCGATCGGCTGTCGCGGATGGTCAGGGGAAGGCCAGCGAGCGCGTCCTTCAGCTTGGCAGTGGTGCGGTAGCAGTCGAGCCCGAGTTCGGGGTCGGCGTGGATCGCGCGGCGAAGTGCAATGGTTGCACCATGCTCGGCGGCGGCGGCGGCGGTCCAGTCGGTCGAAATGCTGTCCATCGCGGACAACCGTGCGCGGATCAGCGCCGCTGTGCAAGCCCGCGGCGGCAAACCGGTTCGGCCCGACGACGCGGCTCGATCGCGGCGTAGCGTTCGGTCAACTCGTGGAAATGCTGGTCCATTGTCCGCACCGCTGCGGCTTCTCGCGGGCTGTGGCTGAACGCGTCGGGGGCATCGAAAAAGCGGACCAGTGCGTGGCGCAGCGATTTCGCGCTGCCCGAACGATAGGCAAGACCGGCGCCCGGACGAAGCTGATCGAACGCGCCACCGCGATCGGGGACGATGATTGGGATGCCGCTGGCGCGCGCCTCGCTGGCGACGAGACAAAAGGTTTCTGACTCGCAGCCGTGAACAAGTGCGTCGGCGCTCGCGAGGAGGGTGGCGAGCTCGCGTCGATCGGCGGTAGGCTTGCCGATGACGATGTGCGACGAACCCGCGGCTTCGGCCTCGAGCCGTTCGCGGCCGCGGCCTTCGCCAACGAGCAGCAGACCCATCGGGCGACGCCACCCGGCTTCCTCGACCGCGCGGATGACGGTCGACCAACGTTTTTCGGCGGCAAAGCGACCGACCCCGACAAGAATCAGGCCGTCGGCGGGGAGCATCAGCCGGTCGAGCAGCTCGCGGCGAAGCACTGGATCGGCGCGCGCGGGGCGGAAGACCCCGGGTTCAACCCCGAGCGCGATCGTCTCGACCTTGTTGAGCCCCCCGGCAGTAAGACGGCGGGTAAGGCTTGCGCCGGGGCTGACAACAAGGTCGAACCCGTCATCAAGCCGGCGCAGATGCTGCCAAAAACGGTCGAACAAGCGGTCGATGCGGTCGCGGCTGGCGACCGGCCCGAGCCAGCGATAGGCGTAGGCCGACATCGGGTCCGCGTGCATTACCAACGCGCGCGGCGCGGATCCCTGCCACCCAGCGACCTTGGTCGCGCTCGACCAGGGCGAGGAAGCCTCGATGAAATCGGGTCGCCAGCTGTCGAGCGCGTCGTGGAGCGCGGCGCGGTCGTTGAAGAAGTGATAGCGGCGGTCGAACGGCAATGCCGGCTGGGCGATGGTGACGAGCACTGCGCCGGGTTCGCGCTCGACGACGCTGTTGTGCGGACCGGGCGCGATGACGATGATCTCGTGACCTTGGCCGGGAAGTGTTCGCAGCTTACGCTCGACATAGGTGCGCACCCCCCCGCCGTGGGGGGTGTAGAAGGCACTGACGTCGACAATTCGCATGGCAGTTTCATAGCTTGATGAGCGATGAACGGAAGGTGAGCGCGGCTTTTCGGCAATTTTGGCTTGGGAGTGTGACACTGACGCCCTATCTGGCGGAGATGTCACAGTCTCGCTTGCTTGCTTCGATCCATGATGTCGGCCCGCGCAGCGAACATGCGTTCGATTTGCTCCACGACCGGTTCGCCGCGCTTGGCGTGGCGACCCCGGCCCTGCTGGTTGTACCCGATCATTGGGGAGAGGCGCCGATCAGGCCTGGCACTCCGTTCGCGACGCGGTTGCGCGCGCTGGCCGATGGCGGACACGAGATTTTCCTCCACGGCTGGTATCACCGGGACACGGGGACGCATTCGGGCGCAGCGAGCTTCAAGGCCAAGCACATGACCGCCGGCGAGGGGGAGTTCCTCGGGCTGGGCGCGGGCGAGGCCGAGCGGCGCATCCGTGACGGGCGGGCGCTGCTCGAGGATATCATTGGACGACCGGTGACGGGGTTCGTCGCGCCGGCGTGGCTCTATGGGGAGGGGGCGCACGAAGCGCTCAAAGCGACTGGCATTCAGCTTGCCGAGGATCACTGGCGAGTGTGGAACCCGATCAGCGGGGCGGTACTGGCCAAGAGCCCGGTGATTACCTGGGCGAGCAGGACACGGATGCGGCGCTGGTCGTCGCTGGCGGTCGCCGCGGCGGCGCGGATGGTGCCGCTTCCCAAGGTCGTGCGGCTGGCGGTGCATCCGGGCGATGTCACTTCGCCGGCGCTGCTCGCGAGCATTTCGGCGACCTTGAAGTCGATGCTGCGGACTCACGCGCCGGGCCGCTATTCGGATCTGTAGCAGGCACAAAAAAAGGGCCGCCGAAGCGACCCTTTTCTCTATTTGGTTGAGCTACCGGCTCAGGCGGCCATGTCGTCGCTGTCGTCGATCATCAACGGACCCGAATCCTGGCCCTTGGCCGAGACGTCGCGGTCAACGAGCTCGATGATGGCGATCTGCGCCGAGTCCGACAGGCGGATGCCGGCCTTAATGACGCGGGCATAGCCGCCCTGGCGATCCGCGTAGCGCGCAGCAAGAACCTCGAACAGCTTGTTAAGCTGGGTGTCGTCCATCAGCCGCGACTGGGCCAGGCGGCGGTTCGAAAGGCCGCCCTTCTTGGCCAGCGTGATCAGCTTTTCGATATACGGGCGAAGCTCTTTGGCCTTCGCGGTCGTCGTTGTAATTTGCTCATGTTTGATCAGCGCGGCCGACATGTTGCGGAAGAGCGCGGTGCGGTGCGCGGAGGTTCGCTGCAGCTTGCGATGGGCATTACGGTGACGCATGCTTCGGTCCTTCGTTCGTCGAGGGGCCGAATGAGGTACCCCAGGCCAGGCGGGCTTAAGGAGCCGCCGACATCCGTTACAATCGTGATGCGTTGGTTGCGGGAGTAGGATTTGAACCTACGACCTTCAGGTTATGAGCCTGACGAGCTACCGGGCTGCTCCATCCCGCGCCACCAACATAAGCTGGGTCGGAAGTCCGACACGCTTCATGCGTGTTGGACTGTGATCCAGCCAAAATAGAAAAGCCGCCACTGGGGGAGACCCCGGCAGCGGCTTTTTCTAACGTTGCGAATGGGTTCTTGACGTGTGCACTGGCTTCAAAGCCTGGCGGCGACCTACTCTTCCGCAGCTTAAGCTGAAGTACCATTGGCGCAGTCTGGTTTCACGGCCGAGTTCGGGATGGGATCGGGTGGGTCACAGACGCTATGACCACCAAGCTATGGGGCCAGTGCGTTACGATAGAGCAAGCTCCATCGCCTCCTTGCGGAGCGTCAAGTTCTAGAAACCGTGCATTTGCATTCTGTATTTCAGCGTCATCTAGCTGAGAACAACCAACTGCGATCAGCTCTTTCAGGCCTCTCGATGATGGTGGAATTCTCAAGCGCGAAAAGAGCAATTAGGACCAGTTAGCTTCACGCGTTACCGCGCTTCCACACCTGGCCTATCAACGTCGTGGTCTTCGACGGCTCGATGAAATCTTATCTTGAGGGAGGCTTCCCGCTTAGATGCTTTCAGC
>JANXUU010000114.1 GCA_025356055.1 Sphingomonas sp. | reverse complement strand
CTACGCCCTCCCTACGCCGCAAGCAGGGCAAAAAGCGCACCACTCGATCGACCTACACCTTGTGCCAAGGGGTCCCTTTTGGACGCCGATCGGGGGTCCCTTTTGGACGCCGTTTGACAGGCATCAGGATACGCTGCCTGATTATGCGAAGGTGAAAAGTCTCCGCAGTCAAGGACGCGCGCCGACTGAGATATCCAGCCTGCTCGGAATTGGCAGAACCAGCGTTTATGGCGCATTGACCGCATGATTTCTGCATCGCATGTCGTCTGACTTAGGGGAGGGCGAGTGCGAAGCTATTTGGCGCAATATCTCGATGTCGACGCGGAGGACGCGCCACACGTGCAGCGACTGGGCGCTGCACTGATTCTCATGTGGGACAGCATTCCTCAAAGCCTTCGCGAGCAGCTACTTCAGCAGGCCGCTGATGTGGGCGGCATGTCCGATCCCTTCGCACAGCGAAACCTCGCTATCAAAGCTGTAATCAAGAAGTACAGCAAGCGAAAAATCGCGAGTCCGGAATGACATTTAGCGGCCTTGTCGAACCGGATGGCGCCACATTGATAGACCCTTATGTCTTCGCCTTCGGTTTTTTCTTGATGGCTGCTGGACTGGTGATGTCGCAGCGACACGGGGATCAACGCATCCTGCTGCCCCGCCGCTCCGGCCTGCCGTTCAACTTGCTTCAGAAAACATCTGGCGCGGAGACGCTCGCCGGTGCCGTTCTCGGCTTCTGGATCGTGGGAGCCTGGTGGTCGTTGTGGTTGCCGGTTCTCAAGTTGCTCTCAGGCTTCCCAGTCTCGGTGCTCGGAAATGCGCGTCATCGGCTACCAATAACAATGGTCGCTATGGCGACTGGCCTGCTTTTGGTGCTCTGGGCTCAAGGGCCGACCCTCATCCGCATGGGCATTTTTGCCCGACTCTTCGGATAAGCTCCGCCTCAAGTTAATCCCCACGCAGCACGAAGCGGCCTGTCAGGGGATTGGACGAATCCCTCCTCCGCTTCCATTCCTGCCCGCCTTCATCGGCGCGATGACCTGGCTCGCGAAGCGATCCATTTCTTCCGCCTGCGGGCTCATCTGCAGCAGTAGCAGGTTGAGACCGGCGGCGTCATACTCCTCGATCCGTTCGCGCACTTGTTCGGGCGTTCCAACAAGACTGGGGCGCAAACCCCTGTTCGAGACCGAATATTCCTGCAGCTTCAACTCGCGCTCAAGCTTCGTACCTGACAGCCACTGGTCGAAATTGGCAAACCCCTTGGGCGGCTCAGGCGGAAGCGCCGTGATCCGCTCGAGCTCACGTTTCGCTTCGGCCTCGCTATCCCGCACGATCGCATACGCAGCCATCCCGTAGTGCATCGCCCGCTTGCCGACCGCTTCGCGCCGCGCCACCATGTCGGCAATCTTGGGCGCGATTGCCGCTACCGGGTCGCCGTGCATCACATAAGCGTCGCACTGGCCCACGATCACCGCTTTCGCCGCCTCGCTCTCGCCCCCGGCATAGACCGTCGGGCGCTTGACCGGCTTGGGCGAGCAGACTGCCTCGTCGAGCGAATAATATCTGCCCGCGAACGTCGATCGCTCCTTCGTCCACAGGCTGCCGACCACTTCGAGCCACTCCGCCGTGCGTGCGTAGCGATCGTCATGCGCGTCGAACTGCAGCCCATATTGGCGCGCCTCGTCGGCCCACCACGACGACACCACATTGAGCGCCAGCCGTCCGCCCGAAATGCGATCGATGTTCGCCGCCGCCTTTGCGAACAGTGCCGGCTGATGAAAATTAGGCCGCACCGCGACCATCAGCTCGATCCGCTCGGTTACCGCCGCCAGCGCCGCTGCGGTCGACCAGGCATCAAGGGCAGGGGCCTCGACCCCCTTGATATCGTTGAGGTTGAGCTCGGCGATCAGGCTCAAGTCCCAGCCCGTCGCCTCGCTGCGCTGGGTCAGCCGCTTCACATAGTCCCAGCTCGCCTCCATGCCTTCGTCGGGGATGTTGCGCAGCCAGCCGCCGAACACCGGCATCCAGTAACCGAACCTCATGCGAACTCCTTGATGCGTGCCTCGATCCAATCGACCAGCCGCTCGTGCGGGTCCCACCCGAGCACGTCCAGCGGGCTGGCGACGAAATTGGACAAGGCGTTGATGTCATAAAAGCGCGGCACCCCATCGCGGTCGTCGACGACGAATTCGATCCCGCCGATGTCGAGCCCTACAGCCATCGCGATCGCCTCGGCCGCAGCGATGATTTCGTCGCTCGGGGTCACCGCCTCCATCGCGATCGCCTTGCGCCCCGGCTGCGCGACGCAGGCATCGGCCGGGCAAAGGTCGAAATTGTCACCGCCGCTTTCGATCTCAATGGCATAAAGATAGCGCCGTCCCAGGGTCTCGACCCGAGTGATCACCGCACCGCGCGGAGGCGCATAATCCTGCAACAGCAATACTTTGTCGATCGAGTCGGGCACAGATCCATCGGTTACCGATCGTTCCAACTCCTCGAGCGTCGAATAGCGGACGATTCCCGCGCCCGACCCGCCGATGTTTGCCTTGACCAGCAACGGGAACGCCATGCCCTCTGCTGCGCCGACCAGGTCGCGTGCACGGTGCACCACTCGCGTCGCCGGAATCGCATGGCCGAGCGAGGCGATCAGCGACAATTGCCGCGCCTTGGATGAATCGATCGCCAGCACCTCAGGCCCGTTGAGGACCCTTGCCCCCATCCGCCGCCAGTGATCGAGCAGTGCCGCGGTGTAGAAGATCGGATGATCGGGCTCGCGCAGAAATCCCGACTGCGCGACGCGGTTGAAGATCAGCGGCGCAGGGGGCTGGGCGGCAAGGTCGAAGTGATGATCGCCGAGCGGGATTGCGAGATACTCGATCCCGCGCCGGTCGAGCGCTTCGAACAGCGGCAGGAACCACAAAGGATGCTCGAACAGGATCGCCAGGGGTGCAGCCATGACGCCGACTTGGCGACGAAATCGGCCAAAAGCAACCACCAACGCTTTCGCAAGAGCAGACGCCCAGACCGCATCAGCGCCCAACCACCTCGTGACCAAAAGCAAACGCCCGGGCCGCGATCGCGGCCCGGGCGTCCTGCGTGACGATTGCTCGTCAGCCCCCTTTGGTTATGGGCCAGTCGTTGCCGGCCCAAACTCCCCGAACCTCAGCAAAGCTTCAATTCGATGAAGGAATGCTAGGGCAATCGCGTTGCTTGTCACCGCCAAATCGATCAACGCTGAGTCTTTGCGAACGCCCTGTTGCCGACGCGCCACAGCGCCCGTTCAGATTGCCTTCGCCAAGCGTGCCCCCTAGAGCTGGCGACAATCACTCCCGTCGAAAGCCTTCTCAATTGCGCCTGTCGAAATCCTTTCTCCCCGTCCTCAAGGAAAGCCCGTCCGACGCGCAGATCGTCAGCCACAAGCTGATGCTCCAGGCCGGCCTCGTCCGCCAGACCGCCGCTGGCATCTACGCCTGGCTTCCCCTCGGACTGCGCGTCCTGCGCAAGATCGAGGCTGTCGTGCGCGAGGAGCAGGATCGCGCCGGCGCCAGTGAAGTGCTGATGCCCACACTCCAGTCCGCTGACCTGTGGCGTCAGTCGGGTCGATACGACGCCTATGGCCCCGAGATGCTGCGCATCAAGGACCGCCACGACCGCGATATGCTCTACGGCCCGACCAACGAAGAGATGATCACCGTCCTGTTCCGCGATGACGTCAAATCCTGGCGCGATTTGCCGCGCACCCTCTATCACATCCAGTGGAAATTCCGTGATGAGGTCCGCCCGCGCTTCGGCGTGATGCGCGGGCGCGAATTCCTGATGAAGGACGCTTACAGCTTCGACCTCGACGAGGCCGGGGCGCGCCTGACGTACTATACCCAGCTGCTGGCCTATCTGCGCACCTATCAGCGGCTTGGGATCCGCGCCGTGCCGATGAAGGCCGCATCGGGCCCGATCGGCGGCGACCTCAGCCATGAGTTCATCGTCCTTGCCCCCACCGGTGAAAGCGAAGTCTTCTACGACGCCCACTTCGACGAGATCGACTGGGGCCGCACTGACATCGATTACAGCGATGAGGCGGGGCTTCACGGCCTGTTTGACCAAGTCAGCTCGACCTACGCCGCGACCGATGAGACCCATGATGAGGCTAAATGGGCCCAAGTTCCCGCCGATCGCCAGCGCACCGGTCGCGGGATCGAGGTCGGCCACATCTTCTATTTCGGCGACAAATATTCGGTGGCGATGGGACTTAAAGTCTCCGGCAAGGACGGCACCAACGTTACCCCGATGATGGGCAGCTACGGCATCGGCGTATCCCGCCTCGTCGGCGCGATCATCGAGGCGAGCCATGACGACAAGGGGATCGTCTGGCCCAGGGAAGTCGCCCCGTTCAAGGTCGGTCTCGTCACCATGCGCGGCGACGACGCCGCCTCGGTCGCAGTCGCCGATGACCTCTACCGCGACCTCGCCGTTGCCGGCATTGAAACCCTCTACGACGACCGCGACGAGCGCGGCGGGGTCAAGCTTGGCGGAATGGATCTCATGGGTCTTCCCTGGCAGCTCATCGTCGGTCCCCGGGGCGTCGCCGCCGGCACGGTCGAACTCAAGGACCGCCGCACCGGTGAGAAGTTTGACCTCCCCATCGATGCGGTTGTCGCGAGGCTGTCCGCTTGATCCTCAACAGATACGAACGGATGATCGCCCGCCGCTACCTCCTCCCCGGCAAGGGCGAGGGGTTCATCTTCCTCGTCGCCGCGATCAGCCTGGCTGCGGTCGCGCTCGGCGTCGCTGCACTGATCATCGTCATGTCGGTGATGAACGGCTTTCGAGCCGAGTTGTTCGACAAGATCGTCGGCTTGAACGGCCACGCCATCGTCCAGGGCTATGAAGGTCGCCTGTCGGACTGGCAGCGCATCGCCGCCGCTGCCCGGACGACACCCGGGGTCGTGTCGGCACTCCCGCTGATCGAACAACCGTTGATGGCCAGCGCCAACGGCCGCGTCGAAGGAGTGCTCGTCCGCGGCATGCGCCCCGAGGATCTTGCCGCAAACAAGATCATCAATTCGAACGTTAAATCGGGCAGCATGGCCGCGATCGCGCCGGGCAGCGGCAAGGTCGCCATCGGGAGCCAGCTCGCCCAAGCGCTCGGTGCCTATCCGGGCTCCGAAATCAGTCTCATCTCGCCCGAAGGTCGCGACACTCCCGTTGGCAGCGTCCCGCGCATCGTCACCTACATCGTAGGTGCGATCTTCGAGGTCGGTGTCTACGATTACGACAAATCCTACATCATCATGCCGATGGCCGACGCGCAAACCTTGTTGCTGATGGGCGACCAGGTCGGGATGATCGAAGTGCAGGTTAAGGATCCGGACAAGGTGGGTGAGACCCTCGCATCCTTGAACAATGTCGTGCGCGGCCATGGCATCGTCGTCGACTGGCGCCAGATGAACTCAGCTCTTTTCAGTGCTTTGGAGGTCGAACGCATCGCGATGTTCGTCGTCCTGTCGCTGATTGTGTTAGTGGCAGTGTTCAATATCCTCTCCTCCCTGATCATGCTCGTCCGCGCCAAGACCCGCGACATCGCCATCCTGCGCACGATGGGAGCGAGCCGCGCCGCAATGATGAAGATCTTTGTTACGGTCGGCACAACCATCGGCGCGCTCGGAATTATGCTCGGCGTAATCCTCGGCGCGCTGTTTTTGTTCTTCCGTCAGTCCATTGTTGATTCAATACAATATCTTACCGGCCAGAATCTGTGGGATCCCTCGGTCCGCGTGCTCGCCGACCTGCCATCCAAGTCGGACCCGATTGAGATCGGCTCGATTATCGTCACCGCGCTCGTCCTGTCTTTCCTCGCCACGCTATACCCCGCGTGGAAGGCGGCCAGCACCGACCCGGTCCAGGTTCTCCGGTATGAGTGAGCCCGTCCTGAAGACGACCGCGCTCTGCCGCAGCTTCACCCAGGGTGACGTCACCATCCACGTCCTCAACGGTATCGACCTCGCGATCCAGCCGGGAGAGATCGTGGCACTACTCGGCCCGTCGGGCTCGGGCAAATCCACCCTCCTGCAAGCCGTCGGGCTGCTCGAAGGCGGCTTTGAAGGTTCGATCCGCATCAACGGCGTCGAAGCCGCATCCCTCAACACCGACGCCCGAACCGACCTGCGCCGCGACGCGCTCGGCTTCGTGTACCAGTTCCACCATCTCCTCCCCGACTTCGATGCGCGCGAAAATGTTATTCTCCCGCAAATGATCCACGGCGCCACCCGGGAGGCCGCGAACGCCCGCGCCGATGCGCTGCTGGCGACGCTCGGCCTCGGCAATCGCCTCGATCATCGTCCCTCGAAGCTCTCCGGCGGCGAACAGCAGCGCGTCGCCGTCGCCCGCGCACTCGCGAACCGCCCGCCCCTGATCCTCGCCGATGAACCCACCGGCAACCTTGACGAGAAGACCGCCGACACCGTCCTCGCCGAGCTCCTTCGCCTCGTTCGCGACGAAGGCAGCGCTGCCCTCATCGCCACCCATAACGAACGCCTCGCCGCCAAAATGGACCGCGTCGTCCGTCTCCACGAAGGGCTGCTCGCTTAAATCCTCCCGGCACGGGGAGAGGAACCATGCGGGGCATGGTGGAGGGGTCTGCGGCCGAGCGACCAAAGTTAATTTCAGGCGTTGGAAAATCCGATGAAAACTTTTTCACTGCTCGCCGCCACTGCCGCACTCGCGCTAAGCGCTTGCAACCGCAACAAGCCGAGCGATCGGCTCGACGACAATCAAGTCGCCTCGACCAACTCAAACTCGAAGATTGCCGCCAACACCCCCGCGAAACGCTGCGCTTCCGGGCGAACTTACGACCTCCTCAAACATGAAATGTTCCGCCGTGCAGCTAAGCTTCGCGGCAAGGACGACGCCATCTTCGATCGCCTCTCCACCGGCGCGGCTCTTCGCGTCGAGCGCCCCGTGGTAAAAAGCCAGGACGAAGGGCTCGGCAGCATCGCCTGCTCGGCCTCGGTCGCGCTCGACTTGCCCCCCGGACTCGCCGTCGCGGGGGGCCGCACGAGTCTCACTGCCGACCTCGACTACACCCTCCAGCCCGCCGCCGACGGCAGCGGCGATGTCGTCACGTTGACCAACGCCGACGCGATCACCGTGCCGCTTGCCACGCTCGGGAAGTCCGCCGGTGAGACCCCGTCCGCTCCGTCTCAGGCGTTGCCGATACCGGTCCCGGGCTTGCCGGGTGGTGCCGCGGACGCACCCAGCCCACCGCCACCGACAGCACCCGAGATTCACCGTAACGTCGTATTACAGTCACCAACGACGCGGCCAGCGGTCGTAACCGTCACTGCCCGACCCAGTTTTGCCTGTGACCGCGCTCGCACGCGCGGCGAGACCGTGGTCTGTCAGGAACCGGGACTTGCCGCGCTCGATCGGCGCATGTCCGCGCAATATCGCGAGGCTTACGCCGGCGCCTCTCTCGAGCAGCGCGATATGCTCCGCTCGACGGCACACCGTTTCTACGGCTTCCGCGACAATTGTCCCGACGCCCGCTGCATCGCCAACGGCTATCGTGGCCGGATGCGAGAAATCGACGATATCATGCGCGACGACCTCGCCCCTCGCTAAGCTGGGGATAAGTCCACCGAAGTGCTTTTCGTGGTAGCCTAAGCATCCCATAGTCGGATGATGGCCGCCCCTTACGTCCCGCTGCGCAATTTTTCGTCCTACACGATGCTCGAAGGCGCGATCGAGCCCAAGGCGCTCGCCAAGCAGGCGTCCAAGCTTGGCTGCCCGGCGATCGCTGTTACCGACCGCAACGGGCTTTATGGTGTCATGCCGTTCAGCGAGGCCTGCCATGCCGAGGGCGTCCAGCCGATCATCGGCGCGACCTTGGCCGTGGCTCGCCCGGAAGTGGGGGCGCTTACCCTCGATTGGCTCGTCCTCCTTGCGCAGGAGGAACTGGGCTACGCGAACCTGTGCAAGCTCGTCTCCGCCGCGCACCTCGATCGCCCGATCGACCAACTGCCGCACGTCCCCTTCGCAATGCTCGAAGGGTTCAGCGAAGGCCTCCTCGCGCTGACCGCGGGCGGGGAGGGAGCCATCGCGCGCCACCTCGCCGACGGCCAGCCGAGCAAGGCGAAAACCTACCTCGAACGCCTCGAAGGCCTTTTCCCGCAGCGCCTCTACATTGAGCTCAGCCGTCGCGGGGACGCCACCGAGCAAGCCGCCGAAGCCGCGCTGATCGAGCTCGCCTATGCCCACGACCTTCCGCTCGTTGCGACCAATCTCGCCTGTTACGCCGAACCCCACTTCCACGCTGCGCACGACGCGCTGCTGTGCATCGCCAACTCGACCTACATTGACAACAACGACCGACCGCGCAGCTCGTCCGAAGCGTGGCTCAAATCTGGTCCAGTGATGGCCGAGCTGTTCGCCGATCTACCCGAGGCGATCGTCAATACGTCCGTCATCGCCCAGCGCTGCGCCGTCAGCGCGCCCCAGCGCAAGCCGATCCTCCCGCGTCTCGGCGACAACGAGGACGAGCAGCTGTGCGCCGACGCCTGGGCCGGGCTCGCCGATCGCCTTGCACGTCTTGCCGAACTCGGTACCGGCCCCGCAGATACCACCCTCTACAACGTCCGCCTCGAATTCGAGCTCGACGTCATCACCCGCATGGGGTTTGCGGGTTACTTCCTGATCGTCGCCGACTTCATCAAATGGGCCAAGGCCAACGACATTCCCGTCGGCCCCGGCCGCGGTTCGGGCGCTGGCAGCATCGTTGCCTGGTCCTTGCTGATCACCGACCTCGACCCGATGGCGCTCGACCTGCTGTTCGAACGGTTCCTCAACCCCGAGCGCGTGTCGATGCCCGACTTCGATATCGATTTTTGTGAAACCCACCGCGACAAGGTCATCTCCTACGTCCAGGCCAAATACGGCCGTGACCGCGTCGCCCAGATCATCACCTTCGGCCGGCTCAAGGCGCGCGCCGTGCTCAAGGATACCGGCCGCGTCCTCCAGATGAGCTATGGCCAGGTCGACCGCCTCGCCAAGCTCATTCCCAACCATCCGACCGAGCCGTGGGACTTGCCACGCGCGCTCAACGGGGTCTCCGAACTCGCTGCGGAATATAAGAACGACGACGGCGTGCGTCGCTTGTTCGATCTGGCGATGAAGCTTGAGGGGCTTCCCCGCCACTCATCGACCCATGCCGCCGGGGTCGTCATCGGCGATCGTCCACTCGACGAACTCGTTCCTCTCTACCGCGACCCGCGCTCGGACATGCCCGTCACCCAGTTCGACATGAAATATGTCGAGGCGGCCGGCCTCGTGAAATTCGACTTCCTCGGGCTTAAGACGCTGTCGGTCCTGAAGGAGGCCCAGCGTCTCCTTGGCCAGACCGGCCAGTCGGTCGATTACGCCGCCCTGCTATGGGACGACCCCGCCGTTTATGACCTGCTTCAGCGCGGCGACACCGTGGGTGTGTTCCAGCTCGAATCCGAAGGCATGCGCCGCACCCTGTCCGCCGTGCGCCCGACCGCGTTCGGGGACATCATCGCGCTCGTCTCGCTGTATCGCCCCGGCCCGATGGACAATATCCCGATGTTCGGGGACCGCAAGAACGGCCGCGCCGAACTCGCCTACCCGCATCCGATGCTGGTCGACGTGCTCAAGGAAACCTACGGCATCTTCGTCTACCAGGAGCAGGTGATGCAGGCCGCGCAGGTCCTCGCCGGCTACAGCCTGGGCGAAGCCGACCTGCTCCGCCGGGCGATGGGCAAGAAGATCAAGTCGGAAATGGATGCCCAGCGCGAACGCTTCTGCACCGGGGCCGCCGTCAACGACATCTCGAAGCCCGATGCCAACACGCTGTTCGACCTGATCGACAAGTTCGCCGGCTATGGCTTCAACAAGTCGCACGCCGCCGCCTATGCTCTGGTCGCCTACCACACCGCCTGGCTGAAAGCGCATCACGCGCCCGAATTCTTCGCCGCTTCAATGAGCTTCGACACCGCGACGACCGACAAGCTTGCGCTGTTCGTTGACGATATGCGCCGCGCCGGGATCGAGTGCCTGACCCCCGACGTCAACGCCAGCCAGGCCTCATTCGACGTCGAGGACGGAAAAGTCCGCTATGCCCTGGGCGCGCTGAAGGGCGTCGGCGAAAAGGCGATGGAGGCGCTCGTCGCCGAACGCCGCGCCAATGGCCCGTTCAAGTCGCTCGACGACTTCGCCGAGCGGATCGACCCGCGCCTGCTCAACCGGCGACAGCTCGAAAGCCTCGCCGGCGCCGGTGCATTCGACTGCCTCAACCCGAACCGGGCGGCGGTCCACGCGGCGGCCGAGACGATCCTCGCCCACGCTGCGAGCGCCGCCGACTCGCGCACCAGCGGGCAGGGCGGGCTGTTCGGCGGCCCATCGGACTCGGGCATCGCGCCGATCCGCCTGCCAAGCGCACACTGGACCCTGGCCGAGCGAATGGCGGCCGAACGCGACTCCTTCGGCTTCTATTTCTCGGCGCACCCGGTCGATGCGCAGGGCCACCTGCTCGCGGCGCACAAGGTTCGCCGCTTCGGCGACCTCGCCGCGCTGCCGGCGCCGACCGATGGCGGCCGCTCGCAGTCGATGATGGCGGCGATGGTCGAAGGCGCGAAATGGATCACGTCAGCCAAGGGGCGCCGCTATATGCGCGTGACCCTGTCGGACCCGTCGGGTCAGTTCGACGCGACCGCGTTCGACGACGAGCCCTGCGCGGCGCTCGAGGCGGCGGCCAAGTCCGGCGAGTGCGGGCTAATGACCGTCGAACTCGATCGCCGACCCGGGGACGATGTTCCCCGTGTTGCGATCAAGCGGTTCCAGCCGCTCGATAATCTCGCCAGACGCACCCGGCTCCAGATGGAAATTCGAATCGAGGACGCAAGCCAGGTCCAAGCCATCGCGAGGGAACTGGCGTCCGCGAAAGGCGGCACCGGAATCGCCCGCTTCCGCGTCGCCCTGTCCGGCGATCGGGAAGCGCGACTTCTGGCCGGACGGGACTTCACGCTCGACGTCGAGCTTGTCGCACGGCTCGAACGGCTGCTTGGCCCGGCTACGGTCGAACTATCGGTCCAGACGCCGCCACACCTTGCGATCGTAGCCTGATCCCTCCCTGCGCGCAGGGGGGGGACGGCTCAGGCCATCAGGAACCCGTCCTTGTTGACCAGATTCGTGATATGCTTGTTCTGCTCCGGGGTGATCTCGGCCTTGAAGCGCGGGAACACTTCATCCTCTTCCAATCGCGCATGGCGCGCCACCGAATCGCGAAATTCGCGCACCGTCTCGAGCCACAGCGGCGCGTCGGTCGCCATCTCGCCAAGCTTGAATAGATAGGTCTTCACCTCGCCATGTTCCTGCTCGAGCTGGTCGGCTTCGGCCTTCTCGTTCGCCTCGCGCAGCGCCGGATAGACGACCATCTCTTCCTCGTGGGCATGCTTGTCGAGCGCATGGGTCAGCTTGGTCAGCAGCATGCCCCGCTTGATCTTTTGCGTTTCGTCGGTCGCCAGCATCTTGTCGAAGATCGCCAGCGTCATCTTGTGCTCGGCGGCCAGCACGTCGTCCCAGTCGCCGGCGGTGCCCGACATGCCCTGAACGATCAGCTTGCGCCCGAGGTTGGCGGCCACGAGCACCGCGGCGCCTGCCACCGCCGCGCTGATCAGCGCACCGGTCGTCGTTCCGCCCCAGTCGAACAGCCCGCCGCCCTTCGATCCACCGGCCGAGCGATTGCCCGTCGCCTTGCCATTGGCCTTGGAAGCGAATTCGCCGTCGCTGTTGCGCGGCTGCCGGGTGCGCGTTGCCATGAACTTACTCCTTCGTTGGTTCGCTTGCTAAACCAACAGGGAAGGGCGGCCGTTCCCCTTATTCGCTGTTCGTCACCGCATTAGCAGGGGCGTTCGTCTCGCTCGGCGCGACCGCGTTGGGCACCGCATCGACCGGCGCAAGGTTCGCGACGGGCCCGGGCGCGGGCTGGTCGACATCGGCTGCCGGAGGAGGCGGCGCCTTCGTCTCATACTCGCTTCCCGGCAACGGCCTGGTGACCTTGCGAGCAACCGGAGCCGCCGCGTTCACTGGCGTCTTCGCCCCAGCATAGACGCACGCATCGAGCCCATCGCGCCCGACCGTCCCGATGCGACTGGCGATGATCCCGCCATATTTCCGAGTGAACCCAACCGGCGCCACCGCTCCGCGCTTCTTCGGCAAGGGCAGGACGGCGGCAATCCGCGCCGCTTCGGTTGCGCTCATCGCCGACGCATCGTGGTCGAAATAGCGCTGCGACCCGGCGTTGACGCCATAGGTGCCGATCCCCGTCTCGGCGAGGTTGAGATAGACTTCCATGATCCGCCGCTTGCCCCACAATTGCTCGATCAGGAAAGTGAACCACGCCTCCGCCCCTTTGCGCACATAGCCGCCGCCCTGCCACAGAAAGGCGTTCTTCGCCGCCTGCTGGCTGATCGTCGATCCGCCGCGGATCCGCCCGCCTGACGCATTGCGCTTGGCCGCATCCTCGATCGCCTTGAAGTCGAAGCCGTTGTGCGCGCAGAACTTCCCGTCCTCCGACGCGATTGCCGCGCGGACCATGTCGCGATCGATCCGGTCGATCCCCATCCACTCCCGCGCCGCGCCCCGCCCGGCTATCAGGTCGCCGGCCATCGTCGGGGTAATCGGCGGATTGACGAAGCGATAGGCCAGTACCCACAGCACGCTCAGCAGGATCAGGCCGACCACCAACCGCACGATCCACCCGAAAATTCCTCGCTGCTTGCCCACCCGCCGGCGCTTGTACGGAGGGATACTTCGTTTGGGTCGTTTCGCCATGGCGCGCGACTAGCGAGTGGCTTGCTTCGCGTCGAGGCCCGCCAGCAGCGCGAGGGTCCCCGGGTCCTTCTTACGATAATCGAGCGCTCCCGCGGCCTCCTTGCGCGCCCCTGCGCGATCGCCGCTCGCCAGCAGTGCGGCTGCAAGGTCGCGGCGCACCGGATAATACCAGCCCGGCGGGTCTGAAACCAGGCTGAACTCGGCACTTTCCTCAAGCTGGGCCGCTTGCCGGAACGCGACCGCCGCGTCCTTGAATCGATGCTCCATCATCGCCGCGCGCCCGGTCAGCACGCCGCGTGCAATCATGATCAGCTGCTGCGCCTGCGGGCCCCCGTCATCCTTCGACTGCGCGCCCCCCATCCCTTCAATCGCCGCCGCCTCGGCGCGTACCCCGTTCACCCTGCCGAGCCGCGAATATGCTTCGCCGCGGGCGTAATGCCAAGTTGCCTTGAACAGCGGCAATACAGGTACGGGCAATGCCAGGACTTCGGACGAATTGGCAAAGCGCGCCATCGCATAATAGCCATTTGCGGCGACCATCTGCATGTCGATCGGCGCTTTGATTTGTCGCTGTGATCGCCAGACCAGTGGCCTCCCTAGAGCAAGTGCGCCTCTCGCATCGCCCGCTTCGAGCGCACCACCAAGCCCGAAACTCACATTATGCATGTGATAGGGCAGTCCCCACACTCCGTCGGGCGGCGGCATTCCCAGCGCCTTGGCATTCTGGATGCCAAGCTCGACCGCCCGCATGTTGGCGTCGGCCGCGTCCTGGTATCGGCCGACCAAATAATAGGTGTGGCTTGGCATGTGGATCAGATGGCTCGCCTGCGGAGCCAGCTTTGCCAAGCGGTCGGCATAGGGCTCAGCCAAAATGGGAACCCCCGCCATCTCGGTTGCGTGAATATAAAAATGGATCGCCGGGGAATATTCCGGAGCCCGCTTCAGAACGGGCTCGAGCAGGCTCATTGCAACCTGTGCGTTGCGCTTTTCCTCCGGGCTTTTCTTGGGCGCGGTTTGCAGCCACGCGTCAGCGGCAAGCACGCCGAGCTCATTGTCGCCTGGCTCGCGCGCGCTCATGGCTTGCATCGCCTTGGCGAAATTCAGCGCGTCGAGCGCCTTGTCGCCCTTTGCGTACCGCAACCGCAGAGCGTCGATCATCGCCCGTTCGCGCGGCGTCGCATTTTTCGCCGCCAGCGCCGCGGCGCGTTCGGTGATCTTCGCAAGCGCAGCATATTGCTCATCATTCTTGCCAAAATTTATGGTGGGCCCAGCCGCCCACGCCAGCCCCCATTGGCACATCGCGCAACCCCGATCGAGCCGCACCGCCTGCGCCATCGCCCTGATTGCAGCTTTGTGCGCGAAGGCGTGCCCCAGCTGCATCCCATTGTCGAAGAATGCCTGTGCTTGTGGGACTCGGGTAGTGATCGGAAAGCCGCCCGCGCCATACCCGGTCATGATCATCGGCAGCTTCGACACCGCCGGGTCCCCATGGTCCATTCCCGCCATGTCCGACTGCGGGGCAGCCGGCCGTTGACAGCCCGCCAACAACCCCGCCCGGACCAACAACATGATCAATCTGCGCATCAACTATCCTCTTCGGCCCGGGCATAGCAGCCGCATTCGATCTGCGGGAGGGGCGCTGCCGCACGAGCTACCCTGCGCCTTGCCGCACCGCACCCATCCATTTACATCGCGCGAATGACCTCAACCAACGACATCCGCCGATCCTTCCTCGATTATTTCGAGAAGTCCGGTCACGCCCGCGTGCCGTCCGCGCCACTCGTCCCGCACAACGACCCGACTTTGATGTTCGTGAATGCCGGGATGGTGCCGTTTAAGAACGTCTTCACCGGGCTTGAAACGCGCCCCTATGTCACCGCGACCAGCAGCCAGAAATGCGTCCGCGCCGGGGGCAAGCACAACGACCTCGACAATGTCGGCTACACCGCGCGCCACCATACCTTCTTCGAAATGCTCGGCAATTTCTCGTTCGGCGATTATTTCAAGGAGCAGGCGATCGCCCACGCCTGGACCTTGCTAACCAAGGAATGGGGCCTAGACCCTGACCGGCTGACGATCACCGTCTACCACACCGACGATGAGGCCGCCTCGCTATGGAAACGCATCGCCGGCCTCCCCGAAGAACGCATCATCCGCATCGCGACCAAGGATAATTTCTGGGCGATGGGCGACGACGGCCCGTCGGGTCCCTGCTCGGAAATCTTCTACGACCATGGCGACCACATCCCCGGCGGCCCGCCGGGATCGCCCGACGAGGACGGCGACCGCTTCGTCGAGATCTGGAATCTCGTGTTCATGCAATATGAGCAGGTCGGCGGCGAAATAGTCTCCGAACTGCCGCGCCCATCGATCGACACCGGCATGGGGCTCGAGCGCATCGCCGCCGTCATGCAGGGCGTCCACGACAATTACTACACCGACACGTTCAAGGCACTGATCGCCGCGAGTGAGGCACTGACCAAAACCCGCGCCGAGGGCGAGCAGAAAGCCAGCCACCGCGTCATCGCCGACCACCTCCGCGCCGCGGGCTTCCTCGTTGCCGACGGCGTCCTCCCCGCCAATGAAGGCCGCGGCTATGTCGTGCGCCGCATCATGCGCCGCGCAATGCGCCACGCGCACCTGCTCGGCGCCGCGGACCCGCTGATGCACCGCCTCGTCCCCGCGCTCGTCGCCGAGATGGGCGGTGCCTACCCGGATCTTGTCCGCGCCCAGCCGCTGATCGAGGCGACGCTGGCGCAGGAGGAAGTCCAGTTCCGCCGCACCCTGAGCAACGGTCTTCGCCTGCTCGACGAAGCCACCGGCAAGATGTTTACCGGCGACACACTCCCCGGCGCGACCGCGTTCAAGCTCTATGACACGTTCGGCTTCCCCTACGACCTGACCGAGGACGCTCTGCGCGCGCGCGGGCTCGCCGTCGACCGCGCCGGCTTCGACGAAGCCATGGCCGCGCAGAAAGCCGCCGCCCGCGCCGCGTGGAAGGGCTCGGGCGACCGCGCTTCCGACGACCTGTGGTTCGACCTCGTCGAGGAGCATGGACCGACCGAATTCACCGGCTATGCGGGCCACGAAGGCGAAGGCATCGTACTCGCCATCGTCAAGGACGGCGCCCGCGTCGACAGTGCCGCGAAGGGCGAAAGGGCCCAGCTCATCCTCAACCAGACCCCGTTCTACGGCGAAAGCGGCGGACAGATTGGTGATGCGGGACAACTATCTTCTATCAATGGCTTAAAAGCCATTGTTGAGGATGTGTCTAAGCCGTTGGGCAAGCTCCACCTGCTGTCGATATGCGTGAAGGAAGGGAAGATAGTCCTTGGCGACACGCTCCACCAGTCCGTCGACATCGAGCGCCGGTCGCAAGTCCGCGCCAACCATAGCGCCACCCACTTGCTCCACGCCGCGCTGCGCCACCGCCTCGGCGGCCATGTCACCCAGAAGGGCAGCCTCGTCGCCGCCGACCGCCTGCGCTTCGATTACTCTCACCCGACTGCGCTCACCCCCGCCGACATCGCCGCGATCGAGGCCGAGGTGAACGCCCACATCCGCCACAACCAGCCCGTCTCGACCCGCCTGATGACCCCCGACGACGCCATTGCGGCCGGCGCAATGGCGCTGTTCGGCGAGAAGTACGGCGACGAAGTCCGTGTCCTCTCGATGGGCAAACGAGTCGATACCGACTATTCCGTCGAACTGTGCGGCGGCACCCACGTCACGGCGTTGGGCGATATCGCGCTGTTCAAGATCGTCGCAGAATCCGCCGTCTCCTCGGGCGTCCGCCGCATCGAGGCACTCACCGGCGAAGCCGCGCGCCTGTGGCTGACCGACCGCGACGCCCGCCTCCGGGAAGCCGCCGCGACGCTGAAAGCCAGCCCCGACGAAGTCCCCGCCCGCCTGGCGGTGCTCATGGAGAACAGCAAGCGCCTCGAACGCGAACTCGCCGACGCAAAGAAAGCCCTCGCAATGGGCGGCGGCTCCGCGCAAGCCGAAGACGACATCATGGAAGCGGGCAAAGCATGGGCCCACTCCTATTATCCGAAAATCGTTTCCGGGCTTGACCCGAAAAACCTTCGTGGCGAAGTCGATGCGATGAAGCAGAAGATGGGGTCCGGAGTTGCCGCGCTGATTGCCATCAACGATGGACGAGCGAGCGTAGCTGTTGGCGTCACTGAAGACCTACTCGCTGGCGTGTCCGCGGTCGACCTCGTCAAGGAAGCGGTAGCGACGCTCGGCGGACAGGGCGGGGGAGGCCGCCCCGATATGGCCCAAGGCGGCGGGCCCGACGGCACCAAGGCTGCCGAGGCCCTCGCCGCAATCCAGGATGCGCTGAACAAGATCGCGGCCTGACCGTTATTCCCTGTTCGCAGAGGAGATGCGTCATGGTCAAGGTTGGCGATAAAGTGGGTTGGGACTCGAGCGAAGGTCATTCGACCGGCAAGATCGTCAAGAAACTGACGAAGCCAATGACGATCAAGAGCCATAAGGTCGCTGCGTCGAAGGACAATCCGGAATATCTCGTCGAGACCGGCGACGGCAAGCAGGCCGCCCACAAGGCCGGTGCACTAAAGAAAAGCTAAGGCTTCCGCGCCGTCGTGATCGGGAGCACAAGGGCGTCACGGGCTGATCGCGGCGCGCGAGGCCGCGGTTTGACCTAAGAAGCCCTACTGGGGCTTCGGCAGCTACAACGTGGCGCTGCTCCATAATCGTACCGACCATCCTGACTGTCGCGTTAGCGCTGGCGACTGTGATCCGCCGAAGTCCGTGGTTGATCCTCGATACCTCCTTCCGCTCGTCGGAATCCTTCTTGGCAATGTACTTAATGCCGCTTCACTCACCGCTGACGGAGTGATCGGCTGAGCAGAACGTGAACTTGAGATGATCGAGGCCAAGCTGGCTTTGCGTAGGAGTTATTGGATTGCAATCGGTCCGACCTTGCTCGAGTCCAAGCGGCGTGGTTTGGTTCCGATTATGGCGGCGGCTACGGCGGGAGTGCCGTCGCCGGACGAAGACAAGAAAACCTCTTCAATCCCGACATCGAACGCAAGTTCATTTCACCGGTCGGGCCGTGCTCGCCGACGCCGGGGGGCGATGGCGTGGAGCCGCCACGCCGGTTCGCCGCCCAAGAAAACTGGTGAGCCGGGCGAGCCCCATGATCCCGGCGACCCATCATCCTGTCACGAAATCGGATCCCCAAATCCGAGCAATCACAGAGGGGGAGAGAACAATGACAATGAGGTGGTCGTACTTAGAATATTTGGAGCGGGCGGCGAGTTCGATTGGGGAGGCAAGCATAATAGAGACGTCCCCGTGCCCGCTCTCCTGTCCCCATCGCCGTCCGCCAAAGCATCGAGCGCATCAGTTCGAGCATCGTGTAGCAATCGACGCGGCGGTGCTGAATCGCCTGAAAGCGGCCAATCGGCTGACCGCACTGCTGGCGCTGGCGCACATAGTCGAGCGTGTCGTCGAGCATCCGGCTCGCGAGCCCGACCATCTCCGCCGCGGCGATCAGCCGGGCGTCGGCGATCGCCTCCTTCCAGCGGGAGAACGGCAAATGCTCTGCGGGTGCCTGGTGAAAGCGGACTTCCCCCGCAACGCTACCATCGACGACGGTGTAGGGACGGATCTCGGCAACGCCTGCCTCGACCGCAAACAGGGCGGTGGTCCCGTCGATATTGGCGGTCACGAGCAGCAGGTCGGCGACCGCGCCGCCCAAGACGAAGGTCTTGTTGCCGGTCAGTCGGAACGCGCCGTCGCCCCCGCCGGCCCGGGTCGTTTTCGGATCGAGGGCATAGCGCTGGCCTGGCTCGGCAAAGGCGACCGCGGCGAGCAGCGAGCCAGCGGCGACGCGCTCGGCCCTTGGCGAACCGCGTAACAGGCCCAGCGCAAGATAGCCGCATTCCAGCCATGGCTCGACCGCGACCGATCGGCCGAGCGTTTCGGCGATCACCGCGCAATCGATGATGTCGTCGAGCGACAGCAGGCCTACGTCCGCAAGCTCGGTCCACCGCTTGCGGTCCACTCCGCCGGGCATCTTGCGCGCCGCTTTGAGACCTTCGACTGTCCCCACGCCCACGCCCACGCCCACGCCCACGAACCGCTCGACCGCAGCGCGAACCATCTCTTGGTCTTCGGAAAGCGCGAAGTTCACCGCGCGACGAACCGGATCGGAAGCGCGCTCAGGCCCCGCAGCAGCATGTTGGGCGGGTAGATCATCGCCGCCTCGTCGGCGATCTCGATCCGGTCGAGCCGCTGCAGCAACTCATCGAACGCCACCGCAAGCTCCTTGCGCGACAGCATATTGCCGACGCACATGTGAATGCCGCGCCCGAAGGCAAGGTGCGCGTTGGCGTTCTTGCGTTCGACGTCGAACCGGTCGGGGTCCTCGAATTTCGCCGGGTCGCGATTGGCCGCGGCGAAGCGCAACATCAGCATCGTGCCGAAGTTGACCAGCACCCCGCCAAGCTCGGTATCGCGCTTGACCACGCGCCACGGCCCGGCCGTCGGGCTCTCGGTCCGGAGCACTTCCTCGACCATGTTTCGGATCAGCGACGGGTTGGCGCGAACCTTGGCGGCCTGATCGGGATTGCGGATCAGCGCTACCAGCCCGCCGGCGAGCGACGAGGTGGTCGTCTCGTTGCCCGCTACCATCAATTGCTGGACGATCGACAGCAGCTCGGCGTCGTCGAGCGGCCGCTCGCCATCGACCTGCGCGTTGACGAGGTCGGACAGCAGGCCGTCGGTCGGGGAGGCTCGCCGGGCGTCGATCTTGGCTTTGAGCGCATACTGGAACTCGACGAACTCGGTCGCGCACTCGAGTTCGCGTTCCTTGGAGATCATGCCCCCAAGACGATCGGCAAAGGCGTCGGACCAGCGCTTTACCGTGGCGAAATCGGTGTGGTCGATGCCGATTCGCTCGGCGATCATCTGTACCGGCAGCGGCATCGCGAACTGGTTGACAAACTCGCACTGGCGATCGTCGATGAAGCCGTCGATCAGCTTGGTGGCGATGCTGCGCATATACGCTTCAAGCGCGTCGACACGCTTCATCGAGAAGGCAAGGTTGACTAGCTTGCGAAAGCGCGTGTGGTCGGGCGGATCGGCGGTCAGCAGAGTGTTGCATTGCGGCCAGCCTTGTTCGAGTATCGTGGTCACGTCGGGGTCGGATGAGCGGGTGCCTGTCAGGATCGCGGAAAAATCATTTTGAAAAATCGTCAATCCGCGACGTGGCCTCGGCGACCAGCCCATAGCTGGTAACGATCGTCAGGCCGCTGCCTGGGACGGTGTAGACCGGGTGGTTCGCAAGCGCGTGCTGATACGCCTCAAACGGCTGGGCCAGCACCTCGGCCGACAAATAATCAAATGGCGGCGTCACGGCGTTCACGAAATCCTCCCTGTCGCAACGGACTACGATCTTTCGACCGAGCCCGGCGATGCGCCAAAATGCTAGGACCCCGTAGTGCCATTTGGGTCCAGCGGTCGACCGGGCCAGCAAGGATGTCGACGACTGATGGACGAAGCTACGATCAAGGTTCGGGCAGCGCTCGCGACTTGTGCAAACAAAGACTTCGAATTCCGCGCTCTCCGGCTCGATCACCCCCGCCCGGACGAAGTGCTGGTGCGGATCGCCGCGGTCGGGGTGTGCCATATCGACATCAGTGGCCGTGATTCGCAAATGCCGGCCTGCTCCGCCGTACTCGGCCATGATGGCGCCGGAATTGTTGAGCGCGTTGGCGCAGGCGTGACCAGCGTGCATGCCGGCGACCGCGTTGACCTCACCTTTCGGTCGTACGGCAAATGCACCACGTGCCGCGCCGGAGAGCGAGATTTTACCGTTTGGCGTGCTCAACGTCATCTCGGCTGCGGGACCAGCTCCGTCCGCAGACGATCGTCCACTTGGCATTCGTCAAAATCTCGTCCACCTGATCGACCGCGACCGATCTTTCAATCCTGCGCGATGCGCTTGGACAGAACAATTCTGTGCGCGACTCGCTAGAGCACCACGCGGGCAGCGGCCAGCTTTACACGTGGCGGCGACAAGCGATGGCGGGGACATTTGCCGGGGCGGCCAAACCGACGGTGCCAGCGTTTGCGCAGGTGCAGCTTACAGCCGAGCCGGTGGTTCCGCTGTTGCCCGGGCCGACAGTATCGAACCGACAGGCAAGAACAAGATTGAGCTGCCGTCGGGTATCCGGCTGAGCGTCGATGCGATGGTCGATGCCGAAGCGCAAGCGCGGATGCTGTTGTTTGTCAGCCGATGATGGCGACCTCATTCCGGGCACTGACCGGCACGGGTGCGGCCAGGATCTCGCTGGCATACGGCGCGACCGATATTCGGAAAGGGTTCGATGGGCAGGCAGTGTGGTTCGGCAGGACGTCAGCCGTACCCTACCAGCTATCGATGCTCCTAGAAGGGATCGACTGGCGACGTTTGGAAAGGACTTGGGTGCCGTCGCTGGCGGGTTAATTATCGGCGCAGTTCAGGTGCTTTTGTGGTTCTTTCCGGTGCAATCTGCTACTGCAATGAATGTGGAAGCGACCATTTCAACCCCGGATCGGGGTACGGAGTCGACGGTCCGCCTCCGCCAAAGCCGAGCTTGCTGCACGCGATCTGCTGATCGAGACATTGCGCGTCCGGATCGTGCGGATGCGCCGGCTTGTGTTCGAATCATCTTTCGAGACGTTTCTCATGGCGAAAACTCGACGGACCTAACGATTAAGGAATTTGGGACGCGCCAGACAAAAACGTCGCCAGACCGTCCACAGCGTCTGACGCACCGGGCATCCGCCGATCACTTTCGAACGTTAGTCACAGGTTCATTCAGCACACATTAGTTGCCTGCGAGCACACTTTCGGAGGATCTTTAATGGCCAATCCCGCTCTTGTTTCGCTTGCTCTCTTTGGCGCTATGGTCGGTGCCGTCGTTGCAATTCCGAGCTCAGCCCCGGCCAGCGTGACCGCGCCGCGCGCCGCGATCGACATTCCCGCGAACGGGCACCGCGAAGTCGCGGTTTTTGCCGGGGGCTGTTTCTGGGGAGTCGAAGGGGTCTATTCACACGTCAAGGGTGTGCTCTCCGCGACTTCGGGCTACACCGGCGGTTCAGCCGCCACCGCGACCTACGACCAATCCTCGACTGGTCGCACTGGCCACGCTGAGTCGGTTCGCGTCATGTTTGATCCGGCACAGGTAAGCTATGGCGAATTGCTGCGGATCTATTTTTCAGTCGTTGCCGATCCAACGCTGAAGGATGAGCAAGGTCCCGACCACGGCACCCAGTATCGTACGGCGCTCTTCCCCACCTCGCCAGCGCAGGCTCGCGTTGCGCGCGCATACATCAGTCAGCTATCCGCGGCGCACGTCTACAAGCGCCCGATCGTTACGACGGTTGAGCCGTTCCGGGGTTTTTACCCCGCCGAGGCGGAGCACCAGCACTTCTTCGCGCGCAACCCGAATTACCCGTATATCGTCGTCAACGACCGCCCCAAGGTCGAGGCGCTTCACCGCCAGTTCCCGGCCAGCTATCGAGGCTAGGGCGAGGGTTGCGGCGCGCGTCGCTGCGCTCTAGAGAGCGCGTCGAGTGGGCGTGTAGCTCAGTGGTAGAGCACTGTGTTGACATCGCAGGGGTCGCAAGTTCAATCCTTGCCACGCCCACCAGTTTTTTCCTTTAAAATTAGTTACTTGTCGAACTTGAGCAGGATTGCATCACAGTGTTCGGCTGGTTCGTCTGAACCAATGCTCCCGAATGACTGATTTTGCCCCTCTGATCGGCAATAGCGGTCGTTCTGCTTCCGCCCCATTGTCGGCCGTTTGCACCCCTCGATAGACTGACCGGCAGCGGTCGTTTACCCAGCTATATGAGCAGACGCCTCAGCAAAGTCTTTCCACGCTTCAGTAGCGCCTACCGGCGCACGGAGAAGCAAAGCCCCAATAATGACGGAGCCCCCGATGAGCCAGGTCGGATGGGGGCGACCACGAGTTTTCCAGTCGTAGACAAAGCCCGCCACAATGAAGACACATACTACAAAAAGGTGCGGGATTAGCTGACTGACAACCGGAGGGGCCGGACCTAATGTTGGCCGCAACCCCGGTCCTGAACCCTTCGCCATGAAGTATGTGACGCGGGAGATGGCGGCGGGTAACAACGAGATTGTCGCTAGGAATATCAGCCGCCGATGCGTTTCAGACTTCTTGCCGTTGACCATCGCCGCTATGAAAAAACCACCGAATAGCATCATGTTCGTGATTGCTACGATGAAACTCGACCGAGCTGCGTCACTAGGACCAATGGCTAGTCTAAATCGCAGCGAGGCAATCGCGGCTGCGGTGCCCATGATGAACACGGCGGTCGCGAGTCCAACTCCAACCAAGCCCCACGCGCGGTGGTCTCTCATACGACCGTTCGCCGCAAGATATGATTGGGACACTAGAAAGAGCGTCCAGGCCGTAAATATCGCGGAATGGATGTGCACTAGCGGAGTGCCCACGAACGTCCCGGCGGGCAGCTGCCACCAGTAGGTCGGTGCAAAAGCAGCGAGCGCAAAAATCGCTATCGCAGCTGCCATCCAAACGTAAAAATTACCGGCTTTCTCCTGAGCGGCCGTCATCGTTGTGGTGGCCATACTGTTTCCCCCACTGGACTGAATACCAATGCCGGATTTCCCACAGGAGCGCATCAGCTCGGCCAAGATGGGCTGGCAATATAAGTCCGCACTGAGCTGATGCCAGTTTTCCTGCGTCGTTGCCTAGCCTCAGAACGCAAGAGACAGGATAAGAAATTTCCTTCGCTGCCTATCGCGATTTTTCGACCGGAACGGCCTCGGGGCTGGTCCACGTCCACGCCTGGATTTTCCATTCGGCCGCCTGTTTGACGACAGCAAACGTCATAGTGCCAGTTTCGCGCATCGTTCGTTTGGCTTGTTGGAAGGTGTAAGTTGACTGCGCCACGATATAGGCGTGGTCCCCCATCACCGTCTCCCGCGTGAAGGCCCCCAGCGCGACCTTCCCCCCAGTTTTGCCCGCGTTCGCTTCGGACTTGCTGAGGGCGGCCAACCACTCGTCGACTGCGCCAGAACCGGACCATGTAAATGGAGCAGTCGGTTCGTCCAATATCATCGGTGCGGCGACGTGGGTGGATTTAGCGAGCGCGACATCCCCCTTGTTAAATGCCGCAATCATGGTTCGGATCGGGACCTCTTCAGCGCGGTCGGCAGCTTGAACCCCGGCCGCGGTCAGCGTTGCAGCGGCAGCCAATGCAAATCGGATCTTCATGTCCTGCTTCCCCCATCTTATGAGGCCGTCATTTGAACCCCGAAACGATCTTTGGTCAAGTGCATCCGAGACTGAGGCCTCGGGTGACTGCGGTTCCGGCACGCGACTGATTGGCCGCTTTCGGGTTCCGTTGGCTCTTATCCTACGACAATGGGACGCGAAGCAGCCATGAAGCGTATTATCGCTAAATGTCAGCTATGCGGGGTCAACCCCTTAGAAGCGGCCAGGCAGGTAACCAACCAGTTTCCGCCGTTCGGCAATATTGGAGGCCATGACGGAAGCGGCCGATCGCTTTGGTCCCAAAGCGGACGTGCGTCGAGACGAAAGGGGGGTCTAGAAGCGGACTCTCGGCAAGCAACCTTGCGGACATTCCGCGATCTGTTAGCCTTCGCGTGGGTTTGGGAGCGACATCAAACTTCCGGCCTTCGTCAATCCAGGTCTGGTGAGCAGAAGTCGCAGATCTAGGTGGGCTTCCCGGCTGATGGCGATGGCCATTCGCCTACCCTGTTGTAAGCGTCACAAGGTCAACAGTCAGAGGAACTGTGCGATGTATGACGTTTCGCTGAGAAAATCGTATTTTCCGGCAATCGTAGGTGAACCGCCAAAGAAGATTAGTGTGGGTGATCTGCTCCGGCGCCAGGCGCGAGTCCATGCTGATCGTGTTGCGATCCGCGAGGTTGGCTATGATGGCGAAAACGGCCGCACTTGGACCTACAAAGCTCTTTTAGCGGACGCAGAGCGGCTGGGCTTAGCGCTTTCCAGTCGGCATGCGCCGGGAACCCGGATCGCGGTGTATGCCAACAACATTCCCGAATGGGTGTTGTTGGAGTTCGGATCTGCTCTCGCCGGGCTAACTCTGGTTACAGTCAATCCAGCCTTTCGCGCACGCGAGCTTCGCTACGTGCTCGAGCAGTCCGGCGCAGAAGCGATTTACTATGTCGCTGCATTCCGCGGTAGTGACATGTCCGCGATCGTCGGAGAGGCTTGTGCCACCAGCCCCGCCATCAGGCACCGCATTCTCCTGACAGACCCCGATGCGTTGTTCGCGGGCGCGGCGGCTGGCATTCTGCCCCAGGTCGACGCAGATGACGTCGTGCAGATCCAATATACCTCGGGCACGACCGGCTTCCCGAAGGGGGCGCTTCTACACCACCATGGGCTGATCCAGAACGCTCACGACATCATGGATCGGTTCGGTTTGCGTGAGGATGACTGCTTCATGCACGTCTCGCCTCTATTCCATACGATCGGTTGCGCCATTCTGGTGCTCGGTATCCTCGGTGCGGGAGCTACGATGCTTCTGCCACCGGTCTTCGATCCTCCGATGATCGTGGGCGTGCTTGAGCGCGAACGACCTGCCTATTTGATCGTCGTGCCCACCATGTTGATCGCTCTGCTTGACGAGGTCGATCGCACTGGTCGGCACATCGCGTTCAAGGGCATTATGTCCGGGGGCTCGATGGTGGGACCGGACGTCATTAACCGCGTCAAAGCGACATTCGGCGCCACGGTGCAAATTGTCTACGGTCAGACCGAGTGCTCGCCAGTCATCACCATGGCCCGCCGCGACGATCTGTTCGCGGACCTTGTTGGCACCATCGGCCAACCCTTACCTAACATCGAGGTGAAGATTACTGATCCGCAATCGGGCGAGGTCCTGCCAATCGGCGCGCAGGGAGAGATCTGCACTCGTGGCTATCACGTAATGCACGGCTACAACGACAACCCCGATGCGACTGCCAAAGCTGTTGATGCCGAGCGCTGGCTCCACACAGGCGACCTTGGGCGGATGGACTCGCGCGGATATCTATCGATTACGGGGCGAGTGAAGGAGATGATCATTCGCGGTGGCGAAAATCTGTTTCCGGCGGAGATCGAGAATGCCATGCTTGAGCACCACGACATTGCCGAGGTCGCCGTAGTCGGCGTGCCCTGTCCCATGTTCGGCGAGCAGGTTGCCTGCTTCATGCGGGCCAGCGGCGCGGCACGTCCGGCCGCCGCGGAGCTCAAAGCGTTCATTCGGGAGCGTCTGTCGCCCCAGAAAACACCGAGCCATTGGATTTGGGTCGACGAATGGCCGCTAACCGGGTCTGGCAAGATCCAGAAGTTTAAGCTGGCGGAGCAGTTTGCTGCGATGGGTTAAAAAACGACCTGGAGAGCTGATGCACTTCAGCGAGAACGTGAGCCGTTCCCCGCATTGTTCACGGCTGGTTTAGAGCTCTGACGGCGCCCCAGGCCGCTGTAGAGATTGGCCACTTTAATGCATGTGCCCTGATCATTAAGGTGTGGTTTCCACCTAATGACCCTCATGTAGCTAACAGGGAGCTTGGGACGAATTACGACGTCCAGCATGCCCAAGCTAGAATTCCAATGCCGCCGCCGCGTCCTTCATGAAAGAAGGACTGTATCGAGCGTATGTCTGCTCCGTGACCCGCGTCGAGGAATGCCCTAAGAACTGCGAGATCTTCGGCATGTGGACATCCGCCTGTGCCATCCAAACGCCGGCGGTGTGACGGAACACGTGTGGTGAGCAGGGAACGCCAGACCGGGCGGCTGCCATGCTGATCTGCCCCCTTCTGAGTGGTCCAAAATCAATGTTATTTTGGATCACGAAGGAGACTGGGAATGCCATCGAAGAAGCACAAGCCTGAGGAGATCATTGGCAAGCTGCGTGAAGCGGAGATCGTGCTGGCGCAGGGAGGA
>JANXUU010000089.1 GCA_025356055.1 Sphingomonas sp. | reverse complement strand
CACCTTGCCGCCAGCGACCACGGGGGCTGCGGCAAGACGCTTGCCAGCGGCAGCACCGGCGCCAATCGAGACGCTGAACGCCTGGCCAAGGGTGGTGCCGAGGGCGAGGTGGCCCGGCGCCTTGCCTGGCGCGCCGCCAGGTTGGCTCCAGTCGCTGTTCACCTGCGCCGGGGGAAGGGTCATTGGAATGGCGGCGGTGGCCGGATCGACGACGACGTCGAGTTCGGTCGAGAGGATCGAGATGCGGTCGCCGAGCACCGGAGTCTTGGGCTTGCCCTTGCGCAGCGTACTGCAGCCGGCGAGCGCGAGGCCCAGCATCAGCGCTGTCGAGAGAGTACGGAAACGAGTCATTGAAAGGTCCTTGCTGCGGTCACGGCGGGGATTAGTTTGGGGAGCTGGAGCAAGGCTGCGCTATTGTCGCCGCTGCCTTGTGGCAAGGCTGCGCTGGTTTCAACGCCAAGCGTGCTGGCGACCTGGACGGCCCGGCACCCGTGCCAGCCCAGTGACCGCAACTCAGCGTGCGACATGGCAGACTGCATATCCGAGAGGAGGAAGGGTGACGCACACGCTAGCCGGCGCTTGCGCAGTCGGCGCGCAAGTGCCGATGGCAGCGGTAAAGGCGGCTGAGCGCGTTTCCACGGTGACGTTCTGGTCGATGGGAGCGGTGCTGCTGTTGAACAGGAGCAATGTTTCATCGCCATTGGCCGGATCGAAGCGTGACACCGCGAACAGCCCGGGCTTGTCCGATGCGAAGCGGATGCGCTGGAGCCCGCGGGTCAGCGCTGGCAAAGCGGTGCGAATTCGCGTCAGCTGGCCGATCGCGATGTAGAGCGGATGGCCGGTGTCGAAGTGCGCGGCTGAGGCCGGGGAGACCGTCCTGATCAGCGCATCGGCATTGTAACTCGCCACCCTACTCGCGAACATGTCCTGTCGCGCCGCCTGATCGCCGCCGGTGCCGGCAAAGCCCTGCTCGTCGCCGGCGTAGATTGTCGGCACCCCGCGCAACGTCAGGAGCATTGCATAGCCAAGCTGGACCCGCTGGAGCACTTCTGCATCGCTGGCTTTCGGGAAGGCTTTTAGCACGAAATAGCCGAACCGACCCATGTCGTGATTGTCAAGAAAAGTGAGCTGGCGAAGCGCGCCTTACGCATCGCCCTCGTAGAGCGGATCAGCGGCGAACAGTTTCGCCAGGAGTTCGGTTCCGGCAGTCCCTGCAACCACCGCCTTGACTGCCGCTGCGAAGGGGAAGTCGAGCATCGCTGGCAGCTTTGCCTCGCGCGTTTGGACCGCGGTGTGCGCCGGGTCCATGTCTTTAGTGAAGGCTTCACCGAAAATGTGGAAATTGAAGATGCCGCGCGCCTTCGCCCGCGCGACCATGGCGGGCGCGAACGCTGCCCAGAATTCCGGGTTTACGTGCTGCTCAGTGTCGATGCGGAAACCGTCGATGCCGAAGCGGTCGAACCACTGGTCATAAATGTCGATCATCCCCGCAACAACGGTGGGATTTTCGGTGAACAGGTCGTCGAGCCCTGAAAAATCGCCTTGCTGCGCGGATTCGCCCTTGAACGTCGAGTTGCCGCGGTTGTGATAATAGATTGGGTCGTTGAGCCACGCCGGGACTTTTACGTTGCGCTCAGTTGCCGGGATCCCGACGGTGTAAGCGTACTTCGGATTCCTCAGCCGAGCGAATTTTTCCGCGCTTCCGTCGTGCCCGCCGGTGAAGCCCTGGTTGATCGGCTTGCCCGCCAGGGCGCCGCCCCGCTGATAGGGATAGTCGGCGATGCTGCGGTAGGGGCACTCGCTCTTCCCTTGGCATTCGGCGAATTGGATGACGTCGGCGGTGTGGTTCGCGATGATGTCCATATAGACTTTCATCCCCCGCGCATGGGCCGCGGCGACGAGTGCGGCGAAATCGGCGTCGGTGCCAAGGTGCGGATCGACGTGCGTGAAGTCAGTCACCCAATAGCCATGATAGCCCGCGCTTTCGTGCCCGGGCGATCCCTGCACCGGCTTATTGCGAAACACCGGCGACAGCCACACCGCGGTCGCGCCGAGTCCCTGGATATACTCGAGCCGGCGCATCACACCCTTCAGGTCGCCGCCGTGGTAGAAGCCCTTGTCGGCCGGGTCGAAGCTGGCGTGCAACCGATCCCCCTTGAGCCCGCCACGATCATTCGAGCGATCGGCATTCTCGAAGCGGTCCGGGAGGAGGAAATAGATGACCTCGTCCTGCGGCAGGCGGGCGCGGACGGCGGCCAGCGGGACGGTCGCGGGCAAAGCCGTGGTGGCAATTGGACCCACGAGGGCGGCAAGAACGACTAGGATTCGCATGCGCACCGAATAAATGAGTAGAACGGTCGAGACACCCGAGCTATTCGACAAGAGGGCTCGGCAAGTGTTAGTCGTCGTTATAACAGGGTAGGCCAATTTTGCATTACGCAATTCATGAGGCCGCGTCTGCGGGCTAAATGATCAGCTTTTGCGCAACAGCCAGCCTGCCTTCCAGGGAGGCGAGGAGGCCAATAGCTCGCCGTCTCTCACGGGCGACACCTAATCAGCTTTCGACCTACGCCGGCATTTCGGATAAAAGGCTGGCGTCAAACCGGCTGCTAAGGGTATCGGGCAGGCGAGGAATACTGCCCTCCGGGGTTCGCAGTTCGGAAAGGGCAGTAGATGGTGAGACGACGCGCCAGCAAGGGCAATACGGATTTCATCTCCGTTTCCCCTTTCCCTTCACGTTCGGACGTTTGCTTATGCCTTCAACCTTGAACAAAGGCCAACCGACGGCTGCGCTCGACGATGCGCACGTCGGCGACATTGAAGGGGCGTTTGGAACAATCCGTCTGGGCGACGAGGCCCCGCGGTTGGGGCTGAAAGCGCGACTGATGACTTTGCTTGCGGTTGTGGGCCCTGGCCTCATCGTCATGGCTGGCGACAATGATGCCGGGGCTTTCGGTACCTATGCGCAGGCCGGACAGAATTACGGGACTCACCTCTTGTGGGTCTTGCTGCTGCTAGTGCCGGTTCTCTACGTCAACCAGGAGATGGTGCTGCGTCTGGGCGTTGTCGCTGGCGTCGGCCACGCTCGCTTAATCCTGGAAAGATTTGGTAAGTTTTGGGGCGCGTTCAGCGTCATCGACCTGTTCATCCTGAATGCGCTGACGATCGTCACTGAGTTCATCGGCATCAGCCTTGGGCTCGACTATTTGGGCCTTCCGAAGATCGCCGGTGTGCTGATCGCTGCCGTTATAGTGATCGCTGCGGCAAGCACCGGCTCCTTTCGGCGGTTCGAACGAGTCTGCATGACACTCATTGTCGGCTCGCTGCTGCTGATACCTATTCTGGTGATGGTGCATCCAACGCTCGGCCAGATTAGCCGAGGTCTTCTGATCCCGGGCATACCCGCCGGGTCAGATTTATCGAAAGTCGTTCTTCTTATTATCGGTATGGTGGGCACTACGGTTGCGCCCTGGCAGCTGTTTTTTCAGCAATCCTATCTGATCGACAAGCGGATTACGCCGCAGTTCATGAATTATGAGCGGCTCGATTTGTGGATCGGCATCCTCATCGTTTTAATCGGAGCGACGGCGATCATTTCCTTCGCCGCTGCGACCTTCGCTGGCCATAGTGAGCTTGGCAATTTCACTGACGCCGGCGGGGTGGCCATGGGGCTTGAGAAATACGTTGGCAAGACGGCCGGCGTGCTATTCGCGGTCGCTTTGATCGATGCATCTATCATAGGCGCGGCCGCCGTCGGGTTATCGACTTCCTACGCTTTGGGCGACGTGCTTGGGTTGAAGCATTCGCTTCACCGCAAAGTTTCCGATGCAAAGGGGTTCTACGCGGCGTTTGTGGGAATTCTAATTGGTTCAGCCATCATCGTCTTGATCCCGGGAAGCCCGCTTGGCCTGCTCACGACTGGGGTGCAGGTGCTCGCTGGCGTCCTGCTCCCTTCCGCGACTGTGTTTCTGCTCCTGCTGTGCAATGACAAGGAAGTGCTTGGCCCGTGGGTCAACGGTCAAGCGATGAACATATTCGTCGCAGCAATCATCGCTGTCCTGGTCGTCCTTTCGCTGGTTCTGACCGCAGGCGTCCTCTACCCTGACTTAAGCGCTCGAGTTATCCTTTACATTTTAGGCGGGGGAACGGTCATTACTATAATGACCGGAGTGGCGGTGCTCGGCGTTCACTATTTTCAAAAGCGGGCGACCCCAGCAGTATCGATCGATCGATCGAACCGAGCTTCTTGGCGGATGCCGCCACTCGCGCTTCTTGCTGCTCCAAATTTGCCGCTTGGCAGCCGGGTCGGACTCACCGTTCTTCGCAGTTATCTGCTGATTGCAATGATTATGGTCTTTTTCCGCATTTATCAACTGGCCGTTGGACACGCATGATCATGCGCGTAACATCAGCATGGCGACCCGTTTCGCAGCCGAGCTGCAGAAAGGTATTTCTTAGGTGAGCGACAGTTTAAAACGTCCAGAGACCCACGAAGGGCTTTCCTTGTCGTCCTTGCTCAAGCAACCCGTAAGCGACGGCAACGGGAGGGCGTTGGGTAAGATATCTGACGTGGTCACCCGGACTCGGAACGAAGATTACCCTTTGGTGACAGGGCTCGTTATCGGCCCTGGAGACGAGAGTTATTTCATACCCATGAAGGCCGTAAGTAGCTTCGGCCATCAATCGGTCCGGCTGCACGCTGCAAAGGCGGATTTGCACCCTTTCGAAAAACGCGACAACGCGTTGCTCCTCAAGCGGAATATTTTGGGCCACCGCCTGATCGATGTGCGCCGCAGCGCTTTGGTCAAAGCCTATGATGTTCGGCTATCACCAGCCCCTGGAGGTTGGGTGGTAACTGGACTGGACGTTCACAAGAGTAGCTGGCTTCATTTTTGCCGCCATGAGGATCATTCCGCTCGAGACTGGCGCTCATTTATTTTATTGGAGGGTAATCATCTCGGCACCGGAGCGCCGTCGGGTTCAAGTCGGTTGAACAAGCTCAATGCCGCGCAGATCGCAGACATAATCGAGAGCGCATCGTCGCGGGAAGAGGACATTCTTCTAGCGCAGGTGCATGAAGATCCGGAGTTGGAAGCAGATGTCTTCGAAGAACTGGAAGACAACAAGCAGGCGAAGCTTTTTCACGCGCGAACCGACGAGGAAGTTGCTGGGGTACTCTCCCGGATGCGGGCCGATGATGCTGCCGATGCGGTTATGGACCTTGCTCAGGAGCGGCGGCAGAGCGTGCTAGATCTCCTTCCGGAAGCGCAAAAGACAAAGGTTCTCACGCTTCTCGGCTACCATGAAGCAACAGCCGGCGGCCTCATGGGGTCTGATTTCCTTGCGCTATCGGAAGAAAAAACGGTTGGCGACGCGCTTCAGTCAGTGCGCTTAGCGACGACGCTACAGCCTGAGGCGCTCACGATGATCTACACCTTGCGAGGAGATGGGTCCTTGGCGGCTGCAATCAGCCTTGTTCGCGCTTTGCAGTCTGCACCGGATATGTTGCTCCGCGATGCTGCTGAC
>JANXUU010000081.1 GCA_025356055.1 Sphingomonas sp. | reverse complement strand
ATGCAGCGGATGAACAAGGACGGTTTCGCCGCCGAAACGCAGGATGGCACTGCCCCCGCCCCACTGATGGGGAAGCGCAGCAGCGCCGACGGTGGGCGGATGCACTTGAGTTTCAGTCCGTTCAGCCAGATCGTCGCTGATGACCATTCCGCCATCCTGTTCCTGTTTACTCCACGCGCCGCCTTGCAATCGGATGTCGAGATGATCTGGCTGGTCGATGGCCGCGTGACCGAGGATCAGGTCGACATCGACAAGATGATCTGGGGTTATCACGCGACCACGACGCAGGACAAAAAGATCACCGAGGATAACCAGGCCGGGATCATGTCGAGCCGCTATCGTCCCGGCCGTTATTCCGAGCAGGAGGGCAGCGTGATCAAATTTCAGTCCTGGTATCTCCGGCAATTCGGGCCGACCGCTGCCTGAATGACCCTGCCGACCGTCATGCGCGCGGTGCTGCTGACCGGCAACGGCGGGTTCGACAAGCTCGAGGTTCGCGACGATGTACCGGTGCCGATAGCCGACCCCGGCGAGGTGCTGATCAAGATCGCGGCGGCGGGGGTCAACAACACCGATATCAACACGCGGATCGGATGGTATTCGAAGGCGGTGGCCGAGGCGACCGAAGTGTCTGGGGCCTCAGGCATCGCGGGAGCCGAAGACGACGGCTGGTCAGGCGCGGCCTTCCACTTTCCGCGTATTCAGGGGGCCGACGCGTGCGGGCGGATCGTCGCCGTGGGGGAGGGCGTGCAGACGAGCCGGATCGGATCGCGCGTGCTGATCGAACCGGTCTTCCGAGCCGAGGGTGCGGCGCTCGCCAGCGCGATCTATTTCGGGTCGGAAATCGATGGCGCGTTCGCCGACTATGCGGTTGCCCCGTCGCGTCATGCCCACGCCGTGGACTGCGCGTGGAGCGACGCCGAGCTTGCGTCGATCCCTTGCGCCTATTCGGCGGCGGAGAACATGCTCACGCGGGCCGGGCTGGCAGTAGGCGAAACCGTCGTCATCACGGGCGCATCGGGCGGCGTCGGCAGCGCGGCGGTGCAGCTTGCCAAGCGGCGCGGGGCGCAGGTGATCGCGGTCGTGGGGGCGAACAAGGCGGCGGCCGTGCGCGCGATCGGCGCCGATCAAACGATCGATCGAGGTGGCGGTCTGCTGACCACGCTGGAACGTGAAAGCGTGGATGTCGTGATCGATGTCGTCGGGGGTTCGCGGTTCGACGACCTGCTGCAACTGCTGAAGCGGGGCGGGCGCTTTGCCGTCGCCGGTGCCATCGCCGGGCCGATCGTGTCGCTCGACCTGCGCACGCTTTACCTCAAGGATTTGCGGCTATTGGGCTGCACGGTGATCGAACCGACCGTGTTCCCGAACCTGATCTCCTACATCGAGCGCGGAGAGATCAGGCCGCTGGTCGCGGCGACCTATCCGCTCGCCGACATTGTGGTCGCGCAGCAGGCCTTTCTCGAAAAATCGCACATCGGCAAGATCGTGCTGACCTGCTGATCAATCCCGGAAAACAACGGTACGGGTCCCGTTGAGAAGCACGCGCCCGCTCAGGTGAAGCGCGACGGCGCGGGACAGCACCCGCCGCTCGATGTCGCGACCCTTGGCGACGAGACCGTCAGGGGTGTCGGCATGGCTGATCCGCTCGACATCCTGTTCGATGATCGGACCCTCGTCGAGGTCGCCGGTGACGTAGTGCGCGGTCGCGCCGATCAGCTTGACCCCGCGCTCGTGCGCCTGATGGTAGGGCTTGGCGCCCTTGAAGCCGGGCAGGAAACTGTGGTGAATATTGATGCACCGCCCCGCAAAGCTCACGGCAAGATCGTCCGAGAGGACTTGCATGTAGCGCGCCAGGATAACCAATTCGGCGCCGGTCTCGCGGAACAGGCGGGCAACCTCGGCCTCCTGCGCCGGCTTGTTGGCGGCGGTGACGGGCAAGTAGTGGAACGGGATGTCGCGCAGGTCGAACTGGTCGAACGCCTCGCGCGGATGGTTCGAGATGATCCCCGCGATGTCCATGTCGAGCTCGCCGATGCGCACGCGGTAGAGCAGATCGACGAGGCAATGGTCGAATTTCGAGACGAGGATGAGGACCTTTGGGCGTTCGTCGACCGGGACCAGCCGGACCTGCATGCCATATTGCTGGCGCAGCGCGTCGAGGCCGGTTTCCAGCGCCGCAGTGCCTTTTTCCGCGGGAACGGCGAAGGTAATCCGCATAAAGAAGCGGTTCTCGTCGGGGTCGTCATACTGGCTCGATTCGAGGATGTTGGCCCCCGATTGGAACAGGTGGCTGGATACTGCGGCGACGATCCCGGACCGGTCCTCGCACGACAAGGTCAGGATGTAGTTGCGGTTCGACATTCAGACGGTCCTCGTGGCGGATAATGAGCAGCGAAAAAGGGGCAGCGAGGTCATCTCGCCAGCGCTTCGTTGACCGCAACAGCGTGCGGTCCGGCCGCTCTTGACCAATGGTCGATAAGGGCGGGCGCATAGCTCGCGGCGAAGTAGACGTCGCACGACTGGTCACCGGTCACCACGAGGCGCACGGCGATGTGATGGATCATGGACGAGGCCAGCGAGCCGTTCGTGAAGGCGGGGTCTTCGGCGTCGAACAGGCCCGCGTTCATCAGCAACGATCGCCAGCCTGCTCCGGACAGCGTCGCGCGCACCAGTCCACCGCCAATCGGGGCGAGCGCGCCGTGATTGGCGATCTGCTGCGCAAGCGTTTCGATGCGGTCCTCGGCGCCGAGCAGCCACCAGCGGCGCGGCTCGACCTGAAGGCGGGGGATGTCACCGCACAGCGCATCGACATCGCCGCTCCACAGGTCGAGCAGGACGACGTCTCCGGCGGGCGCAACCGCGATCTGAACCGCTTCGTCAATCACGGTACCGGGCCCCTTCCGGATCGTAAGCGACGGGATCGCCGATGGTTACCCTGACCTGCCGGCCTCGCGTCGGCGATGAAGCGAGGATGGTCTCGCCGATCCGCTGATGACCGTTGACCAGAAGGGCGAGCGCAACGCTGCCGTCACCGAGGACGCGAGCAGTGGCCGACGTGACATGGCCTTCGACCGGCGCACCGTCGCGGGCGATCAGCATCGCGCCTTCGGGGATCGGGTCGGCGGCCGCGACCCCGACGAGTTGCATCCGGCCGGGGGCAGAGAGGGCGGGACGCAACAGCGCCTGCGCGCCGATGAAACCGCC
>JANXUU010000077.1 GCA_025356055.1 Sphingomonas sp. | reverse complement strand
GGCCTGCCGTGACTCTTGGGAAAATACGGCTCAAGCCGCGCCATCTGCTCGTCTGTCAGCCAGTAAAGGTTGCTCATGCTCAGTCTCCTTGCGGAGCCTGAATCAGATCGCGCCTCTCAGATCAATGGGTCCTGACCCTAGGCGAAAAACGGGCGTACATTGTCGCGCGGATCGTCGATCATCAGGTAGTTCCCAGCACGTAAAAGAGGAAGTGGATATGAGCAGCGAGGCTGAGCACACGTCCGTCGCAGGACCGCTGTGATGCCGATCCGCGCGCCGAGATGCTTGGGATCGGCCGCGATCGTGAGCATTGTCTCCGACGCGCCGCGCCCTGGCACCGGGGACAGTGCCGGTTGCGGCAGCTATTATAGGCGACCCGCCAGTGCCCGCAGTCGGTGCATGCCTCGACGTGGCCGCCGAGCGCGGCGGTGCGACACTGTACAATCGCCGACATCACCTTGAGCTGTTGCAAGTTCAGATGTCCGGCTTGAGCGACCCGATACGCAGGACTCGCAGCGCGGAAGATATCGGCGACCTTGAGCGAGGTGCGCACCGCCTCAGCCTGCGGGTACCCCTGTTCCTGTCGAGCCAGCCATCAGCGCCATTAGTCGGGCAAGCGGACTGGTGACGGCGTGGATCGTCCGGGTGGCGACCTTGGTGTAAAGCGATGGGGTTGCCATGAGAAGTTCCTCTAGTTGAAGGAACTCCATCGTCCATCGCCAACCCCGGGGCGCCAAACCTCAATGCAAGCGAGCTACCGCACCGCCAAGAACCCCGGCCACGAAGCGGCTTCGTGATTTGGGTCGTAAGCGGACATTACTTCATTAGCGACGCAGATATTTCTCGATGATCGGAGCGCTCATCGCTTTCAGTTCGGGTGAGCCGTTTTATAGCCGACGGGAAAGTTCTGGGCACCGGGAATGTCGTAAACAGGGCCGAAAGCAGCGAGGCCGCTATTGGGCGAAAGTCACAAATGGCTGTCGTATCATCTTGACCGTTGACGTTCCATCGCGAGCAGGTAACGCAGTTTGCGGAACGCGGCGACATTCCGACAAGGAGCGCGAAGAGTGCTGATTTCAAGGTCCATATTACTATCTTCTGCAAGCTTGCTTGCCGCGACGGGTGCCGTGGCTCAGTCGAGTCCGCCGTTCGCAGACGGGATTGAATCGGGCGTTACCCAGTTGCCCCGCACCGCTATACCGCGGCATTATGCCATCCAAGTCACCCCCGACGCGGCGCACCTGCGCTTTACGGCGCGGGTCGCCATCGACCTCGACGTGGTGCAGCCGACCAGCAGCCTGACACTCAATGCCAAAGAGTTGACCCTGAGTGACGTTACGATCCGCAGCGCCGACGGGATCGCACGGCGCGGGACGGCGAGCATAGACGCCGCGCATGAAACCGCAACGCTGGCCTTCGCCACACCGCTCGCAACGGGCCGCTACCGGCTGGATTTGGGTTATGGCGGCGTCATCCATCAACAGGCCAACGGCTTCTTCGCACTCGACAGCAAGGCGCCCGACGGGTCGCCGCGGCGGTCGCTCTATACCCAGTTCGAGGCGGCCGATGCGCGAAGCTTCGTGCCCAGCTGGGACGAGCCCGATTACAAGGCGCAGTGGGATCTGAGTGCGACCGTTCCCGCCGACCTGATGGCTGTCAGCAACATGCCCGCGGCGCGGACCGATATGCTGCCAGGCGGACTCAAGCGGGTGACCTTCGCGACGACACCGCTGATGTCGAGCTATTTGCTGTTTCTTGGCGCTGGCGACTTCGGGCGGATCGCGACCCGGGTTGGCAAGACTGAAGTCGCAATCACCATGAGCCGAGGCAATGAGGCAAAGGCGCAGACCGCGCTCGCCGCTGAGGGACAGGTGCTGTCCTATTACAACGATTATTTCGGCACCCCCTATCCCCTCCCCAAGCTCGAGAATGTCGCCGGCCCGGGTCAATCGCAATTCTTCGGCGCGATGGAAAATTGGGGCGCGATCTTCACGTTCGAGCGTATCCTGCTCGACGATCCGGCGATCAGCAGCGACCGCGACCGTCAGGCGATCTTCGGAGTACAAGCGCACGAGATGGCGCACCAGTGGTTCGGCGATCTCGTGACCATGGCGTGGTGGGACGACCTGTGGCTCAACGAGGGCTTCGCTAGCTGGATGGCGAGCCGCACGACCGAGCATTTCCACCCCGATTGGGGCGCCAATCTCGACCATATCGGCGCGCGCGACGCGGCGATGGGGGTCGACGCGTTCGCTACTACCCACCCGATCGTCCAGTCGGTGCGGACGGTCGAGCAAGCCAACCAGGCGTTTGACACGATCACTTACGAAAAGGGCGAATCGGTCATCTCCATGCTCGAGGGATTCGCCGGGCCCGACGTATGGCAGAAAGGCATCCGCACGTATGTCGCGAAGCATCAGTACACCAACACCAAGACCGATGATCTGTGGACCGCAGTTGAGGCGGCGGGCGCGCCAGGATTGGCCCGGATCGCGCATGACTTCACCCTTCAGCCGGGGATCCCGCTGCTGCGCGTGGGGCCCACCGCTTGTGCCGGAGGCATGTCGCGCGTCGGCTTGGCGCAGGACCAGTATAGCGAAGACCACAAGGATAAGCTGACGCCCCTCGCCTGGCGGGTGCCGGTGCGCGCGATGACGCTGGGAGGGATCGTAGCGCGCGTGGTAACCGAAGGGCGCACAACTGGCATCTCCGTCCCAGGTTGCGGCCCGCTGCTGCTCAACGCTGGCCAGACCGGCTATTATCGCACGATCTACCAGCCAGCGCAGATCGCGGCGCTGACCAAGGCCTATGCAAGCCTTGGCGCGGTCGACCAATATGGCTTGCTCACCGACAATCTGGCGCTGTCTCGAGCGGGCTACCAGCCGGTAGCGGTCGGGCTCGACCTTCTTGCCGCGGTCCCGGCCGACGCCAATCGCAAGCTAGTTGGACGAGCGCTCGCGCAATGGGGCGCGATCTACGATATGTACGAAGGCGACCCGGCGCATCGCGCGGTCGTCGCGGCCGAGATCGAGCGGCGTTTCGCACCGTTGCTCGCAAGGATCGGAATGGCCCCCCGACCCGGCGAGGCGGTGCTCGACGCGACGCTTCGTCCGGCCTTGATCGCAGGGCTCGGCACGGTCGGCGACACGGTGGTGAATGCCGAGGCAAAGCAGCTGTTCGCCTCGCCGGCGACCATTCCGGGATCGCTCAAGGCGACTTGGCTTGGCGTCGTCGCTCGGAATGCCGACGCGGCGACTTGGGAGCAGCTACATACGCTCGCGAACCATACCCCGGGTGCGGTCGAACGGACTACGTATTATGAACTGCTCGGGGCGGCAAAAAACAACGACTTGGCGCGGCTCGCCCTCAATCTGGCGCTGACTGCCGAGCCGGGATCGACGGTCAGTTCGGGGATGATCAGCGCAGTCGCTGCCGAGCATCCCGAAATGGCGCTCGACTTTGCGTTGTCGCACCTCGCAGAGGTTCGCAAGCTCGTCGATACGTCAGGCTGGTCGCGCTTTCTCGCGCAGCTTGGGTCGGCCAGCCGCAAGCAGGCGACCATCGACAAGCTCGCCGGATATGCCCGAGCGAATGTCGCGGCGAGTGACCGCAAGCCAATCGAGCAGGCTACCGTCGCGATTGCGACCCGGATCGCGCAGTTACCTCGACTGAGAAGCGAGACAAGTATCTGGCTCGCCAACCACGTCGGGCGGCGAAGCTAAGGGAAAGAAGTGCATCACATCGAAGCGCAGAACGACCGATCGCATCAAAAATGGAGACAGGCCGAGCCCGAGCATTCGTGAGGGAGGAGCGTGCGCTATTCTCTATCGGTGGTCTCGACCGATTGGGGCCCCCGTCGCGCTGGGCAAAGGCCTGCCGCTTTTTCAGCACATACCGCGCCAACGCTTCGTAAGCCGATAAGCTCGACAGCTTTTCGGGTGGCGCGGTGGCGCAAATCTATCAGGCCGTGTTAATCCGTCGCTGAGGGCCAGACTGAGAAAACCAAGCTAAAGCTTGAAGCGGGCCCCCATCCGGAAGTAACGACCGACGATCCCGGCGTTGGCCCACGCTGGGTTATATTGATAGCCGCCGTAGGTCGTGGGATCGAGTGGGGGCTTAACGTCGAACAGATTGATGACGTTTCCGTAAAGCGAGAAGCGATCACTGACGCGCACTTCACCGGTAAGGTCGATGTCGACAAACGCTTTCGTCCGGCAGCGGATTGGGGTGATGCCGTCGCGATAGGTGGTCGGCACCCCGGTTGCCGCAGCACTGCCAAAACAGTCACCACGCGTTCCGCCCACATCCTCGGCCACGCCTTGATAACCGCTGGTGTAATTGGCCGTTCCGGTGATTGTGTAGCGGCCGATCGCGAGGCTGTTTTGCCACGTGCCGCGCCACTTAGGGGTTCCTGACGCCGAGGTGATTACGTACGGTCCCAGTGTACCGTCATAGCGCTGGACCGATCCGCCGGGGAAAGTCTGGGTATATTTGATGATGTAAGACGCATCGACCGAACTGGTAAACTGCGCACCGCCGAACTTGTGACGTAGACGTGCACCGAAGTCGAGACCACTCATCTGCTGTCGATTGGCGTTGATGAAACCATAGCGAATGAATTGGACGCGCGGTTTCAAATTCGGGAACTGCGGATCAGGCGCATCGGGCGTGACGAGAAAGCCCGCCGGGATCGGCTGACCCGCATAATACGCGTTGAGAGCGACCGAATAATCGGCTCCCGTAATTACGTTGGTCTTGCGGATATTATAATAGTCGACCGTCAAATCGAGCCAGCGCGCTGGCTGGAAAACCACGCCTGCAGTGATGTTGCGGGATTTCTCGGGCTTGAGTCCGGGCGTGCCAACGTTGGTCAGACCCAGTCCGTAATTCTGACCATAGCCATTATTGCCGTGCGCCGCATTGAAGGCGTCCGGAGCATTGACGGTGATGAAACCGGTCGTCGGCAAACCATTCGATTCCGAAAAGCTGGGAATGCGGAACCCGCGTGAATAACTGCCGCGCACGGTCAGGAACCGCGCCGGGGAGAATTTTGCCGAGACTTTCGGCGAAAAATTCTTCTGTCCGCTCGAATATTTGTCGTAGCGGCCGCTGACGTTAAGATCGAGCGATCTGAGCACCGGAAAATCACTCTCGAAATAAGCCGAATACACGGTGCGATGCCCGATCGCTCCGACCGCATTGATATTGAAATAACGCTGGGTCGAGCCGTTACTGTCGGGGTTTGCGCTCGGGTTATTAATCGCTTCGTAGCGAATTGCGGCGCCAACCGCGAGCAGCGCCGAGCCGCCCGGCAGCTCGAACAGATTATGCTGCAGGCTGGCTTGCGCCTGGTACAATTCGGAATGTGATTTGGTGACACTCACCGGTGTTAGATAGTCGCGGGTCGTTTGAGTGTTCAGCGATGGATCGACAAAATTATACGAACCATCAGCGATCACGTCGAGCAGATGCTGAACGAAAATTTGGCCAGTCTGCGTGGCAGTGAGATTCGTGCGCATTGCCGTCGCCTCGGCACGAAAATCAAAACCGCTGAAATTGGCGGTCATCCCCGCGGCCCCGCGGAATGTGCGGCTCAGCGTCATGTTATAAGTCGGGATATCGGCGAGTTGGTAACGGATTTGCGCGCCTTGGCCGAGCGCAGCGAACGGATTGTTCGGATTGAGCTGGCCGTTAGCGGCGGTGCATGCCACGGTCGTCCCGCGGGCACAGATGTAAACCGGCAGCGTCAGCGGCGTGTCGGTTCCTGCGCGCGTGTCGAAGATCTGTCCGGTCGCGCCCGGCGGCGTGTAATTGAGCACGTTCGACGGTGCGCTCGAATACCCCACCCTGCTCTGGTAATAGGTAAAGGCGGCGTAGGCCTCGGACTTGTCCCCGAGCCGCGCTGTGAAGTGCGCAGTCCCGCCAAGCCGCTCCTGCTTCGGTGAAATGATGGCATAGCGGGCGATGTTGTCCTGCTGACACTGTTGCGCGCCATAAAGCGTGTTCGGATCGGTCGCTTGCTGGTCGGGGGTCAGGGTAACCGGCGTCAGCCCGCGACATCCCGCAGCAGGGTTGAGCAATTGGAACGCGCCGAGCGGATTGCCCTGCGCATCGACCGGGCGGACGATCGGTACTATCGTGCCCGACGTGCTGCTGGGTGCGAGCAGGGTCCCATCGAACTGAACGCCGTTGACGATGTTGTTCGTCGCGCAGGTCCGGGCGCCATCGGCTACGCTCTTGGCACACCAGCGGCTCAGATCGGCAGTGTTGTATGGGAAGCCGCGATCGCTATTGCGGAGCGGGTCGTTGCGCTGATATTCGCCGCTAATGTAGAAATTATAGCCATTTTCGTGAAGGTCACCGATACCATAAGTCGCCGATGCATGCTTCTCGCCGGAGTCACCCCGCGCCGATACGCCTGCGGAGACATCGCCATGAAAACCCTTGACCTCTTTTTTAAGAATGACGTTGATAACGCCGGCGACGGCATCCGCCCCATAAGTGGCCGAAGCGCCATCCTTAAGCGTTTCGACGCGGTCGACGATTGCATAGGGAATGGTGTTCAAGTCGACGAAATTTCGCGTGCCATCATCGGCAAGCGGATAATAAGCTGCGCGCAGTCCGTCGAACAGCACCAGCGTCGAAGACGTGGTCAGGCCGCGTAGCGATGCGCCCGACGCGCCCGAGGCAAATGCGCCGTTGGCTGAAAAGGAAGTCGGCAAATTGCCGGCATTATTATTCGACAGCGAACTGACAGCATCGGCAATCGTAGTGATTCCGCGCGACTGCAGATCCTGACTGGAAAGGCTCGTAATCGGCAAGGCGGTCGCGGTTTCGCGTCGGCGAAGGATTGAGCCAGTGACGATGATCGTGTTGTCGGTGGTTTCCGCCGCCGGAAGCGTCGGCGAGGCGGCCGTTGCCTGCGGAGCGGTCGGATTGGGCTCAACCGTGGTCTGCGCCTCGGCGGCGCCCCCGATCCCAAGCGCCAAAACCATCATCGAACTTTGCACGAGCAGTCGGTACGATGACATCTTAATCTCCCCGAGGGCGAGGGCACCCTTTCACCAAGCGAGAGGGTGGCTGCAACCCCTACGGCAGGCTGCGTATAAAAGTTTTCAACCTGTGATAAATTAGGCCCTATCGCGATAATCGTTCCGCCCTTGTGCGGCGTGCTTCGCTCCGTTTATTCAAGAGCGCGATCACGGCCGGGCAGGCCTAAGTCGATTAGGAGAACATGAATGATGCGCTGGAAATTTCTTACTGCCGTCGCTTGCGCAGCGTCAGTGACGACTTCCGCGGTGGGCGCCGTCCCCTACGACGAGCGCCCGGCCAAAATCCGTCCGGTAATCGAAGGCTTCGGCTACGAACGTCGCACTGTGGAGGTCGCCGCGCGCGACGGGGTTCGGCTGCACACCATCATCCTCATTCCGAAGGGAGCTCGCGACGCGCCAATTCTGCTGACGCGCACCCCTTACAATGCCGAGGACCTAACCAGCCACGCGCACAGCGGCAACCTTGCCGCCGTTCTCGACGGCTATGACAATGCCAGCGATGTGATAGTCGACGGCGGCTACATCCGCGTCGTTCAGGACATCCGAGGCAAGTATAAGTCGGGTGGCACGTATGTGATGAACCGCCCGCTGGCTGGTGGCGCGCTCAACCCGACGAACGTCGATGACGCCACCGACACCTACGACACAATCGACTGGCTGGTGAAACATTTGCCCGAATCAAACGGGAAAGTCGGCATGCTCGGAATTTCCTACGATGGGTTTGAGCCGTTGATGGCGCTTGTGCACCCGCACCCCGCGCTCAAAGTATCGGTGCCGATGAACCCGATGGTGGATGGTTGGCGCGGAGACGACTGGTTTCACAACGGCGCATTCCGCCAGATGAATATCGACTATGTCTGGGAGCAGGTCGCGACCAAGGACAACAGCGACAAGTTCAACTGGAATCACTACGATATGTATGATGCCTTTCTCGAGACGGGGTCGGCGGGTGAGATGGGTCGGCGTCACGGACTCGAGCAGATCGGCTTTTGGAATAAACTCACCGCGCATCCGGCCTATGATGCTTTCTGGCAGCAGCAGGCGATGGACAAGATCGTCGCTGAGCAGCCGCTCAAGGTACCAGTAATGCTGGTCCACTCGCTGTGGGATCAGGAAGATATCTACGGCGCGACCGCGGTCTATCGTGCGCTCAAGCCGAAGGATGCCGACAACAATATGGTTTATCTGACGATGGGGCCATGGCACCATGGTCAAGAGATAGGCGAGGGCAGTCGCACTGGCGAGGTCCGATGGGATCAGGACGCCGCCAAATGGTGGCGCGGGCATGTGTTGGCACCGTTCCTCGCGCATTATCTCAAAGGGACGCCGATGGACGTCGCTCCGGTTACGGCGTTCCAGTCCGGAACCAACGAATGGCAACGCTTGCCTGCATGGCCCGCTGCGCGGACGACGCAGAAGCTTTACCTCAAGCCGGGAATGGCACTAGGCTTCACGCCGGCCACTGGCCCAGCGCAGACTGCCGACTATGTCTCGGACCCCGCGCACCCGGTCACTTTCGTGCCCCGCCCGGTGCGCATCGTCGGCTACGACGACGATCACTGGACCGGATGGCTGACGACTGACCAGCGCAACGTTGCAGCGCGGCCCGACGTGCTCAGCTTTACCAGCGACGTACTCGACCGCCCGGTAACGATTGCCGGCGAGCCGCGCGTTCACCTGACCGCCGCGACCAGCGGGACCGACAGCGACTGGGTAGTGAAACTGATCGACGTATATCCCGATCAGGTTCCGATTGATCATGGCATGAGCGGATACCAATTGCCGATATCGATGGACATCTTCCGCGGCCGTTATCGCACGTCGCTCTCCCAACCCGCGGCGCTCCAGTCCAACGTGTCACTTCCGTACGACTTCGCGCTGCCGACGGCGAACCATGTGTTTCGCGCCGGCCACCGCATCATGGTTCAGGTCCAGTCGAGCTGGTTTCCACTGTACGACCGAAACCCGCAGAGCTTCGTTCCCAATATTTTCTTCGCTAAGGCGAAAGACTATGTGAAGGCAACGCAGCGAGTTGTCATAGCGGGCACGAATGAAAGTTATATCGATCTGCCGGTGGCACAATGAGCGAGCGTCGAATGCGGCTTTGTTTGCCAATAGCAATTGATCGAAGGCCTCGGGATGCCCCCAAATTGATTTATTCGGCTTGGACGGGCCGTGGTGCCGAGGAAAATATCAATATAGTCCATCGTTAGCGGGTTTTCGACACTCGTCCGAAGGCATGTGGCGAGGCAGCAAAATTATGTGTCTGTATTCGGCGGTAGAATGCCTAAAGACAAAACTAATATTCAGTTATTTTGTTTACGGCAAGATCCAGTCAAAAGCGAAGGTCTCGATTTTAATTTGTTTGACCGAATAGCCCGCACGCCAATTAGTCATTAGTCATTAGTCATTAGTCATTAGTCATTAGTCATTAGTCATTAGTCGCCGTTCGGCCGCTGATTTGACCATGCCAAGGCGTCTCACTGGACGAATGGCGGCCCTTGGGGTCAAGGGGCATTCTGATTCGCTGCAACTGGGCGCAAGGCCGTCGGCAGAAAGCGGTTGTGAAAGGCATTACGTAACCCTCGGGTTAGCGCTTCAGTCCTCAATCATCTGCCTGTCCGGAGTGACGTTCCCGCGCGTTTGGAGCGCAATCCACCCCACCAAGTGAATGGGTCCCAAGTCGGCATTGCCGTTCGACGAAAGTCGGCAGGTGGACATTGCCCGTGGCATCGACGCTGCGCACGCTGATGAACCCAGGAAAAGCGACGCGCGGGATCGGGATCATTGGCGTCGCAGTGGAAATTGCCATCAACTCCGCTCTTGCACCATGGAGGGAGTATCCTGGACCCGACCTTTCGGTCCGATCCGCAAGGACAGTGCCCCGGCGATTGCTACGTTACCAGCGTCGCAACCAGTGGGTTGGGAAAGCGCCGCTTTACTGTAACCGCAAGAAACTGCTCGGTGATTCCCGGCAACCGGTCGAGCTCGACCAGCGTCCCGTCCGCGAGTTCGTCCTTCACGACGATTGTCGGCAGCACGGCAAGGCCGACGCCCTCGCGCGCGAGAAGGCGCATCATCGCCATGTCGTCGACCTCGGCGGCGATCTGCGGCCGGAGCCCTAGGCGATCAAGCAGAGCGTCGAAGCCGGTGCGTACACTGCTGCCCAGCGTCGGCACGATCAGCGGCTGCTCGGCAAGCCATCCGCTGAGCGCGCCACCCTCGGCCACCTTGTCAGCACGCCCGACGAGGCTCACCGGCTGCTCGGAAATGCGGTGGGTCACGAAGGGAGAAAGCGCGCCGGCCGGCGGTGGCTGATTCGTCAGCACCACGTCGAGTGCGTGGCCCCCCAAGCCCCCGAGCAGCTCGCCGTAGCTGCCCGAACGAAGGACGACCTCGACATCGCTTCGGCCCAGCACCGGGCGAAGGAAATCGATCTGAAAGTTGCGAGAGAGCGTCGCCAGCGCACCAATCCGGATCGCTTGCCGCGCGACCCCCGTCCGGCGCAATGTGCCAATCAGATCCTCGCCGGTGGCGAAGATCGCGTCGGCATGGTCTAGGACGATCCGTCCAGCCTCCGTCAACACCAGCTGCCGCCCGCGCCTTTCGAACAGCGAGTGACCGAGGCGGTCCTCGAGCTTTCTGATTTGCACCGACAGCGCCGATTGTGAGACGTTCAGCCGTTCGGCGGCCCGGGTGAGGTGGCCATCGTGCGCGACGGCCCAGAAATAGCGCAGATGGTTATAATTGAGTTCAGCCATGTCGTTCTTATAAACAGAACGTTTTCTTGCAAACAATGTATTCTTCACAACTTTAACATCTGCGTATCAACCGCGCGTCTTCTTCCAGGAGATCCGACGTGCTCTTTGACCTGTTTCCTGCCGTCAGTGCGATAGCCATGCTGCTCGCCGCCGCGTTGGCGGCCACAACGCCAGGCCGGCTCCCGCTAGCGATTAAGTACGCCTGCGAGGGGCTGGCGTTAGTTGCGGTCGCGGTCGCGTTGGTCGTGTTCGCCGGATTAGTGACGAGTGGCACGACGTCGTCGCTGTTGCTCGGCATCGGCGGCATCGGGTTGTCGCTGCGCATCGATCCGGTGAGCGCGCCGCTCCTCCTGCTGATCGCTTTCATCGGCTGGGTCGTCATCCGCTACACGGCGACGTATCTCGACGGCGAGGCGCGCGAGGGCCGGTTCATGGGGTGGCTGTGCGCGGCGCTCGCCTGCGTTATGCTGATGGTAACCGCAGGAAACCTCGGCCAGCTCGTCCTGGCGTGGGTCGGGACCAGCGTAACGTTGCACCAGCTGCTGCTCTTTTACGCCGATCGACCGGCCGCGCAGCGCGCCGCGCGCAAGCAGCGGATCGTCGCACGGATGGGAGACAGCGCGCTGTTGTTCGCGGCACTGCTGCTCTGGGGGGGGCATTACACCGGCGACATCGGCACGATCCTGGGCGGTGTCGCTCGGGACGGGGCAAGCCGCCTTGACCTTGCGGCGGCGGCGATGCTCGCCGCAGCCGCAATGCTAAAGTCGGCACAGTTTCCCTTTCACGGCTGGTTGACTGAGGTGATGGAGGCGCCGACCCCGGTCTCGGCGCTGCTCCACGCGGGCATCGTCAATGCTGGTGGGTTCGTGCTGATTCGGTTCGTCGATGTGATGCTCGCCGCGCCCGGGGTGCTCGCCGCACTGGCGATGATCGGGGGATTGAGCGCGCTGCTCGGCGGCCTCGTTATGCTAACGCAGCCTGCGGTGAAGACCTCGCTCGCCTGGTCAACGATCGCGCAGATGGGGTTCATGCTACTCCAGTGCGGCCTAGGGCTGTTCGCGCTCGCGCTGCTGCATATTCTCGCACACTCTCTTTACAAGGCGCATGCCTTCTTGTCTTCTGGGGGAGCAGTCGAGCGGATCGCGGCGGCCGCACGGCCGGGACCGGTTGCGGTACCGAGTCTAGCGGCGGTTGGGCGATCGTTTCTTGCGGCGATCGGCATCTACGTCGTCATTGGTCTTGCCTTCGGATTCCACGACAAGTCACCGCAGGCGATTGCGCTCGGTGCGATCCTGATCTTCGGCATCGCCTACCTCTTTGCGCAAGGCTTGGCCAATGCCGCGCCGCTCGCGCTGACGCGGCGCGTGATCGCCTACGCACTGGCTGCGTCGGTGGGCTATTTCACGCTCCATGGCGCAGCAATTGCCCTCACCGCAGGGACGCTGCCGCCGACACCAGCACCTGATGCGCTCGGTTGGGTGTTAATTGCGACAGCGGTGCTAAGCTTCGGCGCAGTCGCCTTCGCGCAGGCGACCTTCCCACTTTGGTCAACGCACCCCGCGGTGGCGGGCCTGCGCGTCCATCTCGCCAACGGACTTTACGCAAATGCGCTGTTCGACCGCTTGGTCGGTAGCTGGGCCGCACGGGGAGCACGCTGATGGACGGCATCGCCAACTTACAGACCGCGCAGCTGTGGTCGGTGGTGCAGACGGCAATCGATGCCGCGATCGACACGATTCCGCCTTTGTGGCCGCTGGCCTCCAGCGTCGCGGTGAACCCCTTCCTGGGCCAGGCAGGGGAGCCGCTGGAGGTTGCAGCCGTGCGGCTGGCGCGGCTGGCGGGGGCTGCCGTGACGATGCCGCGCGGCTGGTATGCCAAGCGCGTCGCCAGCGGCCTGATCTCCACCGAAGACCTGACGGGCGCACTGGCGGCGAGTGTTTGGCCGGGCAAGCCAGACCAGGTTGCCCCAATCATCGCCGCGCTCGACCGTTTCGTCGCCGTGCCGGATGCGGTCCCGACGATTGCCGACCTTGCTGCGGTCGTTTCAGGTGTGGACTGGCCAGGCATCATCGCCGAGCGCATCGGCCATTGGGCGGCCGGTTATTTTGATGAGGGTCAGGCGCTGTGGCGCGTCGCGCGCGATCGAAGTGCGTACTGGAACTGGCGCGATACCGCGATACACGACCTCACGCCTGAGGTGCTCGGCCTGGCCGGTTTCGCGCGATTTGTGGCCGAGACACCCGAGCCGGCGCTCGGCGCGTTGGCACGTAGCATCGCCATGCTCGAGCTGAACGACGCGGCGCTGTCCGGCGTTCTCGCCCGCGCGCTGACGACGCTGGGCGGATGGGCACAATATGCCCGCTACCTCAGCTTTCAGGCCGCGCTCGCCGGGACCACCGATAACACCGCGCTCGACCTCCTCGCCATTCGGATGTTGTGGGAGGAGGCACTGTTCGCGCACTATCGTGAAGAGATAGCCCCGTTGTGGCGCGAGGCCTGGACCGCGCATGCTGCACCGCTGGTGGCAAACGACGAACAACGCATTGATGCTATTCTTCAGCACGCCGCCGAGCTGGGCGCACAGCGCGATCTTGCCTACTGTCTGGCAGGAAAGGCCGTAGATTTGCCGGCCGATCCGATCATTCAGGCTGTCTTCTGCATCGACGTCCGTTCGGAGGTATTCCGCCGAGCAATGGAGGCCGCCCATCCGCGCGTTCAGACGCTCGGCTTCGCGGGCTTCTTCGGGCTCGCCACCGCGCACCGCCGCTTCGCATCAGATGTGGTCGAGAAACGGTTGCCGGCGCTGCTCAACCCCGGCGTCACCAGCGTCGCGGGTGGGGCAAAAGAAGCCGATCACGCCCAACGTTACCACGCGCGCGGCGCGCGGGCCTGGGGAAGGTTCAAGCTGGCAGCGGTGTCGTCCTTCGCCTTTGTTGAGGCGGCGGGACCGACGTATCTGCTAAAGCTCGCTCGAGATGCGCTCGGCCGTGGCGCAACTCCGCCGGCCGATCCGGTGCCTCGTTTCGAACCCCCGCTGCCACTCGAACATCGCATAGATACAGCCGCAAAGACCCTGCGCGCGATGTCACTGACGGACAATTTCGCGCGGGTGGTGCTCATCGTCGGCCACGGGGCGCGGGTGGTTAACAACCCGCACGCAAGCGCGCTACAGTGCGGAGCTTGCGGCGGCTATTCGGGCGAGGTCAATGCACGACTGCTCGCGGCGCTGCTAAACGATCCGACGGTACGCGCTGGCCTTGACGAGCGCGCCATCTCGATCCCTGCAACCACGGTATTCGTCGGCGCGCTGCACGACACGACTGGCGACAGCGTCACGCTCTACGATCGCGACTACGACCTCACGGCTCATCGAGCGGACTTGATCCTTTTGCAGGGCGTGCTCGAACGCGCCGGCCACGTAGCGCGCGCCGCGCTTGCCGCGGGCAGCCGGAGGCAGTGCAATCTTGAAGCGGGCGAGAGACTGGGCGGAGACGCGGCCCGAATGGGGCCTGGCTGGGGCTCGCGCGTTCATCGCCGCCCCGCGCAGCCGTACGCTCGGTCGCTCGCTCGAGGGACAGGCGTTTCTGCATGACTATGATTGGCGAGCCGACACCGATTTCAGCGTACTCGAGTTGATCTTGACGGCGCCGGTCGTCGTCGCAAGCTGGATCAACCTGCAATATTATGGCTCGGCGGTCGCGCCGGCGTTATTCGGTGGCGGCAACAAGCTGCTCCACAACGTAACGGGCGGGATCGGCGTGGTCGAAGGGAATGGGGGCGTGCTGCGGGGTGGGCTGCCATGGCAGTCGGTCCATAACGGCTCAGCACTGATGCACGACCCGCTAAGACTGGCGGTTTGCATCGAGGCCCCACGCGACGCGATCGATACGACTCTGGCTCGGCACGCCCATGTCCGCGCACTCTTTGATCACCGCTGGCTGCACCTTCTCGGCCTCGACGACAGGGGAAAGGTCGCGTGGCGCTATGCCGGCATCGGCCAGTGGAAATCGGAAGCTCCTGTTAAAATGGAGGAACTTGTATGAACAAGGACGTCGCTGCCCCACTCGCTATTTCGGAATTGCGCATCGCTTGGGTCCTCGATCATCCTGGAATGAGTTCGTGGCTTAAAGTAGCGCTTCGCGGCGCGCTTGAGCAAAATCCAATCATTGTCCGTAACGACGTCGAACTTCTGAGCAATTTGCTGCGGGCGCGTGCGGACGCATGGGTGCAGGCTGAATTTGAAACGATCATTGTGAACGTCGCGGCTACCTCGGCTCAGGACTCATTGATTAGAGCCAGTACATGACGATTGCGGCGATGCAGATGGCGGACATGAAAGTGTGGGTGCAGCGGTCGTGGCGGGTGTGATGCGGCGCCAGTCCTTGAGCTTGCCAACCATGTTCTCGATCTTGTGCCGCTGGCTATAGAGAGTTCGATCTTGAGGGATCGGCACCTAGTGGATTGATCGAGACAAAGGAGTCCTGATAGATTTCTATTGGTCGAGGGGTGTGCGAGGCTGCGGGATGCGCAGCGGGATCATATTCGACATCACCCCTTCGGACAAAGCTCGGCTCGAGGCGATCATCGCCGCCCGGGGTTCTCCGCAGAAGCACGTTTGGCGTGCCAGGATCGT
>JANXUU010000031.1 GCA_025356055.1 Sphingomonas sp. | reverse complement strand
TTGGTGATAGGGGCAGATCAGTTTCGGCGACGAGCCGCGCTGCGCCTCGCAGATGCGCGCGCCGCGATGCTGGCAGCTGTTGAAGAAGGCCCGCACCGCGCCGTCGCGGCCGCGAAGAACGATCACCGAATTGTCGGCCATCTCGAACAAAAACCAGTCGCCCGGCTTCTTAATATGCGCAACGGTGCAGGCATAGAGCCAGACGCTCGGGAGCATGACCTGCGTGTCGAACGCAAACGCCTGCTCGCCGACGTAGAGCTTCTGCGGCAGGCTATACCCCTTGCGGTCCTGCCCAAGCAGCGCGCCGATCTCGCCATATTCCCCGCTCATCCGCGCAACCGATCATTGGCCGGGTCGAACGGCGAGTCGGCGATGATTGTCGCCGAGTGATGGGTGCCGAGGATCGAAATTTCGAACCGGGCGCCGAGGTCGGCCAGCGCCGGCGGGACCATCGCGATTACCAGCGACTTGCCCGTCCGCCAGCCATAGCCCCCGGACGTTGCCCGCCCGACCAGCTGGCTGCCTTGGTAGATGGCTTCTGAACCGCGCGCATCGGCGTCGGTCACGCCATCGACTTCCATCGTGACGAGTTTCCACCGGTCGCCGTCCGCATGCGCCGCGATCAGCGCATCGCGCCCGAAGAAAGCCTCCTTCTTTGCACCGATGAACCGGTCGAGCCCGCTTTCATAAGCCGAATATTCGATCGAAAGTTCGCGCGGGATGAGCTTGTAGCCCTTCTCCAGCCGCATCGAATCCATCGCCTTGATCCCGAACGGCTTCAGCCCATGCTCGGCGCCCGCTTCGAACAATTTGTCGAAAATGTAATTCTGCGTCTCGATCGGGTGATGGATCTCCCACCCCAGCTCGCCGACGAAATTGACCCGCAGCGCCTCGACCTTGGCAATCCCCAGGCTGATCGACTTGCCCGTCAGCCATGGGAAGGCGGCCGAAGCCAAGTCGGCGTCGGTAAGCTTGGCCAATATCTGGCGCGATTTCGGCCCGGCAAGAACCAGCACCCCCATCGAGGTCGTCAGCCGCTCGAATTCGACCGATCCATCGCGCGGCATCGCCTTGCGGAGATAGTCATGGTCGTGCCGTTCATAAGCCCCCGCCGAAACCAGATAATAGCTTTCGGGTGCTTCCTTGTAGACGGTGAATTCGCTGCGCACGCCGCCGCGGCTGGTGAGCAGGTAGGACAGTGTGACCCGCCCGACCTTCTTGGGCACTGCATTTGTCAGCAGCCCGTCGAGCCACGCTTCGGCCCCGAACCCCGAAATGCGGCACTTTGCAAAGGCCGTCATGTCGAGCAGCCCAGCATTGTCGGTCACGTTGCGGCACTCGTTGCCGACATGTTCGAAATAATTGGATCGGCGGAACGACCATTTTTCGCGCACCGGCTCGCCTGTGACGTCAGGGTGGTTGTGATTGAGCAGAACGTCGGGCCGCGCCAGATCGGCCTCGCCCAGCGCATAGTCCTCGGGCGCGAACCAGTTCGGGCGCTCCCAGCCATACACCGTCCCGAACACTGCGCCCTTGGCCTTCATCCGGTCATAGCAGGGCGAGCGCTTGAGCCCGCGTGCGGCCTCGCGCTCCTCATCGGGATAATGGACCGTGAAGACCTTGGCATAGGCCTCCTCATTCTTCTCGATGAGATAGCCGCGCCCGGCATAGTCGCCGAAGCGGCGCGGATCGACGCCCATCATGTCGATCGTTGGCTCGCCCTCGACGATCCAGTGGGCCAGCTGCCAGCCTGCACCGCCGGCGGCGGTAACTCCGAAACTATGGCCTTCGTTGAGCCAGAAATTCTTGTGGCCCCACGCCGGACCGACGATCGGGCTGCCGTCGGGAGTGTAGGCGATCGCGCCATTATAGACGCGCTTGATGCCGACTTCGCCGAACGCCGGGACGCGGTCGATCGCGGTCATGATATAGGGCTCGAGTCGCTCCAGCGCGTCGGGGAATAGTTCATATTCGCTGTTGGCCGAGGGTCCGTCGACATAGCAGGCGGGCGCGCCGATCTCGTACGGCCCGAGCAGCAGCCCGCCGGCTTCCTCACGCATGTACCAGCTTGAATCCGACTCGCGCAGCACACCCATCTCGGGCAAGCCCTTGGCGCGCCGCTCCATGATCGCGGGATGCTGTTCGGTGACGATATATTGATGCTCAACCGGGATCACGGGGATGTCGAGCCCGACCATCGCTCCGGTCTGGCGGGCGAAGTTGCCGGTCGCCGAGATGACATGCTCGCAGCTGATCTCGCCGTGGTCGGTGCTCACGAGCCACTCGCCGTTGGGCTTGCGGCTGATCCCGGTCACCGCAGTGTTGCGGTAAATCTTGGCGCCGCGCTGGCGGGCGCCGCGGGCCAGTGCCTGGCTGAGGTCAGCGGGCTGGATATAGCCGTCGGCCGGGTGCTGGATCGCGCCGAGGATCCCGTCGGTGTTGCACAGCGGCCAGATCTCGCCGAGCTGGTCTGGAGTGAGGAAATTGACCTCGACCCCGATCGTCTTTGCGACCCCAGCATAATAATGGAATTCGTCCATCCGGTCGGGGGTTCGCGCCAGGCGGATGTTCGACACGTTCGAGAACCCGACCTTGAGCTCGGTCTCGGCCTCGAGTGTGGGGTAGAAATCGACCGAATATTTATGAAGCTGGCCGACCGCATAGCTCAGGTTGAACAGCGGCAGCAGGCCCGCCGCATGCCACGTCGACCCCGACGTCAGTTCCTTGCGCTCGATCAGGACGACGTCGGTCCAGCCCATCCGGGCAAGGTGATAGAGCGTACTGATGCCGACGACGCCGCCACCAATGACTACCGCTCGTGCCGACTGCCTCATGCCATTCGTCCCATTACCCTTGGAGATCTTCTATTGATCGGCGGGAAACGGAGCAATTTAATCGGCCAGTATCGTAATCTCTAATTCTAGAGTTCAATAAGTCTGAAAAATGTCACGTAACGTGCGGGAGGACCGCGTAGAATGACGTTACGATGATCATCCCCGTGAACAGCGCCAGCGCCAGATACGGTTTTATTCCCGCGCGCGGCTCGACCACGCGTTCATAGCCTTCATACCCGCTCTCGCCTTGAGTGGCCGGAAAGCGCCCGCCATCTTGTACATAGTGACGAAACACGAACACCGGGACGATCAGCGCGGCGGCCACCAGGCCGTTACGCAAAGTGCCCTCGCCCCACACATCCGCGCCCGCGCCCATGAAGACGATGTTGAGAAAACCGAACCCTGCGGCAAGGGCCAGCAGCCAGGTTGGGCAGCGATAAGGTCGATCCCAGTCACCGCGATCGATGCGGTGAATCCAGCCCGACTGGAGGTTGAGGAAGTTGAAGATGAAGTAGCAGACGTTGGATATCATCAGTACCGCGAAATAGTCAGATGCCAGCAGCAGCAAGAGATTGAAGACGAGGTCGGTCCACATCGCAGCGGTCGGCGCGCCGTGGCGATTTACGCGCGACAGATAGCGCGGGAACCAGCCATCGACCGACGCCTGGTAGAGCGTTCGCGAAGACCCCATCATCGAGGTCATCACGATCAGCAGCAGCGACAGAATCAAAGTCGCGACGAAGATATTGGTGACCACCACCCCGCCATTGACGATCCGCGCCAGCGCCAGCGCTACCCCCGAGCCATCGTAGATTTTGGGATCGAGCAAGGCATCGAGCCCGAGCGATGCCTGAAAGGCGAGCGGGACCAGCGTGAAGATGACGATGCACAGCAGCCCGGCGGCGAGAATCGCCTTGAACGTGTCACGCTTAGGATCCTTGAATTCGCGGGTGTAACAGACCGCGGTCTCGAACCCGTAGGTTGACCAGCCCGCCCCGAACATTGCGCCGGCAAGAAGCGTCAGCCCGGCCGCGTTCCAGCTGCCGAAGGCGATATGGCCGGCCGCGTCGCGCACCATCGGGAGCAAGGGAAAGAGATGGTTCGACGGCAGGTCGCCAGTGATCAGCGGCACCAGCCCGACCAGGATCAACGGCGCCAGGCAGACGATGCCGATGATTTTTTGTGCTGCCGCCGCGCGCGCCGCGCCATGATGTTGAAGCGCGAAGGTCAGCAGCAGGAAGCCGGCGGCAATGATCGACACCATGTTGACTCGCAGGTGGAGCCCGTCGCGGATGAAGCCGAGGTCAAGCAGGTTGACGGTCCACAGATTGATCGCGGCGCCGGGCGCGAACAGGCTGGTCATCACATAACCCGCACCCAGGCTGGTGCCGAGCGCGAGCACCGGGGACCAGGCCAGCCAGTTGCACCACACCGACACCGGCGCAATGAACTTGCTGTATGGCAGCCAGGCGGCGGCGCCATAGACCCACGCGCCGCCCGACTTATGCGGGTAGAGGCCAGCGATCTCGGCGTAGACGAACGACTGGACGAACCCCATCAGGATCGAGACGATCCAGATCACCCACGACGGCTGGCCGATGACGGTGGCGATCCCGCCCATCGTCAGCAGGACGCCAGCAGGAACCCCGCTCGACGCCCAGAACGCATCGACCCAGGTCAGCTGTCGCTGAAGGGCGTGCGGCGCGGGCTCGCTCATTCGCCGCCGAAGCGGACTTTGGCCGACACGCCCCAGGTGCGCGGCTTGGCATAGACGCCAAGCGAATCCCCCCAGAACAGCGACCCGTCGAAGGCATAGCTGCGGTAGGCGCGCTCGAAGACATTGTTGACGAACGCCGCGAGGTCGATCTTTCCGCCCGCCGGGGTGAAACCGATGCGGGCGTTCTCGACATGATAGGCGGCCTCGCGCTCGACCGGTGCGCACAGGACGGTGAAGCAACTCTTGCCTTGGTACAGTGCATCGGCCTGAAGCGAGGCGCGCCCGCCGCCGAGATCGAATTCGTAGCGCGCCAAGGCACTGCCCGAGAATTTCGGCGCCTGGGGCAGGTTGTGGGTTTGGATCGTCGCTCCGTCGGGTAGCAGGACATTGTAGACCTTGCTGTCCTGCAGCGCGCCGCTGAGCTGGACCATCAGGCCGCGCAGCGGACGAGTCGTCAAGTCGGCCTCAATCCCCTTGATCGTTGCCGGAAGATTGCGGACAACCTGCGTCGCGAACACCTGCACAT
>JANXUU010000146.1 GCA_025356055.1 Sphingomonas sp. | reverse complement strand
AAGATCCGACATCAAGCGGTCGCCGAGGCACTCAACCTGCCGTTCGAGGCGGCTGCCTGACCTGGGATGCACTGGTCGGTACTGGACTGCACTGGTCCCGACCACGGCTAACGCACGCTTAGCGCTGTTCTAGAGTGCGCGGCTTGCCGCCACCCGGACCCCGCCCTCGACCATCGGGCGCCAGCTGGCGTTCGGCGGTGCGGCGGCGAGGATCGCGCTCCATTGCTCGAGCGCGCCGGCGCGGTCGCCCGAGCGAAGCAGAGCGAGACCGAGGAAGAAGCGCGGGCCGGGGGTGTCTGGCGATAGCGCCGTGGCGCGGCCAAAGGCGAGGCGCGCGGCGGGGGTGAGCATGTGGGCGTGATCGACCAGCGCGTTGGCATAGCCGGTCCAAAGCTCGGGGTCGCGCGGGTGCTGGCGGATTGCCGAGCGGAGGAGATCGGCGGCGCCCATCGTGTCACCGCTGCGGGCATAGCTGTCGGCGATGATCAGCCAGCGCTCGGCGGGCGTGAAGGTGCCGAACAGGGCGTGGCGCGCGCCGGCAAGCGCGAGCGGGGGCGCGGCGTCGGCGATGCTGTGCCTGGTGCCGGGAAGGCCGGGGCGGCCCTGGAGCGCATAGCCGGCCGCGCCGAAGACCAGTGCGGCAGCGGCGAGGGTAAGCGTCGAGCCGCGCAGCCTGAGCGTGAACAGAAACGCGAGCGTTGTGCCGAACATTGCCAGCAGGATCAGCCAGCCGGTCATCGCCGGCTCCCGAAGCGGCCCCGCGCGAGCCACAGGCCGGCGAGCAGGAGAATGACCGGTGCGGCCCACAGTGGCCAGGTCAGCGGTTCGACCGCGGGGGTAAAGCTGACCCAATTGCCGTAGCGGGCGATGAGCCAGGCGCGGATTGCCTGGGGGCGCTCACCAGCGGCGATGCGGGTGCGGACCATCGCACGCATCGACCCGGCGAGGTCGGCGTCACTGTCGGCGATCGACTGTCCCTGGCAGACGAGGCAGCGCAACGAGCCCATGAGGTCCTGCGCGGCGGCTTCCTGTCGGGGATCGGGGAGTTGTTCGTTGGCCCAGCGGGGTTGGGCGAGGTCGGTGTCGGCGAGTGCCGGGGCCGCGAGGAGCGCGAGGGCAAGGAGGAAGCGCTTCATCGTGCGGCCTCGGCGAGCGCGACGTGGACCGCTGGCAAGTTCGAAGCGGTCAGGCCGCCGATGTACTGGCGGCGGATGATGCCGTGGCGATCGACAACGAAGGTTTCAGGGACGCCCGACGAGCCGAGCGCCATTTGTGCGATGCTGTCGTTGTCGGCGCCGATTGCGACGAACGGATCGTCGTTATTGTCGAGGAAGCGGGCGAGCGCGTCGGGACGGTCGCGAATGTCGATGCCGACGATCGCGACGCCCTCGGCTTGCAGCTGTTTGAGCAGCGCCATTTCGGTGATGCACGGGACGCACCAGCTGGCGAAGAGATTGACGAGGTGGGGTTTGCCGGTGGCGAGGTCAGTGGTGGCGAGGCCGGGCTTGCCAGGGACAGCAGCCATCAGTTTGAAGACGGGCATCGGGCGGTCGGTCAGCTTTGAGCGGATGAGCGCGTCGCCGGGGTGGGCGAGGCGCCACACCAGCGCGCCGACGATCGCGAGGAACAAGGCGATCGGGAGGAAGCGGACGAAACCCTTCATCGCCGCCGCCATTCGGCTGCCGGGTCCACGACGGTCTCGCCCCTGCCCCGCCGCCAATCGCGCCACAGGCGGCCGAGGAGAGCGAGTGCGCCGCCTAGTGCGATCAGCGCGCCGCCGAGCCAGATGAGGGTGACGAACGGCTTCCACCATAGCCGCAGCTGCCAGCGGCCGTCGTCATTCTGCTTGCCCAGCACGGTGTAGAGCTGACCGTCCCACAAGGTGGCGATGGCGGTTTCATTGGTCTCGGTCGGGGGGTTGAAGAAGCTTCGCGCCTGGGGGTGGAGGGAAATGCGATTGCCTTTTCGCGACGCGTCGAGGCTGGCTTCGAGGGCGGTCCAGTTGGGGCCGACGATCGGGTCGAGGCTGGCGAAGGTTACCGCCCAGGGACCGACGACGAGGGTCTCGCCTTCATGTGCGGCGGCGAGCTTTTCGACGGTGAAGCTGGAGTCGATCGCCATTCCGGCGATGGCGACGGCAACGCCAAAGTGGGCGATGGCCATTCCCCAGGTGGCCAGTGGCGTGCGCAGGAGGTTGCGGCGCGCGAGCGGGAGCAGGCTGGCGACGGCAAGGCCGCCGGCGAGCGCGAGGGCGAGGCGCGGGAGGAGAGTCATTGCCGGGGCAAGAAAGGTCAGGGCGAAGGCGAGCATTGCGGCGGCTGCACCGGGAAGGATGCGCTGCGCCCTGGGCCTGGCGTCATGACGCCAGCGCAACAGCGGGGCGAACAGGAGGAAAGCGACGAGGAGCAACGCAAGCGGGCCGGCGGTGGCGTTGAAATAGGGCGGTCCGACCGACAGCTTCTCGCCAGTCATCGCTTCGGCGAGGAGCGGATAGAGCGTTCCGACGAAGACGATGACGAGAATCACCGACAGGAGGAGGTTGTTGGCGACCAGCCCGCCTTCGCGGCTCCAGATGGCGAAGCGCGCGCCTTCGCGGACGGTGGCGATGCGCGCGGCGAACAGGATCAGCGCGGCACCGATGTAGAAGGCAAGGAGCGCGAGGATGAAGGCGCCTCGGGTCGGATCGACGGCAAAGGCGTGAACCGAGGTGAGGACTCCCGAGCGGACGAGGAAGGTGCCGAGCATCGACATGCTGAACGCGACAACCGCGAGCATCATCGTCCATGCGCGAAGGCCGCCGCGGGCGGCGAGGACGTTGAGGCTGTGGAGCAGCGCGGTGGCGGCGAGCCACGGCATGAGGCTGGCGTTTTCGACCGGATCCCAGAACCACCAGCCGCCCCAGCCAAGCTCATAATAGGCCCAGTAGCTGCCCGCGGTGATTCCCAGCGTGAGGAAGATCCATGCGGCGAGGACCCACGGGCGCATGGCGCGAGCAAGGAGCGGGCCGACCTGGCGGGTGAGCAGCGCGGCGACGGCGAGACTGAACGCCACCGAGAGCCCGACGTAGCCGAGGTAGAGGGTGGGCGGGTGGAAGGCGAGGCCGGGGTCCTGGAGCAAGGGGTTGAGCCCCTGCCCTTCCGGCGGCGCTGGCGACCGGCGAGCGAAGGGGTTGGAAGCAAGGAGGAGGAAGGCGAAGAAGCCGAGCGCCAGCGCGGCTTGCGCGGCGAGGGTGGCGACGGTCATCGCGGCGTCGAGACGGCGCTCCAAAATGGCGAGCGCGGCACCGGCGAGGCCGAGGACGGTGACCCAAAGCAGCATCGAGCCCTCGTGATTGCCCCAGGCTCCGGCGATCTTGTAGGGCATCGGCTTGGCGCTGTGGCTGTTGGCGGCGACTAGCGCGACGGACAGATCGGTGCGCGCGAAGACGGCGAGCAACGCGGCAAATGCGACGAGGGTGAGCAATCCCTGGGTAACGGCGAGCGCTCTGGCCGGGCTCGGCCCGCCGATGCCTTGCTTCCAGTAGGCGAGGCCGAGCAGGAGTTGCAGCAGGGCCAGCGCGCTCGCCAGCCACAGCGCAGAAAGTCCTGTTTCCGCAATCACTTGAGAACCGTCTTTGCGACGCGGTGTTCGGCGGCCTGGTTGCCGAGCTGGGGCGGCATGTAGCGCTCGTCATGCTTGGCGAGGATGGTGTCGGCGGTGAAGCCGGCGGGTGTGACCCGGCCCTCGGCGACGACTCCGCTACCCTCGCGGAACAGGTCGGGCAGGATACCGCGATAGGTGACGGAAGTCCGCGCCGGGCCGTCGGTGACGCGGAAGCTGACGGTTACGCCGTCGGGCGCGCGGACGAGCGAGCCTTTCTCGACCATCCCGCCGAGGCGGACACTGCGGTCGCCGACCGCCTTGCCCGCGACGATGTCGGACGGGGTATAGAAATAGGAGGCACGGTCGCGCAGGCCCCACATCGCGAGCAGGACCGCGCCCAGCACAGCGACGAGCGCGAGCACAACGAGGACAAGGCGTTGGCTCTTGGGCTTCATTCGGGACGCTTGAGCGCGTCGGCAGCGGCTTCGGCGGTGCGCATGGTGGCGAACGCCCACGCGAGGAGACTCGCTGTCGCGACGAGCATGACCGCATAGGCAGCAAGGACGAAGGCGGACTGGTTCATGCCATGGCCCGGCGGAGGCGCGCTTCGACGCGCTGTTCGGCGAGCTCGGCGCGCATTCGCATTAGGATCGCTGCGGTGAACAGCAAGGTGAAGCCGAGGGTGGTCAGCGGGAGCGGCCACAGCAACGACGGGGCGATGCTCGAGCCGGTCAGCCCGATGCTCTGGCCCTGGTGGAGAGTGCGCCACCACAGCACGCTGTAGTGAATGATCGGCAGGTTGATCGCCCCGGCAAGGCCGAAGATCGCGGCCATGCGCCCTTCCCCGCCGCGCTCCTTTTCGGCCGCAGCGAGCGCAATGTATCCGAGGTAAAGGAAGAACAGGATCAGCATCGACGTCAGCCGGCCGTCCCACTCCCACCAGGTGCCCCAGGTCGGGCGGCCCCAGATCGAGCCGGTGACGAGGCAGGCGGCGGCGAAGGTTGCGCCGGCCGGGGCGGTAGCGCGGCCGGCGATCGCGGCGAGCGGGTGTCGCCACACGATCTGGCTGAAGCTGGCAGCGGCAATCCCGCCCCAGCCCACCATGCCGAGCCAGGCGGCGGGGACGTGGATGTAGAGAATGCGTACCGTCTCGCCCTGCAGATAATCGGGCGGGGTGATAAACAGGCCGCCAAGGATGCCCACCGACGTCAGCAGCGCGCCGAACAGAAATGCCCAGCGAGTCGCGGGCCGGGCGAAGCGGAGGAATCGGGCGGGGTTGGCGAGGCGGTGCATCTGTGTCGCCGATTAGCGGCTAACGTCGCCTAAAGAAACTAGGCCGAAAGTCCGTTCTCGGCTTTACGACGCTGTTCTTCCTCGCGCAGGCGGTCGCCACGAACGGCGCGGCTGGCGAGCACGTCCCATGCAGCGGCAGCGCGCAGGTGATTGTCACGCACATTGGCGAGCCCGGCCTGGTCGGCAAGCTGGACCTCGGCGTCGCGGCGCTCGGTGAAGAAGAGGGTTTGGCTGGACAGGGGAAGTCTCCTCTTCGAACGGATGCAGTAGGGGCAAGTGCCGGCCCCCCGCGAACGGAGGGCCGGTGTAGTAGTTAGGCAGCCTGGAGGTTGACCGCGCTGACGCGGCCACGACGGTCGGGCTCGAGCTCGTACGACACGCGCTGGTCGGTGTTGAGCGTCTGCATCCCGGCGGCCTGAACGGCGCTGATGTGGACGAACGCATCGTTTGTGCCATCATCGGGCTTGATGAAGCCGAAGCCCTTGTCGGTATTGAAAAATTTGACGGTACCTGAAATCATGGCTGGGTATCCTTTTCCCATGCGGCGGACGAGATTCGCCTGCCGGCTAGAAGCGGCGGAGAAGAGGAAGAGGACTCGTAGAGCCAGACCCGATCAGGCAACTGGTAGCCTGAACGACATAGACGGCTGCACCCGGAAAAGCAAATTTAGGCCGCTTTTGCGCCTGGCCGCGCTTCAGCGTCCGATCAACGCCAGCGCCATGGCGTCGGCCACCGCGGCGGGGTTGCGGCCCGAGGCCACGCTGTCGGCCCAGATCTGCTCGAGCCGACCGGGAATTGCCTCGATCCGCTGGCGCACCAGGCTGGCATCGCCGTCGTGGACAAATTCGGTCGAGACATTGATGATGCCGCCGGCGTTGATGACATAGTCGGGGGCGTAGAGGATGCCGCGGGCGTGGATCGCTTCGCCGTCCTGCAAGGTGGCGAGCTGGTTGTTGGCACCTCCGGCGACGATCGGGGCGTTGAGCGCAGCGATCGACTGTTCGGTCAGAATCGCGCCGAGTGCGCATGGGCTGACGAGATCGGCATCGAGGGCAAGAATTTCGGCGGGATCGACGACCTTGCCGCCGACCTGGGTAGCGAGCGCCTGGGCACGGGAGGCATCGACGTCGGCAATGGTCAGTTTCGCGCCCTCGGCGGCGGCGTGCATCGCGACTCCACTGGCGACGCTGCCCGCGCCCTGAAGCGCGATGTGGAGACCCGCGACGCTGTCCTTGCCGAGCGCGCGCCTGACCGCGGCCTTAATCCCAAGAAAAACGCCGAGTGAAGTGTGCGGCCCGGGATCGCCGCCCACCGCGCCACCGGCAACGGGGAGCCCGGCGACGAAGCGCGTCTTGCGGGCGATCTCAATCATGTCGTTGACGCTCATGCCGACGTCTTCGGCAGTGACATATTGCCCGCCGAGCCGGTCGATCGCCAGCCCGAAGGCGGCGAGTTGCTCGGGAGTTTTCTTGCGATCCTCGGGCGCGAGAATGACCGCCTTGCCGCCGCCCAGCGGGAGACCGGCCATGGCGTTCTTGAAGCTCATCCCGCGCGACAGGCGCAACGCGTCGGTCAGCGCGTCGGCGTCATCGGCATAGTGCCAGAAGCGCGTGCCGCCAGCGGCTGGCCCGAGGTGGGTCGAATGGACCGCGATGATCGCGCGTAGCCCAGTGGCCTCGTCATGGATCAGGTGGAGCGCTTCGTGCGCGTCGAAATCGGGAAAGCCCCACGGGGTCTGCATGTCAGAGTAACGCCCTGTCGACAATGGAAAATGGGGCGATCGACGGGGCTTGAACCCGCGACCCTCGGTACCACAAACCGATGCTCTAACCAACTGAGCTACGATCGCCACGATGCGCTCAATGAACGCGGGCGGTTCTTATGCGCGGGGGGCGCGGATGGCAAGCGAGAGGAGGCATCGACCCCCGTATGACCTTCACCCGCTACGTATTAATCCTTGACTTGCCTTGTTGCCCGCACCGGCCCACATTTGCGGCGGGGCAGAGGAAAAACGATTATGGCCACGAGCGCCACTGTGCCCATCGACGCGAAAGTCGGGGCTGGGCTTGCCGAAACATTGACTGCGGCCGGGCTGAAGCCCGCGCTGGCGAAGCGGTTCGAACAGATGCCGCAACGCCAGGTGACGGTTCTGCCGCGTCGCCCGTTTCGCGAACCCGGAGTCGCTCGCGACGAAGTGATGTTCGTGCGCTCGGGCCTGCTCAGCAAGTATAAGTCCGATGGCAATGGCCGGCGCCAGATCGTCGCGCTGCGCTTTGTCGGCGACGGTATTTTACCGCGTCAGGGGTCTGCGGACTATGGCGTTCAGGCGATCGTGCGCAGCGAAGTTCTGATCGGCAAGCGCGAGGACTTCGCCGCGGTGGTGGATAGCGACGCCGAATATTCGCGCTTTTTCATGCAGCTAATGGAGCGTCATTCGGCGATCAGCTATGAATGGCTGGTCAATTGTGGACGGCGCGATTCGACCGCGCGCGTGACGCATCTGCTCTGCGAGACAGTCGAGCGGAGCCACGTGGATGTTGCGAAGCAGTCGCTGATAAACCCATTCACCCAGCAACAGATCGCCGACATCACCGGGCATACCTCGGTCAACGTCAACCGCGTGTTCGCCGATCTCGAGCGGCAGGGACTGATCCACCGCAAGGGACGCGAAATCTTCTTCGACGATTGGGCCGAGTTGCAGCGAGTCGCGAGTTTTCGTGCGGACTATCTGCGGTAGGAGGACCCACGGCTGGTAGAGCTTGCGGAGCATGGTGGGCGCGGCAGGGATTGAACCTGCGACCCCACCCGTGTGAAGGGTGTGCTCTACCACTGAGCTACGCGCCCATGCTCGTCGCGGGTTGGCGCTTAGGCGAGGGACGAATCCCTGTCTAGCCTGACCCCGCTAGCGGACCGCGTCCTTCAGAATTTTCCCCGGACGAAACTTGGGTTGAGCGCTCGAGTCGATCTGCATCGGCTCGCCGGTGCGCGGGTTGCGGCCGATCGACGCCTTGCGCCGGGTGACCGAGAAATTGCCGAAGCCGACCAGCCTTACCTCGTCGCCCCGCTTGAGCGTCGCGGTGACCAGGTCGAGCATCGTTTCGATCGCCCGGCTCGCATCGTTCCGGGTCAGCCCTGCGCGATCGGCGACCTGGGTAATGAGTTCCTGCTTGTTCATTGGCCAACGCTCCTCAACACGCGCGTTACGCAGCGCACCTGTTCGCTGTTAAGATCAGACCGTGGTGGAAGTCAAAGCCGCCAGCCGCACTTTTCCGGCAATCAGTGGCGAATTGCGGCCCCCTGCCCCACGCTCTGAGCATGAGCGGCTTCGACCGCATGCTCATCGGCTTCGGTCCACTCGATCGGTACCAACGGGGTCGCCATGGCGCGCGCCAGCACCTCATCGACATGCGCCACAGGAATGATCGTCAGCGCGTCCTTCACCGAGGCCGGGATCTCGGCGAGGTCCTTTTCATTCTCGGCCGGGATCAGCACCGTGGTGATTCCCCCGCGCAAAGCGGCGAGCAATTTCTCCTTAAGCCCGCCGATCGGCAGCACGCGGCCGCGCAGCGTGACTTCGCCAGTCATGGCGATATCGCGCCGCACCGGGATGCCGGTGAGCGTCGAGATCATCGCCGTGACCATTCCTATTCCTGCCGAGGGCCCGTCTTTCGGGACCGCGCCCTCGGGCAAATGGACGTGAATGTCCTTGCGCGCGAAGATCGACGGCTTGACCCCGTAAGACGGTGAGCGCGCCTTGACGAAGCTCATCGCGGTCGCGATCGACTCCTGCATTACGTCGCCAAGCTTGCCGGTGGTCTTGATCGCGCCCTTGCCGGGAACAGTGACCGCCTCGATCGTAAGCAATTCGCCGCCGACCTCGGTCCAGGCGAGCCCGGTGACTGCGCCGACCTGATCTTCTTCCTCGCCGACGCCGTAGCGGTAGCGGGTGACTCCGAGATATTCGCCGATGTTGTCGGCGGTCAGCGTGACGCTCTCGCGCTTCTTCTCGAGGATCTGGCGAAGCGATTTGCGCGCGACCTTGGCGAGCTCGCGCTCGAGCGTGCGGACGCCGGCTTCGCGGGTGTAGTGGCGCAGGATCGAGCGCAGCCCGCTGTCGGCGAAGGTCAGTTCGCCCTCGGTCAGGCCATGCGCCTCGATCTGCTTGGGAATGAGGTGGCGGTTGGCGATCTCGACCTTCTCGTCCTCGGTATAGCCCTCGAGGCGGATGATCTCCATCCGGTCGAGCAAGGCCTGCGGCATGTCGAGCGAGTTGGCCGTCGTGACGAACATGATGTCGCTAAGGTCGTAATCGAGCTCGAGATAATGGTCTTGGAACTTGGCGTTCTGTTCGGGGTCGAGCACTTCCAGGAGCGCCGATGCGGGATCGCCGCGGAAATCCTGGCCGAGCTTGTCGATTTCGTCGAGCAGGAACAGCGGGTTCGAGGTGCCGGCCTTCTTGAGGTTCGACATGATCTTGCCCGGGAGCGAACCGATGTAGGTGCGGCGGTGACCGCGAATCTCGGCCTCGTCGCGAACGCCGCCAAGCGACTGGCGAACAAATTCGCGCCCGGTCGCGCGCGCGATCGAGCGGCCGAGGCTGGTCTTGCCGACACCCGGAGGCCCGACGAGGCACAGGATCGGGCCCTTGAGCTTGTTGGTGCGCGCCTGAACCGCGAGATATTCGACGATCCGGTCCTTGACCTTCTCGAGCCCATAATGATCCTCGTCGAGGATCGCCTGCGCTTCGGCGATATCGCGCTTGAGCTTCGACTTCTTGCCCCACGGCAGTCCGAGCAGCACGTCGAGATAGTTGCGCGCAACGGTCGCTTCGGCGGACATCGGCGCCATGCCCTTGAGCTTCTTGAGCTCGCCATTGGCCTTGGTGCGCGCTTCCTTGCTGAGGCGGGTCTTGCGGATCTTTTGCGCAAGCTCGACGAGCTCGTCGGCGCCCTCCTCACCTTCGTTGCCGAGTTCGCGCTGGATCGCCTTCAACTGCTCGTTGAGATAATATTCGCGCTGGGTCTTTTCCATCTGGCGCTTGACCCGGCTGCGGATCTTCTTCTCGACCTGAAGCACGCCAAGCTCGCCCTCCATGAAGGCGAACACCATCTCGAGGCGGCGCGAGGGATGGAGCTCGGCGAGCAGCGCCTGCTTGTCCGACACCTTGATCGACAGGTTCGAAGCAACCGCGTCGGCAAGCGTCGAGGGATCCTCGATCTCGCCAAGCTGCATCGACGTTTCGGCCGGCAAGCGCTTGTTGAGCTTGGCATAATTGTCGAACTGGTCGATCACCGAGCGCATCAGCGCATTGGCCTCGGGTCCCTCGGCGTCGAGGTCGGCGACATCCTCGATCTCGGCGACCTGATGCCCTTCGGGAGCGACGCCAAGCGATAACAGCCGCGCACGGCGCACGCCCTCGACCAGCACGCGGACGGTACCGTCGGGCAGCTTGAGCAGCTGCATCGCGGTGGCGACAACGCCGAGGTCGTAAAGCTGGTCGCGATCGGGATCGTCCTCGGCGGGGTCGAGCTGGGCGACGAGGAACAGCTCCTTGTCGCTGCCCATCGCCGCCTCGAGCGCGGCCACCGACTTTTCGCGGCCGACGAACAAGGGAACGATGCGATGGGGAAACACGACGATGTCGCGCAGGGGCAGGATCGGGAGGCTTTGAGTCATGATCGACATATGGGAGCAGCATCGGGGCAACGCAACGGCGGGCTAAGCGGCGGCGGACCAACACGATAGGATGAACGGCCGACCAAGCTGGCCGCTTGTTAATGCGCGATGCAGGCGCCACAGACGCCAAGTCTCTCTACAACACCACAGAATCGGAAGTTCGATTGCGCCGTCCCCTTCTCGACCTGGGCTCGCAGTCGGTACCGATCTTGTCGCAGCTGATCGAGCGTATCTTCCTCACCGCGCTGTTGGTGCAACGGCTGGGGGTTGCCCAGTTTGAACGCTGGTCGCTGATCAGCGCGACGATGACATTGCTGACGATGGTCGATCTCGGCACGCAAATTACCTTCAGCAATCGCATGTCGCGCGCGGCGCACCGCGGCGATATCGATCAGGCGGTGGCAATATTTCGTCAATCGAACAGCATTTTCGCGCTGCTCGGGATGCTCGTTATGGGCTTGACGACTGCTGTCGCGATGGTCGCCCCATTGCAAATCTGGCTGGGCATGAACCCGCCGCTGGACGCTGGTGAGCAGCTAGTCGCGCTGTGCCTGGGCGGTGCAATTGCCGTGAAGTTGGCGGCGACCAATAGCAGCGGCGCCTACCGCGCGAACATGGCCTTCGGTTGGGGAACAGTGATCAGTTCGGGTGGCGACCTGTTGCGGATCGGGGTTTCGATCGCTGCCCTTGTGGTATTCCGTTCCATGACCGCGCTGGCGGTGGCGATGCTCCTGGCGACGGTGATCGCGAACGTTATCGTCATTCCGATCGACGTGGCGAAGCGCTTTCCGCGCTTCGCTTGGAGCTGGCGTCGCCCGGAGGCAATTACTACACACCGCGCATTACGTGAATCGATCTTGTTCGCCTCGGGCTTCCTGCCGTCGATCGTGCTGACCCAGGTACCGATCCTGATGATCGGCTCGCGCGCGGCGCAAGGAGTGCTTGCCGGCTATGTCCTGCTGCGCACCATCGCCAATACCGTGCGCAGCCTGTCGCAGCGGGTAACCTTTATTCTGGGCATGGAATTGAGCAGGCTCGAAACCCAGTCGCGCCATGACGAACTGCAAGCCAGCTATCGCAAGTTGGCGACGCTGATCGCGTTTGCGTTCGGCGTCGGCTGCGCCTTGCTGTGGGCGTGGGGCGGAGTGCTGCTTCATCTGTGGGCAGGATCCGGAGTAGTATATGACCCACTACTGCTCGCCATCATGCTGGCGCCGCTAGTGATCGTGCCCGGCTTACAGCTGAACCTCCCCCTCCTGACCTATGGCCATCGACCCGGATCGTTCGCGATCGCCGTGGTTGCTCAGACCATCGCCGCCGCGCTGCTCGCCCTGTTCCTGCCGATAAACTCGATGACGCTTCGCCTGTCGCTCGCGCTGTCGATCGCCGAAGTCGTGTTCATGGCGCCGATCATCACGCTCGCTGCGCGGCGCATGATCGGTCCCGCCGCCACCAGGGGGGTATTGCCGGACCTGCTGATCGTGATAAGCGCAGGGGCCGTGACGCTTGCCCTGTCGCTGTTTGTTCAGCGTCTTTCAGGCGGTAAGACGGGGTTGCTTGTCGCGAGCGTGGTGACCGCGCTGGTCGCGGGTCCGATACTCCTGTTCCTCATGCGGCGCCTGATCCCTTCGAAGGAGATAGTGCGTGACTGAACTCCCGTTGGTGAGCGTGCTATTCATCACCTATAATCGCGCGCATACGCTCGTCGCCACCTACGAAAGCTTCGTGCGACGCGTCGACTATCCACGCGAGCGGCTCGAATTGATTCTCTGCGACGACGCCAGCGACGATTGGCACCGCTCAATCATCGATCAGCTTGCCTTCGACAAGGTAATTCGTCCGACCGTGAACAGTGGACTCGGGGCCAACCAGAACGCAGGCATCAGGGCGGCGGGGGGCGACTATATTTTGACATTGCAGGACGACTGCATGCTGGCGGGCGATGGAGAGTTTCTTCGCAACACGGTCGCGGCGATGGAGGCGGAACCGTCGATCAGCATGGTCGGCTTTCGAGCACGGCCCGAACTTCCGGTGCTGGAAAGTCGGGCAACCCCGGCAGGGTCGTTGGTGGTCTATGGCTCAGCACGGAACGCCAAGGGGTGCGGCGATTATGCCTATAGTGACCAGCCCAACGTCAAGCGCCCCAACTTCCACGACTCCGTCGGCTGGTTCCGCGAGCAAGTTCCGATGACGGTAATGGAGCTCGATTTTCAACGGAGAGTCGCAGCGGTGCCGACGTTGCTCGTAGCCGCTCTCGCCGGTCCAGACCCATTTTCCCACATCGGCACCCCGTTCACGCTGAACGATGCTCAGCTTCGCGCCAAAAGGCTTGAACGGGCCTACGCAATCCCGGTAATTGGGCCCGCCTACCGCCGTCTACGAGCCACCGCCAACGCTATAATCAATCGTCACTAGTCGGTAAAAGGAGCACCGAAATCGCCCGCTCGGGCAAATAGGATGTTGCACTGACCAACGTCTCCAACGTGGTCGATTTCCAGTAAACTCAATCCGGTCGGCGTGTCTTTACTCAACCAGCCGCGATATCCGCCACCGATCATTGTTTCGAACAGACCGGCGGCGCTTCCCCCTTGGCGACGAAGCCAATCGTCGGTCACCTCGATATAGAAAGCGGTATTCGTGCGGGCGATGGTCTGGCGCATCCCCGCCAAGACGCGCTCTTCATAGCCCTCGACGTCGATCTTGATCAGCATTGGCGTGACCGACGAAAAACCGGACAGGAGTTCGTCCCCGGTGACTGCGATCGTTCCTGTGCCATCAATAACACGGGTCAGACCATGACCGTCGGCGAACTCTAATCCTACCTCTCCGCTGGATTCAGCTAGTGCAACCTGATGGACTTCGACGTTGCGAATGCCGTTTTCCTCCAGTGTTTCTTGAAATCGCTCGGCCAGCGGCGAATTAGGTTCGACGTAGACAACCCGGCCTTCGGTCCCAACAAGCCGGGCCGCCGTCAAGGAAACGAAACCGATATTCCCACCTATATCGACGAACAGCATTCCGGGTTTCAAGAGGCGCTGCAATAATGCTGTTGTCTCGGCCTCATAATAGCGGCCGTTGATTGCCACATAGCGATCCATCCAGTCGCGCAGATCCAGCTTCATCCTGTATCCATGTGGAGCCACGCGCCGGACGACGGAGTCGTCGAACGCGCGTTGCACAAACGGATCACCGCTGATCCGATGATATAAGCGAATCTGGAAATAGGGCGGTATTCTCTCGAGCAGTGGCCCCATCGCTCGAGTTACACGCCAGCGAACGCTTGCCATGACCAGCCTAAGCCGCCGCGTCGCTGCCGGCGGATTTCTTGTCCTTGCCGGCGTAGACGCGGACCGGGTCTTTCAAGCCGGCCACGACGTCCTTGTCGACATGGACCTCGGCGACGCCTTCCATCGAGGGGAGGTCGAACATCGTGTCGAGCAGGATGCCCTCGATGATCGAGCGAAGCCCGCGCGCGCCGGTGCGGCGGTCGATCGCCTTCTTGGCGACCAGCGACAGCGCATCCTCGGAGAAAGCGAGCTCGACATCCTCCATGTCGAACAGCTTTTGATATTGCTTAACCAGCGCGTTCTTGGGCTCGACGAGGATCTTGACGAGGGCTTCCTCGTCGAGGTCTTCAAGCGTGGCGATGACCGGCAGGCGGCCGACGAATTCGGGGATGAGGCCGAACTTGAGCAGATCCTCGGGCTCGCAGCTCTTGAGGATCTCGCCGGTGCGGCGATCTTCGGGGGCGGCAACGTGCGCGCCAAAGCCGATCGACTTGCCTTGGAGGCGATCGCCGATGATCTTGTCGAGCCCGGCGAACGCGCCGCCGCAGATGAACAATATGTTGGTCGTGTCGACCTGGAGGAACTCCTGCTGCGGATGCTTGCGCCCGCCTTGCGGGGGAACCGAGGCGGTGGTGCCCTCCATCAGCTTGAGCAGTGCCTGCTGAACGCCTTCGCCCGATACGTCGCGGGTGATCGAGGGATTGTCCGACTTGCGGCTGATCTTGTCGATTTCGTCGATGTAGACGATCCCGCGCTGCGCCTTCTCGACGTTGTAGTCCGATGCCTGGAGCAATTTGAGGATGATGTTCTCGACATCCTCGCCGACGTAACCCGCTTCGGTCAGCGTCGTCGCGTCGGCCATGGTGAAGGGCACGTCGAGGATTCGGGCAAGCGTCTGGGCAAGGAGGGTCTTGCCGCAGCCGGTCGGACCGACAAGCAGGATGTTCGACTTGGCGAGCTCGACGTCGGTGCCGTGCTTGGCGCCGTGATTGAGCCGCTTGTAGTGGTTGTGGACGGCGACCGAGAGCACGCGCTTGGCTTTGCTCTGCCCGATCACATAGTCGTCCAGGACCTTGTAGATTTCGAGCGGGGTCGGCACGCCGTCGCGGGTCTTGACCAGCGCCGACTTCGACTCCTCGCGGATGATGTCGTTGCACAGCTCGACGCATTCGTCGCAGATGAACACGGTCGGCCCGGCGATGAGCTTGCGCACTTCGTGCTGCGATTTGCCGCAGAACGAACAGTAGAGCGTGCTCTTGCTGTCGCCACCGCCTGAAAGCTTCGTCATAATAATCCTTAGCAGCGAGCCTGGGGGCTCGGGGGCCATGCTAGCCCGGTTTGTCGCACATTCAAACTTGTAGGAGATTAACGGTTCCGCCCACGCGTTCAAACTGTTTCGAATATGGAGGGGGTGTTGCAACGGGGCAAGGGGTTGAAATTGCACGACGACGGGCTCGCTTTGCGGCGACGGGTGTTATGCGGGGGACGAAGAGGGAGTTTTCGATGGCGCGATTCGAGGGAAAAACGGTGATCGTGACGGGAGGCGCGTCGGGAATCGGCGCGGCCATCGCCGAGCGGTTTGCAAGCGAAGGGGCAAGCGTGGTCATCGCCGACCTCAGGGCCGAGTCGGCGACGGCGCAGGCGGCCAAGCTGATCAACGCCATCGGGGTTGGCTGCGATGTCGGCGACGAAGCGGCGGTGGTCGCGTGTGTCGATGCGGCAGTGGCGCACACTGGGCGGATCGACGTGATCGTCAACAATGCCGGGCTGATGACCTTCAAGACGCTCGACCAATGGACCGCAGATGACTGGCTCAAGGTGTTGCGAGTCGATTTGCTGGGCGCGGCGTTTTTCACGCGCGAGTTGTTCCGAAGGGTCGGGCCGGAGGGCGGGGCGATCATCAATATTTCGAGTGTCCATGCGGTCGAGACCAGCGCCAATGCCGCGCCCTATGCGGCGGCCAAGGCAGCGTTGCTTTCGCTGACGCGGACATCAGCGATCGAGGGCAAGGCGAAGAACATCAGGGCCAATGCCATCCTGCCCGGCGCGATCGACACGCCGATGCTGTGGGAAAATCCCAATGTGAAGTCGGGCGCCGAAGTGATCGACAAGGCGAGCGTGGGACAGCCGCGCGACGTTGCCGCGGCGGCGGTGTTCCTTGCGTCGGACGATGCGGCATTCATTACCGGGGCGAGTCTCGCGGTCGATGGCGGGAGGCTCGCGGCGCTATGACGAACTGGCTGACCTTGACTGTAGGCGATCTGACGCTTGACCTCGCGCCCGAGGTCGGTGGGAGCATCGCTCGGTTCAGCAAGGGCGAGCAGGATTTGCTGCGCCCGGCCCCACCCGGCGCGCGAGATGCCGGCGAAATGGCCAGTTTCCCGCTCGTGCCCTTCTCGAACCGGGTGCGTGGCGGGCAGTTCGAGTGCGACGGGCGGACGGTGACGCTTTCACCCAACCTGCCCGGCGATCCAAGCCCGCTTCACGGCCAGGGGTGGCGCAATGCCTGGGATGTAGAGAAGTCGAACCCGCGCGGCGCAACGCTGATGTTTGTCCATGAGCCCGGCGAGTGGCCGTGGTGCTATGAGGCGCGGCAGGCCTTTGCGCTCGACGAGACCGGGCTGACGGTCACGCTGAGCTGCCGCAACCTGTCGGCCGAGCGCATGCCGTGCGGGCTTGCCCAGCACCCCTATTTTCCGTGCGATGGCGAGACGCGGCTCAATACCGGCGTGACCGACGTGTGGCTGATCGACGACAAGGTGCTGCCGACCGAGTGGGTGGCGGCGAGCGGCAGGTTCCTCCCCTCCAACGGCCCGGTGTGCGGGCGTGGGCTCGATCATGGCTATGAGGGGTGGAGCGGCGAGGCGCTGATCGACTGGGGGCACGGGGCGCGAGTCAGGATGACCGCCGAGGCGCCGCGCTTCCAGCTTTACGCCCCGGCATCCGGCGGGCTGTTTGTCGCCGAACCGGTCGAGAATGCCAATGCCGCCCTCAACCTGCCTCAGGAGCAGTGGCAAGCCGCCGGGCTCGCGCTCCTCGCGCAGGGCGAAGAGCGCAGCCTGACGGTCCGGTTCGAGGTGGAGGGTTAGGCCGGCGTAATCTGCGCCGCGCCGGTGGTATCGCCAACGGCGTCGGGGCGCTTGTCGAAGACTTCGTCGATGATTCCGAAGGCCTTGGCTTCGTCGGCCTCGAGGAATTTGTCGCGGTCCATGGCAATCTCGATCTCCTCGATCGGCTTGCCAGTGTATTTGGCGTAGAGCGTGTTGAGGCGGTGGCGCATGCGCAAAATCTCGCGCGCCTGAATCTCGATATCCGACGCCATGCCCTGCGCTCCGCCCGACGGCTGGTGGACCATGATCCGGCTGTTGGTAAGGGCAACGCGCATGCCGGGTTCGCCTGCCGCCAGCAGGAAGCTGCCCATCGACGCGGCCTGGCCGATGCACACGGTGCCAACCTTGGGACGAATATATTGCATCGTGTCATGGATCGCGAGGCCCGCGGTGACGACGCCGCCGGGCGAGTTGATGTACATGAACACGTCCTTCTTCGGGTTTTCGGATTCGAGGAACAGCAGCTGGGCGGTGATCAGCGAGGCCATGCCATCCTCGACCACGCCGGTGACGAAGATGATCCGTTCACGCAGCAGGCGCGAGAAAATGTCGAAACTGCGCTCGCCGCGGTTCGATTGCTCGATGACGATCGGAACGAGCCCGCCGACGATGTCCTGATGATCCATGGGGAATATTTGTCCTTGGGTGTGAAGCTGCACCCTACATCGGGGCAAAGCCGGGCGGGTTCAAGCGGGCCCACGAAAAGGGCGGCGAGGTTGCCCCCGCCGCCCTGGTCTTTCATCGCTCGAAAGTTACATCTTGTACGACAGGCGCAGGTACCCGAATTGGCCGGGCACGTCGTAGGTCGTCGGATCGAAGTTATTGAGGCTGCACGAGAAGCAGCCCGGTGGGTCCTGGTTGAAAACATTGTTGACGCCAGCGGTGAGCACAAACCTGCGGTCGAGCAGCGACGGCGTCAGGCGAACTTGGACGTCGCCGTAGAAGCGGCTGTCCAGCTTGTTCGGCAAGCCCGTGTTGCCGTTGATCTCGGTGACAGAGTGGATGTAGCGGCCGGTGAACGACGCCGCGATATCGCCCAGCGACCAGTCGATCGTGCCATTATATTTGACCTTCGGGAATGCCTGGTCGGGGCTACCGCGCTCGGTCCCGCGACGATCGAGGACGACGAAGCCATTGGATGCCGACAAAACATATTTCAGCAGGAAGGTCGCATTGGCGGTCAGGCCGAGCGTGCCAAAATGGGTGCGCGGCGAGCGATAGTTGACTGTCATGTCGATCCCGCGGGTGCGGATGCTATCGAGGTTCTGTAGCGTACCATCGATCTCGTTGACGAAGCCGTTGGCGGTGCGGATGACGAGCGCGCAGCTTGCTGCGTCGCCGCGCAATGCGCAATTGTTGAGCGTCAGATTGGGATCAACCGCGCCGATCGCGTTCTTTACGCGGATGTCGTAATAATTGACCTCCGCGTTGAAGTTGCCGCCGCCTTCGCGTGCCGAGCGCGGCGAGAATACCGCGCCGAACGTGATGTTGCGTGACTTTTCGGGCTTCAGGCCAAGGTTGCCTTGCGTGATGACGGGTAACTGGCCCGGATCCTCGGCATAACTGCCCGACACCGGCACGCCATTGGCAGTGCAGTTCGCGCGGACCGTTGCACTCCCCTGGTAAGGCGAGCCGGCAACGTTCGAGCAGGGATCAGTGACGGGCAAATCGAAGCGTGACCGTCCGCCGAACAATTCACCTAAACTTGGAGCGCGGAATCCGGTCGAATAGGAGCCGCGCAAGAGGAAGTCGCGCACTGGCTTCCACAGGCCGGTGGCGGTAAAGGTCGTGGCACTGCCGCTGATCGAATATTTCGAGTGACGAGCAGCGCCATTGGCCTCGAGCGAATAGAAGCCGGGCGCATCCTTGAGGATCGGCACGCGAATTTCGCCGTAGATTTCATTGACGTTGTAACGCCCCGACGCTGGCTGGGCGGGAATATCCGCGCCGAGACCGGCCGCGACGATCGGATCGGGCGTGAAGCTTGCGCTTTGGGTGCGATGCTCGACGCCGACCGCGAAGGCGAGCGGGCCGGCGGGGAGGTCGAACAGGTCGCCGTTCAAGTTGGCGCTATAGTCGTACAGGTGCTGCTGGCTCTGGTCATGCTCGGTGAACGCAATGAAGTTGAGCATTGCAGGCGTGATCGAACCGGCGCCGCCGAACAGGTTCAAGGGCACGCATGGCGCGGTGCAGTTGGCGAGCGGTCCGATCGCCTGCGCGACCTTTGCCGCGTTGACGTTGCCGGTGAAGCTCTGCCTCGCCTTGTTGATCCCGAACGAAGCGTTGACGTCCCAAAACCATTTGTGCGGGCCAGCCATGAACGAGCCGTCGAGCGTCGCAGTGGCGGAGTAGGTCGTCACACGCTGGTTGAACGTCCGCTGCCCGCCCTCGATGAAGCGCCTGGCAACAAAGGAATAATTCTGGGTCCGGCCATTTGGCGTCCCGTTAGGATTGACACCTGACTCGAGCGTCCTGCCGAACGGGTTGAAGGGGTTGGAGACGTCGAACGACAGCGTGTCGAACAGACTGCCCGCGCCATTCCCCGCATCGGGGCCGATGAACAACGGTTCGAACGCCGCCTGATTCTGCGACTTGCGGCGGTTATATTCGCCCCTGATGCGCAGGTTGATGGTGTCAGTCAATTCCTGCTTGACGCTAGCCCAGCCGCCGTACCGCTCGGAGGGCGTCTGGATGTAATTGAACGGCGCAAAGTTGAACCGGTCCGATTTCAAGAACGGTCGCAGTTCGGCAAACGTCGGCGTGTTGTCGGGCGCGGTGCCGATCGTGAAGTTTCCACCCGGAACATAAGGGCGAAGGTCAAAGCGGCCATTGACCGCGGCGCTGCTGCAGCCGCCGACCGCATCCGTGCAGCTGGTCTGTCCGGGATTGGGGAACAGCGAGATCGCCCGGTCAGCCGAGCGCACGGCTTCCTGCTTCACATAGCTGCCGCCGACCACGATGTGCGTGTTCGGCCCGCCAAAACCATAGCTGAGCTGATAATCCTGCGCATGGCCGTCGCCCTGGCGGAAGGTGCCAAACTGGGCCGAGGCGCGAAGCCCCTTCTGTTGTGCAACCGTAATGATATTGACCACGCCGGCAATCGCGTCCGATCCGTAGAGCGATGAAGCGCCAGCCTGGAGGACTTCGATCCGGTCGATCATGTTGGCCGGGATCGTGTTGAGGTCGACGGTCGCGGGGATGCCGCTGCCGCTCGTGCCGTTAACGAAGCGCAACCCGTCGACCAGCACCAGCGTCCGCTTCGCGCTGAGGTAGCGAAGGTCGATTTCGGCCGAACCCGCGCCAACGCCGCCACCGTCGGGCGGATTGCCCAGGTTGCCGCTGTTGTTGACCTTCGAATTCAAGCCGCCGCTCGCGCCAGGGAGGCGCTGGAGCACATCGGCGATTGCAGACAGGCCGGTCTGCGCGATCGCATTCTGATCCAGCGTGATGACCGGCGAATCCTGGTTAAGCGGATCACGGCGGATGCGCGAGCCGGTGACAATAATCTCGCCGCCGGCGGCCATCTGATCGGATACCGCGGCGGGTGCGGTCGCCGACGATGATGGCGGAAGCACGCTTTGCGCGCCGGCCGCTCCGGCTGTAATCATCGCGGCCAGCGATGCGGTCGCGCGAAGCACGGCGGTAAATCTGGTCATCAAAACCCCCTCTTATCGTGGAACGCTCTCGCTCCTCACCCACGGGAATTAGCTTGGCGGGCAGCAACGCAACAGACCCCGTGTCGATCCGCAGACTCAATCCAGCGCAACTGTCGCGCAAATGTTACAGTGGCGAAACGGGCCTGGCTGGGCGAGATAGGCGAGGCGCCGGACTTCGCGGCGCCCGCGGGTGACGGTGTCGAGGATCAGGCCGGCGAAGAGGCACAGCGTCGCCACGATGCCAAGCCCGGTAATGACGATCGCGGTCGGCACGCGCGGGACGAGCCCGGTGGCAAGATAGGTCAGCACGAGCGGCACGGCGAGCACCACCCCGAGCAGGAGCAGCGTGACACCGACGGTGCCGTAAAACAGCACCGGGCGCTCGACGCGATATAGGGTGACGATCGTCTTGAGGATTTTCCACCCGTCGCGATAAGTAGACAGCTTCGACGCCGAACCCTCTGGCCGCGCGCCATAATTGGTTTCCAGCTCGCCGACCGGCATCTTGAGTTCCAGCGCGTGAACACTGATCTCGGTCTCGATCTCGAAGCCCGCCGACAGTACCGGAAAGCTTTTGACGAAGCGCCTTGAGAATACTCGGTAGCCCGAAAAAATGTCGGTGAAACTGCGCCCGAACAGCCCCGAGAGCAGGCCTGTAAAAAGCCTGTTCCCGAGCACATGGCCACCTCGATAGGCGTCCGTCGTTCGATGCTTGCGAGTGCCGACTACCATGTCGAGCTGCTCCCCGAGGAGCATCGCGACCATGTCGAGGGCGGCGGCGGGGTCGTAGGTCAGGTCGCCGTCGGCCATGATGTAGACGTCGGAGTCGATGTCGGCGAACATTCGCCGGACGACATTGCCCTTGCCTTGGCTGCGCTCCGTGCGGACGATCGCTCCCGCGGCGCGGGCCAGTGCGACCGTTCCGTCGCTGCTGTTGTTGTCGTAGACGAAGATCGTCGCACCGGGCAGCGCGGCGCGGAAACCGGCGACGGTCCGCTCGATCGCCGCGGCCTCGTTATAGCAAGGCAAAAGCACGGCGATACGCGGTTGACTGGCCATGCTTCCCCCTGCCCGCCGATCACGGCTTAGTGCGTCTTAGGCCTTCTTCGTAGCGGGTTTCTTAACCGCAGCCTTGGCCCCCGCGCCGTCCTTGACCGGCTTGGCGGGCTTTGGTTTGGCGTCGGCGGCGGTGATGACCGGCTCGGGAGCAGGCTCGGCCTTGGCGGCCTTGGGCTTGGCGGCCTTGGGCTTGGCTACCTCAGCAACTTCGACTGCCTCGGTCTTGACCGCTTTCGCCTTGGCCACCTTCTTTGCCGGCTTGGCCGCAGCCGCGGCGTGAGCATGGCCGCAGTTCGGGCCGTGGACATGGCCTTCCTCGCTCTCAAGGTCGGCTTCGATCTCGGCGCGATCGACCGCGCGGTCGGTGATGTCGGCCTTCTCGAACAGATAGTCGACGACCTTGTCCTCATACAGCGGGGCGCGCAGCTGGGCGGCGGCCATCGGGTCCTGCTGGACATATTCGATGAAGCGCTCGCGGTCCTTAGGCTGATATTGCGCCGCGGCCTGACCGATCAGGCGGTTCATCTCGGCCTGGCTGATTTCAATGCCATTCTTGGCGCCAATTTCGGACAGGAGCAGTCCCAAGCGCACGCGGCGCTCGGCAATGCTGCGATAATCCTCTGCCTCGGCCTCGATCTCGGCAAGCGCCTTGGCGGTATCCTCTTCATGGCTTGCCTCATGGCGGAGCTGGGCGAGGATGTTGGCGTATTCGGCCTCGACCATCGACGGCGGAACGTCAAAATCGTGGCTGCTGGCGAGCTGATCGAGCAGCTTGCGCTTCATGTGGGTGCGGGTGAGCCCGTTCAATTCCTGCTGCTGCTGGTCGCGGATCAGCTTTTTCAGCTGGTCGAGGCTCTCGAGCCCGAGCGTCTTGGCGAAATCATCGTCCAGCTTGGCCGTTCCCGAAGTCTTCACCTCGGTCGCGGTGACCGCGAAGTTGGCCGGCTTGCCCTTGAGGTTGGCGGCCGGATAATCGGCCGGGAAGGTCACGCTCAGATCGCGGCTTTCGCCGACCTTGATCCCGACGAGCCCATCTTCGAAGCCGGGGATGAGCTGACCCGAGCCGATTTCGACCGCCATGCCTTCGCCAGTGCCGCCCTCGAACGCGATGCCGTCCTTGGTCGTGCCCTTGTAGTCGATGATCACCTGATCGCCGGTCGCGGCGGCATGGCCCTTTTTAGCGGCGGTAAAGCTCTTCTGCGATGACATCAGCTGGCTGATCTGCGCATCGACCTGGCCTTCGTCGGGCTCGGCGGTAAGCCGTTCAAGGGTGATCCCCTCGATCTTGGCCTCGGGAATTTCAGGCAACGTCTCGAGGCTGACGCGGACTTCGGCGTCCTTGCCGGGGGCATAGCCTTCGTCGAGTTCGACCTGCGGCTGCATCGCCGGGCGAATCCCCTGTTCCGCGAGCAGCGACTGGACGCTGTCCTGAACCGCGGTGTTGAGCGCGTCGGCGGCGAGCGCCGGGCCGTGCATCTTGCGGATCAAATTGGCAGGGACCTTGCCGGGGCGGAAGCCGGGCATGCGGACCTGCGGCGCCATGCGCTTCACTTCGCCGTCGACCCGGGCTTCGATATCCTTGGCCGGGATGGTCAGCATGAAGCCCCGCTTGAGGCCTTCGTTCAGCGTTTCGACGGTCTTCATGGTTATTTTCTACTCATCTAAAATCATGGGCTGGTCCGCCCTTCGCTTGCGCTCGGCGAGTGGTGCGGGCGAAGGGACTCGAACCCCCACATCTTGCGATACTTGGACCTAAACCAAGCGCGTCTACCATTCCGCCACGCCCGCGCGGACGCTCAAGGGCGCGGGCTATAGCAAGGATGGGCGCGAGAGCAAGGTCGCGCGACGCAACCGGCGCGTGCCCCGATCGTTTATTGCGCTATTGGAGAACTTCATGCCCGACACCCTTCCCGGCCAGCCCTCTACCCGGCCCCCGCAGACCCCTGCCCCGCCGCCGCAGACTTCGCCCGCCGAGGCCCCCGAACCGGCTCCCAATATCGACACGCCCTCGCCGACTTCGCCGGGGGCCGAACCGCCATCCATGCCGACCGAACCGACCGCCTGATGGCCAGCGCGCCGCCATTGCCCGACGAGCCGGCGGTCGAGCCGGGCGAACCCGAGGTGCCAGTGCTTCCGGGCGAACCCGAGGCCCCACCCCTGCCCGACCCAGTCTAGGCCCTTATCCGCGCGCTGTTCACGACCGTTTCGAATTCGGGCAGCTCTGCGCCAAAATAATGCGATCGCGCAGCGTCGAGCAGGATTAGATAGAGGCGGCCGTTGACCACGGTGCCTACCGCCCGTCCGCGTCGCCATAGTTCGTCGCCGTCGAGATGGTCGAAATCGAGTTGGAAACCCGACGTGCCCAGGAACGGACGCGGGGCGAGAGCGATGGTCTTGAAATCGACCGTCCCGGCGCGGGTGCGATAGAATGTTTCGAGCATCGCGGCGACTTCGGGTGCGGTCATCGAGGAGCGGAAGCGCGGGACCTGCTGGTCGGCCTTGCGCGACTGTCGGACAATCGACTTGCCGTCCTTGAGGCCCGAGACGAACGACAGGCTGTCGAGCACGGGGCCGTTCTGGGTCCAGTCCTCAACCTGCCTGATGTCGTCGAAGATCACCTGCGACTGGCGGTTCCAGGCTTGTTGGGGAAAGACAATCATCGACCCGTCGCCGACTGGCCGCGCCCGGGGACGAACGAGCGAATAGCCCGATCCGAACCCTCCCCCGCCGCCAAGGCTCGAGCAGCCCGAGAGCGTTAGCGCGATCGTCGAGGCGATTAGAAAACGGCGCATCTTCAGCCTCCCATGACGGTCAGTTGCTGGCGGACAAACGGCGCATCGGGCGCGGCCGGGGCCATGGCGAGATAGCGCGAGTAAGCCGCGCGGGCCTCGGCGGTGCGGCCCGCTTTTTGGAGCATCACTCCATGCCAGCGCCACGCATCGGCGGGGGCATCGGGCAGCTGCACCGCCGCCGAATAGCCCGCTGCAGCGCGTTCGGCGTCGCGTTGTCTGGGATCACCGCGCAGGCGCCAGATCTCGGCTTCCGCGAAACGCAGCGGCCCGCTCCACCCGTCCTGCGCTAGCGTCTGGACGATGTAGAGCGACGCGCCCGGGTCGTTGAGCTTGACCTGATCGTCGAGCAGCATCGGGCGAATTGCGGCGATGGTCGAAAGGTAGCGCGCGCGGCCGTCGTCATAGCTGCGGCCCGGAACGGTCACTTCAGCTGCTGACGCGCGCAGGTCGGCCATCCGGCTTTCGGGCGCGGGGTGGGTCTCGAACAGCGAATAGCCGCGGTCGCGATGCTTGCGGCGATAGCGCGCGGACAGATTCTGCTCGTCGATCAGCTGCTGCCAAGTCTCGGGCATGGCGGTGGGCGCATATCCTGCCCCGGCGAGCAGCTTGACACCCATCGCATCGGCCTCGGCCTCAATCTCGCGATTATAGCGGAACAGCGATGCCACCGTGCCAAGTTCAGCGAGCTGCTGGAGATTGCCCGTGCCCACGCCCGCCGCCCCACCGACCATGCCGCCGAGCAGCGAGACGGCCGAGAAAATGTCGGACTTCTTCTTGATATCGCGGAACTGGCGAAGCTGGTGCTTGCGCAGGAAGTGCCCGCTTTCATGCGCGATGACCCCAGCGAGCTGGGCCTCGTTGCGCATCCGCAGGAGCAGCCCCGAAAACACGATCGCGAAGCCGGTCGGGAACATCACCGCGTTGAATTCGGGGACATGCGCGAGGTAGATGCGCATGTCGCTCGCCGCCGGCCCGCCGACCTTGCCGATTAGCGCGCGCAGGTAACTGGTGACGCCTGGGTCGTGGAGCAGGATGTTCGATCCGGCGATTTCCTCCTCGACGCGCTCGACCTGCTGCCACAGCCCTTTTTCGTCGGCGTCGACCGGGCGATAGCCGCGACCGATCAGCGGAACCATCGTCGCCGGGAGGATGCGTGCGGAAGCGATGCCGGTATGGAGTCCGGCGGCGAGCGCGCCCACTCCCCCGATGACGGCGCGGCGCGTGATCTGAGTCATTCCTGTCCCGCCGCGGCGACCCGACGCACGTTACGCCCCGGCTTCATCCGCCCAAGCAATCGCTCGACCATCTGGTCGGCGCCGGCCTGCGTACGAATGTCGCCGAATTTCATTCCGGGCAGCTGGCTTCCGGTCTGGAGGACGTTGAACCACACGACTTCGCCGGTGCGGAGATCGACGAGGCTGGCGTAGGCGAGTTGGTCGCTGCCGCCCGACGGCGCGCAAAAGCCGATGAAGCAGCCGGCAATCCCGATTACCTGCATCGCGACTCGGGCGGTCGAGGCGACCTGATCCTCGGCGTGGAGAAACAGCATGTAATCGAAGCCAGTCTTTCGACCGAAGCCGATCGCCTCCTCGCCGAGTGTATAGTCTAGCCCGAGTCGCCGTTTGGTCGGAAGCGTGTTGCCCGAATATTTATGTTCCGCGATGGCTTGATCGACCGCGGAGTTGAGCCGTTCGAGGTCGGCGACGGTGGTCGCGTCCGCACCCGGTACGCCCGAGCGGCGGTCGGCGATGAGCAGATGCCCGCCCCGCGCGCCCTGCTGGGCCTTTAGCGAAGTAATGATCGCGGTGCGAGCCGCCTCGGTCCAGTCGGCCCGCTGTTCGGGCACCCCGCCGAGCGTGAGCGATGACACCGCGACGTCGGGGCGAAGCACGAGCAGGCGATAGTCGCCCTGCGGCGGGGTGAATTGGAGATCGGCATATTGGCGGGTCTGGACGCACCCGGCGAGGCTAGATGCTGCGGTCAGCGCGAGAAACAAGCGGCGCATCGGCTCTCCCAAACAATCTGTCGACCTGCGCGATGCTGCCTCGCTTGGCGAAAAAGAGCAAGCCCTCAATGGCTTACCGCGCCGGGCAGGTCACTCCCGGGACGTTCATGAGGCAGCGTCCGTCGATTGCGCCGGGCTGAATGGGGACGCCGATCCATGCCGCGAGCGTCGGCGCGATGGCTATCGTCTCGATTGACGCCTCGCTCGCCACCGCGGGCATGCCGGCACGCCAGAACATGATCGGCACGCGGCGGTCATAGTCCCACGCGCTGCCGTGGGTCGCGACATAGGATTTGCTGGTGTCGGCGATCGGCGTGACGCGGCGGCGCAGGAGCACGATAAAATCGCCCGAGCGCCGGTCGTCGAACGAAGCGCGAGCGCGGTCGAGCAAGCTCCACGCGGCGGGATCACCGTTCGGTGAGGGCGCCCGCTTTAGCTGCTCGTGGGTGAACACGGCTTCGACCTGGGGATGAGCTTGATACGAGACAATCGCTAAGGCCAGTACCTTTGTCCGCTGCGCCGACGACAAGGTACGCTCGAGATAGATGTCGCCGAACGGCCCCTCTCCGATCAGCACCGGTCCAAGCAGCCCAAGCTTGGCCGCAATCAACTTGCCAATCGCCGACGGAAACAGTGCTGGATCGACCCGCGCGGCATCATGGATTCCAGCCTGTTGCTCGCGCTCGGGCACATCATTACCGCCATGATCGGCGGTCAGCACGACGGCATAGTCTAAGCCCTGACGGTCGAGGGCGAGAAAGAAATCACCCAGATCGCGGTCGAGCGAGAGCAGCTGCAGGCACATTTCCTGCCCTTCCGTGCCATAAGTGTGCCCGACATAATCGGTCGCTGACGCGCCGATGGCGATGAGGTCGGTCGCCTTCCCCTTGCCGAGTTTCATTTCCTGGATCAGGCCAGCGGCAAGCGCGAGTGTGGCGCCATCGAACTGCGGCGAGGCGCGGAAGGATTTGAAGTCGCCGGCTGCCCGAGCGAAGGCCCCTGCCCCGACTGGCTTGCCCCCGCCTTCGACAACAACCGGTTTTGCCTTTGCGACGCACAGCGGCGGCGCTTCGAGCGGATCGGCGGGGGCGGCGATCAGTCGGGCCACCGCAGCGTTGGTGGCGGCGACAACCGTGGGGGCGCGCACGCCGGCGAGGTCCGTGACGTAGGTCTTACCGTCCCAATACCAGCGCTGGTCGGGACGCTGGCCGCTCATCATCACCGCCGCGCGATCCTTGCCGGCGACGGCAACCGAGCGGCTCGCGGGCGAGACCTGCTTGAGCCGCTCGCCGAGCGTTGGCACGCGCAGGTGGATCGGCGAAACGGTGTAATGGCTCGTCGAGGAGCCCGCGACGCGCTCGTCCTCGGCGCAGTAAACCCCCTTGTCGGAGCGCGTTTGTGACAGGTCGAACCAGTTGTTGGAGATGATCCCGGTGCGCGCCGGGCGGTCGCCGGTGAGGATGGTCGAGTGGCCGGGGCAAGTCTCGGTCGCGGCATGGCCCTGGTAGCCGTTGCGAAATGCCGCCCCGCTGGCGAGCCGGGCAAACCCGCCGGTGAAGCTCGAACGATATTCGTCGAACAGGTCGGAAGAGAATTGATCGACCGAGATCGCGATGACGAGGCGCGGTGGGGCTGCGAGCGCGGGGGTGGCGAGCAGGGTCGCGCCGAGGAGTGCGGTAAAGGTCTTGCGCATGGCTTCACTCCAGGGGGTTAGTTCAGCTTCGCCTTCAGCCGTTCATTGACGACCCCGGGGTTTGCCTTCCCGGCCATCGCCTTCATAGTCTGGCCGACGAAGAAGCCGAACAGGGCTTCCTTGCCCGCCTTGTATTGCGATACCTTGTCAGCGTTGGCGGAAAGGATGTCGTCGATGATCGTGTCGATCGCGCCGGTGTCACTGGTCTGCTTGAGGCCGCGCTCCTCGACCACGGCCGAGGCCGACTGTCCGTTTTCGAGCATGATCTCAAACACCTGTTTGGCGAGACTGCCGGAGAGCGTCCCGTCGGCGACAAGGCCGAGCAGTTCGGCGGCGCTCTGCGGCGAAACCGGGCTGTCCTCGACCGAGCGGCCCATCCGGTTCAGCGCGCCGAACAGCTCCGACGCGACCCAGTTGGCGGCTTGTGGCGGGCGGGCTCCGGCGTCGAGCAGCTGGTCGAACCAGCGTGCGGTTTCGACTTCAGCGGTCAGCACAGAGGCATTGTAGCCGCCGATGCCGAGGCTTTCGAAGCGCGTGCGCTTGGCATCGGGGAGTTCGGGCAGTGAGGCACGGCACGACTCGAGAAATGCGTCGTCGAGCTCGACCGGGAGCAGGTCGGGGTCGGGGAAATAGCGGTAATCATGCGCGTCTTCCTTTGAGCGAAGCGTGCGCGTGACGCCCTTGTCGGGGTCGAACAGCCGGGTTTCCTGCGCAACTTTACCGCCGCTTTCGATCATCTCGACCTGGCGGCGGGCTTCATGTTCGACGACGGCCATGACGAAGCGAACCGAATTGACGTTCTTGGTCTCGGTGCGGGTGCCCAGTTCCCCACCGGGCTTGCGCACGCTGACGTTGACGTCGGCGCGCATGGATCCCTCTTCCATGTTACCGTCACACGATCCGACATAGCGCAGGATCGCTCTCAACTTTCGCAGGTAAGCGCCTGTTTCGGCGGGCGACCGCATGTCGGGACGCGAGACGATTTCCATCAACGCGACGCCCGAGCGGTTGAGGTCAACATAGGACATCGTGGGATGCTGGTCGTGCATCAGCTTGCCCGCGTCCTGCTCGACATGAATTCGCTCGATGCCGATCCGCTTGACCGATCCCTCGTCCTTCTCGTCGACCAGCACGTCGATCGCTCCCTCGCCGACAATCGGGTGGTAGAGCTGCGAAATCTGATAGCCCTGCGGCAGATCGGCATAGAAATAATTCTTGCGGTCGAAGCGCGACCATTTGTTGATCTGCGCGCCGACCGCCATTCCGGTCCGCACGGCCTGGCGGATGCATTCGGCGTTGGGCACGGGTAGCATCCCCGGCATCGCCGCGTCGACCAGGCTGACCTGGGTGTTGGGCTCGGCCCCGAACGCGGTCGCGGCACCCGAGAAGAGCTTGGCGTTCGACACGATCTGGGCGTGGACCTCAAGCCCGATCACGACCTCCCACTCGCCGGTGTCGCCGTGGATGCGGTAGTCGGTCACTTGGTGATTTCCTGCACGTTGGCGCGCTCGACGGGGAGATTCCCGTCGCACCAGCCGATCACGCTGCGGGCAAGGCGCGGCAGCACGTCGGGCCTGACGAGCGCGTAATTGGTTTCAAAGAAGCGGTCGAGTTCGCCATTCCAACTCTCATAGATTTCGAGACCCTCGGGCGCGACTCTTCCGAGGCGATAGCCATGGCGTTCGGCGAGAAGCATCGCTGCACGCATGGACGAACCGTTGACCAACCAGCGCCAGTTATATTCGAACTGGACGATCGCAACAGCGTGCGCTTCCATCAACGCTTCCAATCCGCGAAGCACCTCGAGATCATGACCTTCGGTGTCGATCTTGATCAGATGGACCTCTCCGCCGCCCGCCGCCGCGTGAACCTCCGAACCGGTCGTCAGCGCCACGCTGATCGTGCTTCCGGCTGGCGCCCCGGTAACATTGAGGCTGTTGGTCCCGGCGTGCGAGCCGACGACCTCGAATTCGGCGGTGCCGGCCTTGCTCGACAGCGCGATCTGTTTGACTTCGACCGCGTCGTTGCCGGAGTATTTCTCGCTGAGCGAGGCAAATGCGGTCGGGGTCGGCTCGAACATAAGAATCTTCGCGGCAAGCTTCTGCCGGGCAGCGGTTGCCAGCACGAGGTCGGTCCATTCGCCAAGGTTGGCTCCGACATCCCAAGCGCGGAACGGCGCGGCCTCCGGGAAGGCCGCGATCGCCTGCTCGATCAGCGCCTTCTCGCCATTAATTTCGATCGCGTTCAGCCCCTCGCCCCGCGCGGCCATGTAGAGCTTGCGTCCCAGGCGCCAGGCGCGGCGTCGACCGAGCAACCGGACGAACGCGTCGGTGAGGCCATGCCCTGAAGCGGGCCTGAAAATGCTCACCACCATTTCTCCGCCTTGTGCGTAAACCCGGCTCGTTCCTCGATGGCGAGGGCGGCGTTGAGGACACCCTGTTCGTCGAGCTCGCGGCCGATGAGGTGGAGGCCAAGCGGGAGGCCCTGCGCGTCGAGGCCGCCGGGGACCGACATGGCGGGGAGGCCGGCGAGGCTGGCGGGGACCGCGAATACGTCGTTGAGATACATTGCGAGCGGATCGCTCATCTTTTCGGCCAGCCCGAATGCCGCCGAGGGGGCGGTCGGGGTGAGGATGAAATCGCACTTCTCGAAAGCGTCGGTGAAGTCGCGTTTAATCAGCGTGCGGACCTTCTGCGCCTTGGTAAAATAAGCATCATAGAAGCCCGCCGACAGCACATAGGTGCCGATCATGATGCGGCGCTTGACCTCGGCCCCGAACCCCGCGGCGCGAGTGGCTGCGTACATGTCATCGAGGGTTTTCACCCCCTCTTCGCGCAGGCCGTAGCGGACGCCGTCATAGCGGGCGAGGTCCGAGGAGGCCTCGGCGGGAGCGATGATGTAGTAGGTCGGCAGGGCGTGGGCGGTGTGGGGAAGCGAGATTTCGACCGGCTCGGCGCCCGCGTCGCGGAGCCATTCGACGCCCTTGTCCCACAGCGCGTCGATCTCGGCGGGAACGCCGTCGATGCGATATTCCCTGGGAATGCCGACGCGCTTGCCCTTGAGATTGCTCGACAAGCCTGCTTCCCACTGGGGCACGGGCACGTCGAGCGAGGTCGAATCCTTCTTGTCGAACCCGCTCATCACTTCGAGCATGATCGCGCAATCGCGGACGGTCTTTGCCATTGGCCCGGCCTGGTCGAGCGACGAGGCGAAGGCGACCACGCCCCAGCGCGAGCAGCGGCCATAGGTCGGCTTGATCCCGCAAATGCCGGTGAAGGCGGCGGGCTGACGGATCGATCCGCCGGTGTCGGTTCCGGTAACTCCGGCGGCCAGTCCTGCCGAGACGGCCGTCGCGGACCCGCCCGAGCTTCCCCCCGAGGTTAGCGCCACATTTCCACCGTCGTTGCGCCGCCACGGGCTGATCACCGGACCGAAAGCACTGGTCTCGTTCGACGAGCCCATCGCGAACTCGTCCATGTTGAGCTTGCCGAGCATCCCCGCGCCGGCCGCCTTGAGCTTGCCCGACACGGTCGACTCATACTGCGGCTTGAAGCCTTTCAATATGGTCGATCCAGCGGTGGTTTCCACGCCTTCGGTCGCAAATAAGTCCTTTATTCCCAACGGAATACCGGCGAGTGCTCCGATTCGGTCGCTACTCGCTCGCGCTTGGTCGGCAGCGTCCGCTGCTGCAAGCGCAATCTCGGGAGTCTCGACGGTGTAGGCATTGAGCGGGCGCCCGGCCTCAACCGCAGAGTTGTAGGCGGTCGCGACTTCGCGCGCCGAAAACGACCCGGCGGCGAGCCCTTCGCGAAGGTCCGCGATGGTCTTGGTGGTCAGCTCGGACACTATTCAATCACTTTCGGGACGGCGAAAAAGCCGTGCTGTGCATTTGGCGCGTTAGCGAGCACCTTGTCGCGAACATTGCCGTCGTCGATCACATCGTCGCGAAGGCGCAGTTTCTGCTCGATCACGGCAGTGAGCGGCTCGACCCCCTCGGTATCGACCTGCGACAACTGCTCGATCCAGCCGAGGATATTGTTCAGTTCGGGGACCAGCGCCTCGATCTGGGCATCGCTCATCGCGATGCGCGCAAGCTTGGCGATGTGACGGACCTGTTCGGTGTTGACGGACATGATCGGCGGCTAGCAGCGGTGCACCGGGCGGGCAAGCGCTTGCCGGACCCAGCACCCTCCCCTAGTGCCCGCCGCAATGTGCGCCCGCCGCTTCCTGCTGTTCATCTTCTGGATGATTCTGATTTTCGTCGCGGGTGCGTTTGCCATCTATCAATATGGCGGGTCGATATTGAGGCGCGGGGTCACTCCGCAGGGCCACTTCGCCCCACCCCCGCCCCGGACCGGCCCTGATTACCGCTCCGACGCGAGCTGGCTGTCCAAGCCCGGCATTTCGCCCGATCCTTCGCAATGGCGCCCCGCCAATCAGGTGCGGGTCGATCCGATCGCGGCTGGACCTGCGGTGTTCTACGTTCACCCGACGACCTACCTCGATCGCGACAAATGGAATGCGGCGATCGACGAGGGCGGCGATACGGGTTTCCGCGACGCGCTGTTCGTGCGCAGTCAGGCGAGCGCCTTTAACGAGATCGCTGCCGAGGTATGGGCTCCGCGCTATCGTCAGGCGGCATTCGGGGCGTTCCTGCTCAAGACGACGGACGCGAACCGGTCGCTTGACCTAGCTTACAGCGACGTGCTCGCCGCGTTCGACGTCTTCCTCGCCGCGCAGCCCAAGGGGCGACCGATCATCCTGGCCGGCCACAGCCAGGGCGCGCTTCACTTGTCGCGCCTGCTCGTCGATCGCCGCGAGCAGCTCAAGGGTCGGTTGATCGCCGCTTACGTCGTTGGCTGGCCGATCTCTGCGACCGCTGATCTGCCGGCAATCGGCCTGCCGGCCTGCGCCGCCCCTGACCAGACGGGCTGCTTGCTCAGCTGGATGAGCTTCGGCGACCCCGCCAACAGTCAGATGATCCTTGACGGCTGGAGTGGAAGCGCCGGGCCCGCCGGTATCAAGCGCGACGTCCACGACCTTGTCTGCGTTAATCCGCTCACCGGCACCCGAGATGGTATCGCTCCACCCGCCGCCAACCTTGGCACGCTCGTCCCCACCGCAGATTTCACCAGCGCGACGCTGCTCCCTGGCGCAGTCGGCGCGCGCTGCGAAAAGGGCTTGCTGATCATCAACGGCGCCATCCCCGCGCTTGGTCCCTACGTCCTGCCCGGGAATAATTATCACGCTTACGACTATGCCCTGTTCTGGGGCTCGATCCGCGCCGATGCCGCGCGGCGGGTCGCGGCGTGGCGGTAAGCGCCTCTGCCGCCGGGTTCGCTGCGGTGCTTCCTCCGGGCGGCAAGCTTGCAGGGCTCGATGTAGGGACCAAGACCATCGGGCTCGCGCTGTGCGATGCCAATTGGAGCTTCGCCGGGCCGTCCGAGACGATTGCCCGCACCAAGTTCGGCGTGGACCTTACGCTCCTTCGCCAATTCGTCGCGAAGCACGCGGTCGTCGGGCTGGTTGTCGGCTTGCCGCTCAATCTCGACGGCAGCGACAGCCCGCGTACCCAGTCGGTCCGCGCCTTCGCCCGCAACTTGCTCCCCCTCGACCTCCCCATTCTGCTGTGGGACGAACGCTGGTCGACGCAGGCGGTCGAGCGAGCAATGATCGCCGCCGACGTGTCGCGAGCCAAGCGCGCGCTCGCGGTCGACAAGCTCGCCGCAGCGCACATCCTTCAGGGCGCGATCGACGCGCTGGTCAATCTGCCACGCGACGATTAGGCGAAGCAGCCATGGACTTGCTCTCGATCGATAATCTCTCGGACGCGCAGATCGGACTTATCCTTGACGAAGGGGCGCGCTGGTTCGCGTGGAACCGCCAGCCGCGGCGCAATGCCAAGCGGCTCGATGGCCTCACGATCATCAACGCCTTCTTCGAGAACTCGACGCGTACTCTGCTATCGTTCGAGATCGCCGCCAACCGGCTGGGCGCGCAGGCGGTGACGATGCAGGTCGAGCAATCGAGCATCAAGAAAGGCGAAACGCTCGAGGACACCGCGCGGACGCTCAACGCGATGCGTCCCGACGCACTGATCATTCGCCACCGCGAGCGCGGTGCGCCAGCGAGCATCGCCGCGATCATGGACTGTCCGGTGATCAACGCCGGGGACGGGATCGGCGAGCATCCGACCCAGGCGCTGCTCGACGCGGCGACGATTCGCCAGCGGTTCGGGCGGATTGCCGGGCTCAAGGTAGCGATCTGCGGGGATCTCAAGCACAGCCGGGTCGCGCGGTCGAATGTGAAATTGCTCAATCGCCTCGGGGTCGAGCTCCGCCTCGCCGGGCCCCCATCCCTCATGCCCGCCGATCTGCCCGGCGCGGTCGGATCGATCGATGACGCGGTCAACGGCGCCGATGTCGTGATGATGCTGCGCGTTCAGCGCGAACGAATGACCGAAGAACTGGGCGATGGTCCGGGGGAGTATCTCGCCCGTTACGGCCTGACCGCCGAACGCCTGGCCCGCGCCGCGCCAGGCGCTGCGATCATGCACCCCGGGCCGATCAATCGTGGGGTCGAGATCGAGGGCGCACTCGCTGACGTTCCACATCGATCGCTGATCACGTTGCAGGTCGAGATGGGCGTCGCCGTACGGATGGCCTGCCTCGACCTCCTGACCGCCGAACGCGTGGCGGGTTAGCGCGAGGCCATCTGCACCGGCGCATCGCCCGCGACCTTGCGGACGAAGCAGGTGGCGCCGGCGCGCTTGAGGCCAGAGCACATCGCAACGGCGTCACGCGCACTGCCGAAACCCTGGACTGAAAGGCGGAAGAAGGTTCCGCGTTCCCCGTCATATCGCGCTGCGACTGGCGTGTAGCCGCGCAGCGATGAGAAGCGGCCCGAGACGTGACGCCAGGCGATCGAAACGCGATCACGCGAGGCATAGGCGCCAAGCTGCACGACCGTTCGGCTGCGCTGGCTGGAGGTCGTCAGCGCGGCGCGGCGATAAAGCATACCGGCATCAGTCAGCGCGGCTGCGCGCGGCGATAATGAGGGCTGTGACATCGACGAGGCGAACTTCGGCGTCAGCGCAGAAGCCGCGACGCGGCGTTCTGCCGGAACCGCAATCGCGATAACCGCAGGCGCCGCAGCAATCACCGGTGCGACCTCAGCAGTCTGCACCGCAGGAGCAACCTCGACTTGCGCTACCGCCGGAGCCGGCTCAATCACCGGGGCAACCGACGCAAGACGGGTCCCCTTATCCTGAAGCGCGAGCCGCACCGGCTGGCCCGGATCACTGGCGGCCGGCGCGATGCCGGTCAGCGACGCGACCTGGTCCGACGCCCGCGTCGGCTTGGCGAGTTGCATCCACGACTGGATTCGCCCGTCGAGTTGGTCCGCCGCGACATCCTGAGCGGCGACCCCGCGGGCCCCCGTCCAGTCACCCGACAACGCCAGCGCAAGCGCCAGATTCTGACGAACGCGCGAATCGGCGCCGACCTGCTCGGCCGCCTGGCGGAGCACCTGCGCGGCATCCTGCGGCCGGCCAGCCAGAGCCAGCGCCAGTCCATAGTCGGACGGATCGAGCACTGACCGCGCCGCCGCGAGGAAGGCGAGCGCCTGGGCATTCTTGCCCTGCGCGATGCTGACCAGCGCGAGCTTGAGCACGACTTGCGGCTGGCTAGCCGAGAGGGTCAGCGAATCGCGATAGGCGTCTTCGGCCGAGGCAAAGCGGCCACCCGCGAAATAGGAATTGCCGAGCACCATGCGGAACCCGGCGTCGGTCGGCGTCGCGGCGACGGCGCGCTCGGCAAAGTCGATCGCCTGGACCGTCTGGCCCGCCATCAATGCCACCTGCGCGCGGGTCGCAAGCCCGATGTTGGCGGGATCGACCTTGCCGACCGTGGTCGAGGTGGTGCGCGGTGCATGAGCTGCACAACCCCCGAGCGTAATCACGAAGAGAGCCGCACGAAGCGCAGTACCGAAGCGAACTGACGAATTCATGATGCGTCTCCCTGAATTTTCATCGCGACGTCAATTGATCTTGCGCGGCGCCCGCTCCGCCATGCCGTCAAGCTCGGGCATGGCGGCGAGCATCTCGTCGAGCGCTTCGGTCACCAGCAACTGCGCCGATCGCCGCGTCACCGCACACGCCAGGCGCAGCTTGAGATGGCGCGCGGCGTCTAGTCGCAGCGTGAACGCAGCCTTTGCCTTTGTCCCCGGCGCAGCCCGCGGTGTCGGCGCACGCCTGGCGACGGTCTTGGACTTGACCACGACCTGCTCATTGGCGGGCTCGCGCAGGACCGGCACGGCCGGCGTGAAGTGAAGCGGCTCGGCGGTCGAATCTTCCTCTTCCTCCTCGCCAGGCTCAAGGTCATAGCCCTTGAACCGGTCGGCAAGTTCGGCCTGCTGGTCGTGGACCGGCGAGACGACATTGCCGATCGGGGTCAGCCCGGCGAGCGGGTGACGGATCGCGGGCTCGGGAAGGCTTTCCCCGAACGCATCATGGTCGGCGTCGCGCACGGCCGTCAGCGCGGGCTTGGGCGCTTCGAAGCCCATATCGTTCCAGCCGAGATCTTCCAGCGTACCGCCCAGCTGGCCGAAGCCCTGGGGACGCATCGCCGGCCGCGCCGCGCCTTTGCGCGCCAGCAGTCCCGAGGAGAGGGAAGCAAAAGCCTTGGATTCGCCCATCGTCCGCGCTCCCTTACTGGCCAACGACGCGACGACCGAAGCCGCCGACGGGTCGTGGCGATGCTGCGGCAACCGGGCCGGCGCCGGGGGCGGCGAACACGGTGCGACGGAAATTTTTCTCGAGTCGGTCGGAGATATAATCCCACAATTCGACCACTTCGCGGGCCGAGCGGCCCTTGGGGTCGACCTCCATGACCGTGCGGCCATCGATCATCGAGGCGGCGAAATCGGTGCGGTGGTGAAGGGTGACCGGGGCAACGGTGCCGTGCTGCGACAGCGCCACCGCGGCTTCATAGGTGATCTTGGCTTTGGGCGTCGCGCCATTGACGACGAACAACAATGGCTTGCCGGCACGGTCGCACAGATCGACCGTGGCGCCGACGGCGCGCAGATCGTGCGGACTCGGCCGGGTCGGAATGACGATCAGTTCGGCGACCGCGATAACCGACTGGATCGCCATGGTAATTGCCGGGGGCGTATCGATGACGGCCAAGCGGAAGCCCTGCTGGCGCAGCACCTCGAGATCGGCCGAAAGCCGCGCCACGGTGGTCTGGGCAAAGGCCGGCATGTCGGCCTCGCGCTCGTTCCACCAATCGGCGAGCGACCCTTGCGGATCGATATCGATCAGGCACACGGGACCAGCCCCGGCCAGCTGCGCTTGCACCGCCAGATGCCCGGACAGGGTCGTCTTGCCCGATCCGCCCTTCTGCGATGCCATTGCCAGAACGCGCATTCTCTTCCCCTCGTCCAGATGACGACCTGTTCAGGCGATCAACTGCGGGCAAAGCTCCTAAAGTCTGGTTAACATCGGCCCGACCTTGTTGCGCGCGGCAGCGGGATGGCTAGGATGTGCCGATGGGGAAGCATTCAGGCAGTGCGATCATCGTAGCGGCGGCTCTGGCGCTTGTCGCTCCGGCAGCGGCGCAAAGCGTTAAAGCGGGGATCGATGCATTTGGCCGTGGCGATTATGCCGCCGCGCTCGGCCAGTGGCGCCCGCTCGCGGCGCGCGGCAATGCCGACGCGATGTTCAATCTTGGCCAAGCTTATCGGCTCGGGCGCGGCATTCCGATCGATCTTGGCGCGGCCGAGGATTGGTATACGCGTGCGGCGCGGGGCGGCCATGTCGACGCGCAGACCCAGCTTGGCATGATGCTGTTTCAGAACGGTTATTCGCGCGCTGCGATGTCGTGGCTGCGCAAGTCTGCCGATAAGGGCGATGCGCGAGCGCAGCTGATTTACGGGACCGCGCTCTACAATGGCGATGGAGTGGCTAATCGCGACCCCCTGCTCGCCTATTCTTACGTTTCGAGGTCGGCGGCGCAGGGGCTCGGGCCAGCGAAGTCGACGCTGGCGGAGATGAATCGCGATATTCCCGAGCATCTGCGAAAGCTTGCGCTGGCCGGCAAGACGGGCAAGATTGTTGCACCGCCGCCCCCGTCGTCGCCGCAGCCCGCGCCGCTGGTCAGGCCTGCACCACTACCCGTCGTTGCCAAAGTGACGCCTTCCCCCCCGTTTGCTTCGTCGATTCCAGTCGCTGCTGGCGGTTGGAGAATTCAGCTTGGTGCCTTCTCGCAGCGCCCCGCAGCAGCAGCGCTGTTTCGCAAGCTGGCCGTCGGCTCCCTCGCTGGACGGCGGCCGTTCCTGAGCTCCGTTGGCGCAGTCACGCGGCTGCAGGCGGGCCCGTTTGCCAGCAAGGATGAAGCGAACCGCACCTGCGCCTTGCTCATGGCTCGCGGCCAACCCTGTTTCGCGGTCCCCGCGCGCTAGACTTCAGCCCAGGATGAGCGCGGCAGCCCCATTGCCCACAGCAGCGCGTCGAGTCCGTGGTGATCGAGCCGAGCGTCCGCTGCCGCCGCCAGCGCGGGCTTGGCGCGATAGGCGATGCCCCACCCCGCCGCCTCGACCATCGGCTTGTCATTGGCTCCGTCGCCGATCGCCATGGTCGCGTTGCGGTGAAGTCCGAGCCGCGTTTGGGCCTGCTCGAGTTCAAACAGCTTGGTTTGCGAATCGACGATCGGCCCCTCGACCGTTCCGCTCAGCTTTCCCTCGCGCCGCGACAGTATGTTGGCGCGCACCGCGTCGAAGCCGAGCATCGCGCCGATCGGCTCGGCAAAGGCAGTGAACCCGCCTGACACCAGCAGACACGTCACGCCATGATGACAAAGCGTCGCGACGAGCGTCCCGGCACCAGGATTGGACCGCACCCGCTCGGCAAGGCACCGCCCGAGCACCGCCTCGTCAAGCCCGGCAAGCAACGCGACTCGTTCGCGAAGCGCACCGGCGAAATCGAGCTCGCCCTGCATCGCCCGCTCGGTGATCGCTGCAACCTGCGGCTTGACCCCGGCATAGTCGGCCAGCTCGTCGATGCATTCCTGCCCGATTATCGTCGAATCCATGTCTGCAACGAACAATCGTTTCAGTCTTGGACCCTGGGTTAGGGGCAGGAGGTCCACCCCCTCCCAACCCGCCAGCGCGTCGCGCGCTTTCACTGGGTCCCCGGCGATCATCACGTCGCGGGCGAATCTGGCCTCGATCCAATGCGAAGGTTCGGCAGAAAGGCCAGCTCGCTCAATCCGCTCGAGCGCGGCATTCGTCAGGCTGTCGTCGAGCCGCCCGGCTGCTATCAGCGTCGCGGTGAATGATCTCGATTCTGTCACGCGTCCTCCGCTGGCGCTCATCGCCGGTCCGACGGCCAGCGGCAAGTCGGGGCTTGCGCTAGCCTTTGCCGAACGTAGCGGCGGGGTCATCGTCAACGCCGACAGCGCGCAACTTTACCGCGACCTCGACATTGTCAGCGCCCGCCCCACCCCCGCCGACCTCGCCCGCGCCGATCACCGGCTCTACGGCGTGCTCGACGGCGCCGACCCTTGTTCGGCGGCACGATGGGCGTCGATGGCGAAAGCGGAAATCGAGGCGATCCACTCCGAGGGTCGGCTTCCGATCCTTGTCGGCGGGACCGGTCTCTATCTGCGCACCCTGCTCGACGGCATCGCTCCCATCCCCCCGATCGACCCCGCGATTCGCTCCGAGGTGCGCGCGGCGAGCGTCGCCAACAATCGCGCAGCGCTTGAAGCGCTCGATCCCGTTTCGGCCGCCAAAATCGGACCCGCCGACACCAGTCGAATCGCGCGCGCGCTCGAGGTGGTCCGGTCGACTAATCGCCAAATCAGCAAGTGGCAGGAGCTTAAGGTCGGAGGTATTGCCTCGACGGTAGCCCTTAAGCCATTGATATTGCTGCCCCCGCGCGATTGGCTCTATAGTCGCTGTGACGAGCGTTTCGCTGCCATGCTCGATGGCGGAGCGGAACAAGAGGTTCGCGCGCTGCTCGACCGCAAGCTCAATCCCGACCTCCCCGTCATGCGCGCGATCGGGATGCGCGAGATTGGCCAAGCCATTAATTCTGGCCCTAACCTTTGCCACATCTATCAAGCCGGCGCCCAAGCCACGCGGCGATATGCCAAGCGCCAATACACCTGGTTCGCCAACCAGCCGCCGCTCGACTGGCCGCGCTTCACCAAGCCACTGACCCTGCAAACGACGCCCGAAGCGCTGGCCTTGCTCGGCGCGCGGGACTAGCCCCGCTCGATGGACCGATTGCTCGACGCCGATATCGACCCCGCTCCGCTTGGCGGAAAGCGAATTGCGGTCATTGGCTACGGCAACCAGGGCCGCGCCCAAGCGCTTAACTTGCGCGATGGCGGCTTCGACGTTGTGGTTGGGCTCCGCGAAGGATCGGCCAGCGTGGCCAAGGTCGCTGCGGACGGCCTCCAAAACGCATCCTCCCCGCAAGAGGCGACCACTGGGGCTGACCTAATCATGCTCCTTGCTCCCGACGAAACGCTCGCCGCAATCTATGCCGAGATCGAACCCGTCCTTCGTTCCGGCGCCGCGCTCGGGTTCAGCCACGGCCTCGCCATCCGCTTCGGCCTGATCGTCCCGCGGCCCGATCTCGACGTGTTCATGGTCGCGCCCAAGGGCCCCGGCTCCGCGCTCCGCTCGTTGTTCGAGGAAGGTCGCGGCATGGTCGGGTTGTGGGCCGTTGCACAGGATGCCACCGGCCAAGCCGCAGACATTGCCAAGGCCTATGGCCGGTCGATCGGCTGCGGCCGCGCCGGCCTCATCGCCTCGACCTTTGCCGAGGAGTGCGAAGCCGACCTGTTCAACGAGGCGGCGGTGGTGTGGGGCGCGGTCCCGGCCATCCTCGAAGCCGGGTTCGAGACGTTGGTCGAGGGCGGTATCTCGGCGCACGTCGCCTACCTCGAGTGCGTCGGCGAACTGAAGCTTCTCGCCGAACTGGTCGAAGCACGCGGCCTCTCCGGCATGCGTGAGGCGATCAGCAACACCGCCGAACTGGGAGCGGTGCTGGGCGGCGCGCGGATCGTCGACGACCGAGTGCGCGACACCATGCGGGCCATCCTCGCCGAAATACGATCGGGTGCGTTCGCACGCAATTTGTCGATCGAGGCGAACACTGGCTATCCGTTGCTCAACCAGGCCCGGCGCGCCGCCCGCACCGCCACGGTCGAGGCAGCACGCACGGCTCTGGCGAACGACTAGGCGGCCTTGCTGTGCAGCTGCGCGAATCCCCGGATCTCGGCGCGCAAGCACGGATCATCGACCGGCTCGCTCAGCCGCTCGACGATTTCGACGAGTCCGCCACCGGCGCCTTGATGATACCCCATTTCCCAATCCGGAAAGCTTCGCTTGGTAATTAGCTTTCTACTAAGCTTGACCATCGCGAAATGGCGGTCATCGGCGGCAATACGGCGATATGTCGCGTCGAGCGATGTACGAGGTCCTTCAAGCACTTGGAGAAAGCGTCGCCCACCGACGATCAGCAGCCCGGTCAGATCGTCGGCGCGATTGTTGCGGCGAGAGACCGCCAAGATGTCGTGAACCACGTTGAGCGCCGGCTCGGTGTGCGAAGTGGAGATATAGATCAGCTGTTCCATCGTCTCAATCCGTTGACCAAGCCTCGACCGAACCCCAGATAGAGCATCGAATATTAATATTTCATAATCAAACGGGACTTAAACGCAATTTCAGCGCCGCCCGAACAATCGCTCGATGTCGCCGTGCGCCAGCTTTACCCAAGTGGGGCGGCCGTGGTTGCACTGGCCCGAGTTGGGGGTGACCTCCATTTCGCGAAGCAGCGCGTTCATCTCGGCGACCGATAACACGCGCCCGGCCCGAACGGAGCCGTGGCAGGCGATGGTCGCAGCGACCAGATCGAGCCGGTCGCGCAGCGAGACCGCGCCGCCAAGCTCGGCGATTTCGGCGGCGAGATCGGCTAGGAGCGCGGCGACGTCTGGCTTACCGAGTGCCGCAGGGACAGCGCGGACGAGCATCGCGGACGGACCGAAGCGCTCGATGTCCAGGCCTAGGTCGGAGAGGCCCGAAGCTGCCTCCTCAAGCCGGTCGCAATCGACCTCGTCGAGTTCGACTGTCTCGGCAATCAGCAGCACCTGGCGCGCGACTTCGCCGTCGATGCGGGCGGCGCGCATCCGTTCGAGGACGAGCCGCTCATGCGCGGCATGTTGGTCGACGATGATAAGGCCGTCTTCGGCCTCGGCGACGATATAGGTTTGGGCGACTTGGCCGCGCGCGACGCCGAGGGGGTGGGCGGGGACTGGCGCAGTGGCGGGTTCTGCGCGGGCGGCGGGGGCGATCTGGCCGAAGTCGAGGCGCGCTTCCCGAAGGATTGTCCGGGCGAAGGCCGTGGTTCCGGGAGGCGAGGGAGCCCAGCTCTCCGGTCGACCGGGACGACGATCGGCGCTTGTCGTCCATTGTAACGGTGCCGCCATTTGCTCGCGCGCGGCGCTGCGGTGGCCGGCTGTCTCGAGCGCCTGCCTCAGTCCCCCGACGATCAGCCCGCGCACCGCGGCCGGATCGCGGAAGCGGACTTCGGTCTTGGCGGGATGAACGTTGATGTCGACCTCGCTCCCCGGAACGTCGACGAACAAGGCCGCGACCGGGTGACGATCGCGGGCGAGCAGGTCGCGATAGGCGGCACGCATGGCTCCGACGAGCAGACGGTCCTTGACCGGGCGCGAATTGACGAAAAGATACTGCTGATCCGCCATGCCGCGGTTGAAGGTCGGCAGGCTTACGACCCCGGTCAAGCGCATCCGCTCGCGAACATGGTCAATACCCACACCGTGCCGTTCGAGACCCGGGTCGAGCAGCGCCGCCACGCGGGCTGGCGCATCGCTCGCCTGCACCGAGATCGACCGGCGCCCGTCATTTTCCATGCGGAAGCCGACATCGGGCCGGGCGAGCGCAAGCCGCTTCACGACATCGACGCAGGCGGCATATTCGGCGCGAGGAGAGCGCAGAAACTTGCGTCGAGCGGGGACCTTGTCGAACAATCCCTCAACCCGCACTCGCGTCCCCGGGGGGACCGCCACTGGACCCTCCCCTGCCACCGCCCCGTGGTCAATGGCAATTCGCCAGCCCTGGCCTGCCCCGCGCTCGCGACTTTCGAGCGTCAGGCGCGAAACGCTGGCGATCGACGGCAATGCCTCGCCGCGAAAGCCGAAGCTCGCGACATCCTCGATATGTTCGTCGGGCAATTTCGACGTTGCATGCCGCTCGAGCGCAAGCACCATTTCGGATGCACGCATTCCCGATCCGTCGTCGCTGACTTCGACCAGGTCGAGACCGCCCGCCGAGAGACGAATCACGATTGTCGCCGCGCCGGCGTCGAGCGCATTTTCAATCAGCTCCTTGAGCGCGCTCGCCGGGCGCTCGACGACCTCGCCCGCGGCGATGCGGTCGATCAGTCCGGAGGGAAGCCTTCTTATTGACATGTTAGCGAATGATAGCCCAAGCGGGAGGCTCTCGCGAAGCGCTGATTTCGTCTAGAATAAAGCGTGCTTTCAACGGGATCTGTTTAAACAACGGTAAATGGCACGCCGCCCTTCGCCAAGACACTCGAAAGAGACGTGAATGTTCTGGACGCGCTGGTTCAAGTGGATGTCGCACGACATGGCGATCGACCTCGGCACGGCCAATACATTGGTCTATGTGCGAGGTCGCGGGATTGTCCTGAACGAACCCTCGGTGGTCGCGATCGAGACCATTAATGGGGTCAAGAAGGTGAAGGCGGTCGGTAACGACGCCAAGCTGATGATGGGCAAGACGCCCGATCAGATCGAGGCGATCCGTCCTCTACGCGACGGGGTTATCGCCGACATCGACGTGGCCGAGCAGATGATCAAGCACTTCATCCACAAGGTCCACGGCGGCAAGATGCGCGCCTGGCGCTTCCCCGAGATCGTGATCTGCGTGCCGTCGGGATCAACCAGCGTCGAGCGCCGCGCGATCCGCGATGCCGCTTCAAACGCCGGGGCGAGCCAAGTTTATCTGATCGAGGAGCCGATGGCCGCCGCGATCGGCGCCGACATGCCGGTAACCGAACCGATCGGGTCGATGGTCGTCGATATCGGCGGCGGCACGACTGAAGTTGCGGTGCTGTCATTGCGCGGGCTGGCTTACACCACGTCGGTGCGGGTCGGCGGCGACAAGATGGACGAGGCGATCTCGTCTTACGTCCGCCGCAATCACAACCTCCTGATCGGCGAAGCTACGGCGGAGCGGATCAAGAAGGAAGTCGGCATCGCCAAGCCGCCGGTCGATGGCATTGGCAAGACCGTCCACATCAAGGGCCGCGATCTCGTCAATGGGGTCCCCAAGGAAATCTCGATCAATCAGGGCCAGATTGCAGAGGCGTTGTCCGAGCCGGTCGGCACGATCGTCGAGGGCGTGCGGATCGCGCTTGAAAATACCGCGCCCGAACTTGCCGCCGACATCTGCGATCAGGGTATCGTGCTGACCGGTGGCGGTGCGCTTCTCCAGGGGCTCGACGAAGTGCTGCGAGACGAAACCGGCCTGCCCGTGACGGTCGCCGAGGATCCGCTGACCTGCGTCGCGCTCGGTACCGGCCGCGCGCTTGAGGAAGAGCAGTTCCGCGGTGTCCTCCAGACTGCGTAAGGGACCGGAGCAATGGTGGCGCCACCAGCAGGGGCGCGGCCCGGCTGGTCGCGGCGAGCGCAATATGGGCTGTTCTTTACGCTCATCGCGACCATCGCAGGGATCGTCGTCGGTCTGATCATGCTCGTCTCGTCCTTGGTGGCACCGTCGAGCTATGCGGCGGTGCGAGGCGCTGCCCTCGATATTACTGCGCCGATCACCGGGTCGATGCGCTCGGTTACGATGACGGTCAGGGGGCTGACTAGCGGTGCGGGCGATTATTGGGATGCGGCGCGGCAGAACGACCAGTTGCGTCACGACAACCGCGCAATGCTTCAGCGAATGATCGAGGCCGAGGCGATACAGCTTGAGAATGCCCAACTCAAAGCTGTGCTCCAGCTTCGCGAGCATAGCCGCGAGGCGGTGGCCACCGGACGGATCGTCGGTTCAAGCTTTGAGAGCCCGCGACGCTTTGCCGTACTGTCGGCGGGGAGTGGCGATGGCGTCTCGGTGGGCATGCCGGTGCGCACGAATGCCGGGCTGGTCGGACGCGTAGCCGAGGTCGGGCGCTTTGCCAGCCGCATTCTGCTAATCAGCGACCGCGCCAGCATCGTCCCCGCGCGGCTGCTTCGCGGCGGCCGCCCCGCGATATCGACTGGGCGCGGCGACGGGACACTCGACATCCGTCCGCTTGAGGTGGGGCGCAACCCGTTCCGGATCGGGGACTTGTTGATGACCTCGGGAACCGGCGGTATTTATCCGCCGCTGGTGCCGGTGGCGAAGATCATCCGGCTCGACGATGATGGTGCAATAGCCATCCCGCTCGCCGATCCTTCGAGCTCGAGCTTTGCGATCGTTGAACGACCGTTTGAGCCACTCGCCGAGCAGCCGCCGCCACCGCCACCCGCACCCAAGAAACTCACGGCGAAGCCCTGATGGTCCGCTCGGCGCTTCAGCAGCGATCTGGCGCGATCGGGCAAGGGCCGCGCCGTGGCGCGCTGCTCGCGCCCGCTGTGTCGGTTGTTGTGGGCTCGTTCGTCTCGGTGCTGCCGATTGTCTCAAGCGCGGGCTGGGGCCCCGACTTCGGTTTCCTCATGCTAATAGCCTGGCGACTGCTTCGCGCTGACCCGTGGCCGGCGTGGTGGGCGGCGCCGCTCGGCTTCGTTAACGATCTCGTCACCGGATCGCCGATCGGCCAGTCGATCACCCTTTGGCCGCTCGCTATGCTGCTGCTTGATCTGGCCGACGGGCGAACGCTGTGGCGCGACTATTGGATTGAGTGGCTAATCGCAGTGCTGCTCATTCTCGGTGAAATTTGGTTGATCTGGCGGGTCGCGGCGTGGGGTGGCGCTCATGTGCCATTCAGCGCGATGCTGCCAACCGCGCTGCTCAGCATGGTTGCCTTCCCACTCGTCGCCGGCATTGCCAGCCACATCGACCGCTGGCGGTTGGGGCGATGAGCAAGTGGCAGCGGATCACCAGCGCACACCAATCGCTCAGCTTCTCGCGGCGGATGCTGTTCGTCGGCGGCGCACAGGGGGCATTCGGCGCGCTACTCGCAGGTCGAATGGCCTTTCTCGCAATCGCGCAGAACGAAAAATATCAGCTACTTTCCGAGAGTAATCGCGTCCAACTCATTCCGGTGCCGCCGCGCCGCGGCTGGATCGTCGACCGCAATGGCAAGCCGATCGCGATCAATCGCTCGAGCTTCCGTGTCGATTTGATTCCGCAGCAGATCGTCGACCGGCTGATGATCGTCACCAACCTCGCCGCGCTCCTGTCGCTGTCGCCCGACGAAGTCGATCGCATCAACGGCGAACTCGATGACGCGCGCGGCTTCAAGCCAGTCTCGGTTGCCGACAACATCCCCTATGAAAAATATGCTGCGGTGACCGTTCGTCAGAGCGAGCTCGCCGGAGTTGCGGCGTCGCGCGGGTTTGCCCGATCCTATCCCGGCGGTTCTGCGGTCGGCCAGCTAATCGGCTATGTCGGCGCGGCCTCCGCCAAGGAATATGAGCGCGAGAACAAGAATCCGCTGCTCATCATTCCTGGCGTTAAAATCGGCAAAGAAGGTCTCGAGCAGGTGATGGAACCGACCTTGCGCGGCCAGCCCGGTGGCCAGCGGGTCGAAGTTACCGCGAAGGGCAAGCTGGTCAAAGAGCTCGACCCCAAGCCCGACCGTAGCGGCGGCACCGTCAAACTGACGATAGATACCGACCTCCACCAGTTCGCGGCGCGGCGCATCGGCGATCAATCCGGTTCGGTCGTAGTGCTTGACGTCGCGACCGGCGATATCCTCGCGATGCCCTCGATGCCGTCGTTCGACCCGAACAACTTCTCCGACGGGATCAGCCGCAACGAGTGGCGAATGCTTTCGGAAAACGACCATCTGCCACTCGTCGACAAGGTCACCGAGAGCCTTTATCCATCGGGCTCGACGATCAAACCACTGATGAGCCTTGCACTGCTCAAGTCCGGGATCAGGCCGTCAGAGCGCGTCTTCTGCGCTGGCTCTTATCGGGTCGGCAACGCTATCTTCCACTGCGACAAACGCCACGGATCGGTCGCGATGGCCGATGCCATCATGAAGAGCTGCGATATTTATTTTTACGAGATGGCGCGCCGTGCGGGCGTCGAGGTAATCGCCCCGATGGCACGCCAGATGGGGTTCGGCGAAAAGTTTGACCTGCCCTTTTCGTCGCAGCGCTTCGGCACCGTCCCCGATCCCGAGTGGCTGATGAAGCACTCGCATCGCAAGTGGGAGGTTTACGACACGATCAACATGTCGATCGGCCAGGGCAACGTGCTGGTCAATCCGCTTCAGCTGGCGGTGATGGCGGGACGGATCGCCAGTGGTCATGTCATCCAGCCGCGGCTGGTCGCCGGGCAGCGCACGCTCCCCCCGCCCCCGCTTTCGGTCACGCCCGAGCATCTCGTTTTCGTGCGCGAGGCGATGGGTGGTGTCGTCAATTCGGGCGTCGGGACCGCGGGTGCCGCGAAGCTGCCGCTCGATAACATCCAGATGGCGGGGAAGACTGGCACCGCGCAGGTCCGCCGCATCAGCATGGGCGAGCGCAACTCAGGCGGGGTTCGCTCGAACGAGAGCCTCAACTGGAAGATACGCGATCACTCGCTGTTCGTCGCCTTCGCTCCGGTCGAGCAGCCCAAATATTGCGCGGCGGCGGTGATCGAGCATGGCGGCTTCGGCGCGCAGGTCGCCGCCCCAATCATCCGCGACACGTTGCTCTATCTGTTCGACAAACAAAAGGGCCTGGCCGCGCTCGATGCGTTCGAATCGAGCATAGGCGGCTCACTCGACCAGCGCATCGCCGCCAAAACCAGGGCGTGGCGCTCGGCGAACGGACTACCGCTCAGCGACAAGAAGGCATGATCGGCCCCGCAATTATGCGTGCCGGTTAGGTGATCGGCTCAACGATCATCCCGCGACCGTTGGCGAAGTTGCCGTGGCGACTGATTTTCATGGTCAGCATGATCGCCGGCTTCGGTCTGGTGGTGCTCTATTCGGCGGCGGGCGGGTCGATTCATCCTTGGGCGATCAAGCAAGCGATCGTGTTCCTGTTGTTCCTTGGCCTAGCCATCGCCATGTCGGGGCTCAAGGAAGCGACGATCAAGGCCGCGACCTTCCCGATCTTCGCGTTGATCATCGTCATGCTCATCGGGGTCGAGGCGCTCGGCCTCGTGAAGAAGGGCGCCCAACGCTGGCTTGAGCTAGGCCCGATCCGTCTCCAGCCGTCCGAGTTCATGAAGCCCGCGATCGTCCTCACGCTGGCCCGCTTCTACGAGCTTCTGCCAACAGGAGAGATTCGCAAGTGGCGCGCGATCTGGCCGGCGTTGACGCTGCTTGGCGTGCCTGCCTTCCTGATCCTCATCCAGCCCGACCTTGGCACCTGCATCATGGTGCTTCTGTGCGGGATCACGGTGATGTTCCTTGCCGGGCTGCCACTTTATCTCTTCCTCGGCAGCGGAGCGCTGCTCGCCGCGGCGGCGCCAATCGCCTTCCACTCCATGCACGATTACCAGCGCAAGCGGGTGTTCATCTTCATGGACCCGGAGAGCGATCCGCTTGGCGCCGGATATCACATCAGCCAGTCGAAGATCGCGATCGGTTCAGGCGGCATCTGGGGCAAGGGCTTTCTTCAGGGTAGCCAGAGCCACCTCGACTATCTCCCCGAAGGCCACACCGACTTTGTCTTTGCGACGATGGCTGAAGAATGGGGGCTGGTCGGGGGCATACTTTTGATACTCGCCTTCGGCATGATTATTCGATGGGGAATGAGGGTCAGCACCAACGCCAAGTCGCGCTTTGCGCAGCTTGCCGCCGCCGGTCTGTCGATGACGATCTTCTTCTACGTCACGATCAACCTGATGATGGTCATGGGATTGGCCCCCGTAGTCGGCGTCCCGCTCCCGCTCGTCAGCTTCGGCGGGTCGGCGGTGATGACAGTCATGATCTGCCTCGGCATCCTGATGGCGCTCGAGCGGCAGCAGCGCACGCAATCCCGGCTCGAATAGCCTTGCGCGGGCGGACCGCGCTTGTTAGAGGCCCGCCCGCAGGACGCCGCGATGGCCTTCCGGCATTGCCATTCGGCAACCCCGATTTTGGGGACGCATAGCTCAGTTGGTAGAGCAGCTGACTCTTAATCAGCGGGTCCTTGGTTCGAGCCCAAGTGCGTCCACCATTTCTCAATAGCAGCGCTGGCCAGCGGCTATTTCTTCGAAACCGAAACTGGCTTGGCGGGTGCCGGGCTCGGTCCTCGCGTGATCGCGGCGCCGAGTTCAGAAACTTGCGGGCAAGCCTTTCCGCATAGCGACTGAAGCTTGGTAAGGTTCTGCTGCGCGCGCGGCGTCGCGCCAAGCTCGACCATTGCAACGCCCTGGACGGCGAGCGCGTCGCGATCGTTGGGCTCGAGTGCGAGCGCCTTGTTGGCAAAGCGCACGGCCTTGCCGAACAGTTTCTGGCGGGTTGCGACGCGGGCGAGGTCGATGAAGGCGGCGCGGTTGCGCGGGTCGACCGCGAGCGCGGTTTCGAGCACGTCGTCGGCGGACGTGAAATTGCCAGCCGTTAACGAAGCTTCGCCCTGTTTCTGCAGCTGGATCGACAGCGGTGCGATCTGGTCGTCGGGCTTTTGTGCCGACAACGGCGCGGTCGCCATGCCCGTGAGTGCCAACGTCAACAGCATCAACCGCTTAGCCATCAATCTCTCCATTACAGCAACGCTGCGTATCACGAGCGGACAAGCCGCGCGACGAAAAATCCATCGGTCATATCGTGACCGGGGGTAAGCAAGCGCCCCGCCCCATCGAGCCGTCCAATGTCGGTAAAGGGATCTTGCACGCTCCATCCTGAATGGCGCCCTAAGAAGCTTGCCACCTGATCCATGCCCTCGCGACCGAGCAGCGAGCAGACCGCATAGACCAGCGCGCCGCCAGGCTTGACCAATGGCGCGGCAAGATCGAGCACGCGCACCTGGAGCGCGATGACGCGGGCAAGTCGATCTGCGGTCAGGCGCCAGCGCCCTTCCGGGCTTCGCCGCCAAGTCCCGCTGCCCGAGCAGGGCGCATCGACGAGCACGATGTCGGCGCTTCCGCGCAACGCGATGAGCGCCTCGGCTTCGCGCGGAGCGTCGAGCAGGCGGGTGGTGATGGTCGCCCCGGCGCGATCGGCCCGTTGGGGCAATTTTGACAGGCGCTGGCGGTTGGTGTCGCAGGCGATGATCTCGGCGCCGTTCGAAACGGCCGAAGCCAGCGCGAGAGACTTGCCCCCTGCGCCTGCGCACAGGTCGATGATGCGCATTCCGGGCTTGGCGGCGCAAGCGAGCGCGATCAGCTGGCTGCCCTCGTCCTGGACCTCCACCAAGCCTTCCGCCAAGGCCTCGCTTTGGTCGACACGAGTATCGGGCAGAAGGCGCAGTCCCCACGGGCTGAGCGGTGTCGGTTCGGCGCCTGGAAAGGCCTCGGCGATTGCTTCGCGGGTCGTGCGGGCAGCGTTGACGCGGATGTCGAGCGGCGCGCGTAGTACGAGCGCCGGCCATTCGTCGCGAGTGACCAGCGGGGACAGTTCGCGTTCGATCCATGGCGGAATAAGGCTCACTGGTGCCCGCTTCTCGCCCTTGATAACAGGATCGGGGCCGTGCGGCGGTCCGGTGAAGCTGTCGAGAATCTCGCGATCGTCGGCCGACAGGCCGAGCATCGCCGAGCGGCCGCTGACGGGGATCTCGGCCGAACGGCGGATGGCGCGGAACACGAGCTCGCGCACCGCGCGGCGGTCTTTTGATCCGGCGTACCGACGAGTCTTGAAGTAAGCCGCGACGATCGCGTCGGCGGGCGGGCCGTCATCGCGCGCCGAGGCGATCACTTCGTCGAGCAGCTCGATTGCCGCCTGGACTCGCGCCGACGGGGTCATCGAGCGGCGTCCGCGGTGGAGTTTTGGACACGGTTGACAGTGTGGCGAGGTTTGCGCGCGACCGGACCGGGTCCGGTGGCGACGCCGGTGGGAACCAGACTGGTGGGTGAGAACTTCATCGCCAAGCCCATGCGCGAAATAGGGGCGCGTAGGACAGTAAAATCGGATGTCGCGGCGTGTCGCCAAGCGAGCGGAGCGCGGTTATCGTGTCGGATAATTGGGCGCTTCTCGCGTGATCGATACGTCGTGGACGTGGCTTTCGCTGAGCCCCGCGTTGGTGATGCGGACAAATTGCGCGCGGCTCTGGAGGTCTGCGATCGTCGGCGAGCCGGTGTAGCCCATTGCCGCCTTCACTCCGCCGACCAGCTGGTGGACGATGTCTCGCACCGGACCCTTGAATGCCACCTGGCCTTCGATCCCTTCGGGGACGAGTTTCAGCTGGTCCTTGATATCCTGCTGGAAATAGCGGTCAGCCGATCCGCGCGCCATTGCGCCGACGCTGCCCATCCCGCGGTACGCCTTGTAGGCGCGGCCCTGATAAAGAAATGTATCGCCCGGCGCCTCGGCGGTACCGGCGAGGAGTGAGCCGACCATCGCGGTCGATGCCCCGGCGGCGAGCGCCTTGGCGATATCACCCGAGGTGCGGATGCCGCCGTCAGCGATGACCGGAATGCCCATCGTGGCCGCAGCCGAGGCAGCGTTCATGATCGCGGTCAGCTGGGGCACGCCGACCCCGGCGACGATCCGCGTCGTGCAGATCGACCCCGGGCCAATGCCGACCTTGATCGCATCGGCACCCGCGTCGGCGAGCGCCTTGGCGGCGTCGGCGGTGGCGACGTTGCCGGCGACGACCTGGGTCGTGTTCGACAGCTTCTTCACCCGGTCGACCGCCCTCGCGACGTCGATGTTGTGGCCGTGCGCGGTGTCGATGACGATGCAGTCGCAGCCGGCATCGATCAGCGCTTCCGAGCGCGCGAAGCCGGCGTCGCCGACCGTGCTTGCAGCGGCCACGCGCAAGCGGCCTTCGGCGTCCTTGGTGGCATTCGGAGAGGCGACGGCCTTTTCGATGTCCTTGACGGTGATCAGGCCAACACAATGGTTGGCCGCGTCAACGACGAGCAATTTCTCGATCCGCCGCTGGTGGAGAATCCGCCGCGCTGCTTCCTGGCCGGTGCCGAGCGGGACTGTGGCGAGATTGTCCTTGGTCATCAGCTCGCTGACCGGCTGGCGCGGATTTTCGGCGAAGCGGACGTCGCGGTTAGTCAAGATTCCGACCAGCTTGCCCGATTTTTCGACCACCGGGATGCCCGAAATGCGGTGCATCTTCATCAGGTCGAGCGCGTCGGCGAGCGTCTGGTCGGGAGTCATGGTGATCGGGTTGACGACCATCCCGCTTTCGAACCGCTTGACCGCGCGGACCGCGGCGGCCTGATCCTCCACGTCGAAATTGCGGTGAAGCACGCCGATCCCGCCGAGCTGGGCGAGCGCAATCGCCATGTCGGTCCCGGTCACTGTGTCCATCGCGGCGGAGAGCAACGGGATCGCCAGCGGGATCTCGCGGGTAAGGAAGGTCGCGGTGTTCGCCTGGCTCGGGAGCACGCTCGAGGCGAGCGGCTGGAGCAGGACATCGTCGAAGGTGAGCCCGAG